>CAMPGU010000042.1 GCA_946885645.1 uncultured Haloferula sp.
GCGGCCTTTACCCCGTTGATATAAACCACCGCTTCCTCGTCGTGGTAGATGGAAAGCGCGAGGTTGTCAGGGATGCTGGTGGGCATCGTGATTTCGCGGCGCAGCCAGATGTCGGAGGTGGTCCAGCGGGTGCGCGTCCTGGTGTTGGGCGCACCGCCGCCGCCGAAGCCTGCGGCACCGCGTTCCCACTTCGAGGCGTCGTAGCCCGTGGCGAACCAATCGCCGTCCGGACGCCGGGTGGTATAGTGCCACAGCAGGTCGTCCTTCTCGTCTCCGGCCGGGATGATGGTCGTCAGCACGGGCGGCACGTAGTCGGGCATCGGTGCCCAGCCCTTCGCCTTGGTCTTGTCGCGGGAGGCGTACTTGGCCCACAGATCCTTGTGGTAGAGCGCGGGGAGATAGACCCCGCCGACCACGGGACGGGCGGTGAAGCCCACCTTCTCGCCGCTGATCGTCTCGTACCAGTCGGTCATCGGCGAGCGATCGGGACCTTCGTTGAGAAACTTGAAGACCGGTGCGATGAGCGCGTCGAAGTCCTTCCGGTCCTGTGTGAGCGAAGCGGTCCAGACGATCCAATCGAGCTTGGTGTAGGTTCTCCGGTTGTCGAGCGGCAGGCCGTAAACGTTCTGGGTCTTCTTGTAGAAGTCCATCTCGGTGCGGAGCACCTCGTCCGGGAAGAGCCCCAGCCCCAGAATCTTGTCCCACACGAGGTTGTACTTCTGGCTCCAGGTCCCGGGACGGTCGAAGGCCAGGCGGTAGTGGTCGCCGTCCTTCGCTTCCTTCATCCAGCGGGCGGCGAATTCCTTCGCGATCCGCGAGTATTCAGCCGCCTTGTCGCTTTCGCCGCGCATTTCGCACATCTTCGCGAAGGCCCCGAGGCCGCAGATGGCCTTGGCGCTCAGGTTCACGTTGTGCGCGAGATGGCCGGCGAAGTCGTCGGTGCAGAGCTGGTTGGCGGGGTCGAAGCCTTCCTTCTTGAGATACTCCGCCCATTGTTCCAGCCGCGACCAGTAGAGGCCGGCGTACTCGGCATGGCCTTCCATTTGCGCCACCGCCGCGAACAGGAGCAGCATGTTGCCGCTTTCTTCGACCGGCATCTGGTTTTCTTCCGTCTTTTCACCGCCGCCATAGACCTGGCCGTTCGCGTGCGGATAGGTGCCAAGATCATGCGGGGCGAAGGGGAACTTCCAGCGGTCGCTCTTCGCATACTCCATAAAGGGTGCCAGGAAGGACTTCGCCACGCTGGGGCCGAAGAGCAGGAACTGCGGGGCCATCGGATAAAAGACGTCGGAGGTCGCGATGCAGCCGTTCGAGTGGTTTTCCTTCGAGAACTGGAGCGGCTGCCCGTTCTCGTCCGCCACGAACTTGCCGGCGGCGAAGCACTGGCGGTAGGCCAGCGCGGCGAGCTTGGCGTATTTTTCGCCGCCGAGCTTGCGGAGGTCCGCCATCAGCTCCTCGTCGAATTTCTCGCAGCGCTCCTTCAGGGAAGCGTACTCCTTCGCGGAAGCTTGCAGGAGATCCTTCGCCTCCCAGCCGTCTTTCCGCCAATACGGGCGGAGATTCTTGCGGTTGTACTGGATGGCGTAGATGTCGTCATAGGCGATCATCACCCATTTGGAGACCGGATCCGCGCCGACGCGGGTAGCGACCAGTTCGATGCCGGCACCCGCGGCATCCGCTTCACCTGCCGTTCCGGACTCCCCCTTACCGCCGGAGATGCCCTTCATCGAGAAAGCCACCGCAAGTTCGGAAGGCTTCGCAAACCCGTAAGCCGCCGTTTCGGAGGCAGGCGCAGCCAGATAGAGGTAGCCCCAGTCGATCCGCTGGTCGTCGCCCTTCTTCTGGAGGACGGCCTGGTCCTTGGAGCCCATGCTCACCACGGCGAGGTCGCCGGAGCTGGCGTCTTTCCAGGTCACATCCTGCTCGGTGGAGTTCACCGTCAGCTCGCCGGATGCTCCGAAAAAGACCGAAACATCGTGGACCTTGCCGTCCGTCGCGCGGAAATCGTAGGTGAGGTAGGTGACCGGGCGGGACAGCAGGGAGATGTCCTCCGGGAGCGCGGGAGTGGTGAAGGTGAGGCTCAGCGCGATACCGGCACCTTCGAAGGTGTAGATGGTCCGGGTCGGCAAAACCGTCAGGCTCTTCTGTTCCAGGGCAGGTGTCGCGGCCGGGGTGGCACCCATCACGCGGAACGCCTTGCCATCGACCTTCACCAGGCTGGTCAACTGGTGCCGGCGACCCGTCCAGTGGGTGGTTTCCACGCCGTTCAGCCTGTCGCCGGGCGACCAGATGCTGAAGTAAGGATCGCACGCGACCAAGGGGGTCGAGGGCGGGATCAGCTCGTTTTCGCCCGGCGGGGCCGTGCGGACCTGGCCATGGGCCCAAGTCAGGCCGAGAGCACCGGCTGCGAGTAGCACGGCTTTCGGATTGAGGGTGAGGTTGCGTTTCATGTCGGTTGTTGAGGGTAAAGGAGGGGACCCGGACTGAAGCCGGGTACCGGGCAGGCCCGGCAGCACCCCTCTGGCGCGGCCCTTTACGCTATGAAACGCGTTCTCTCTGTCAAATTTATTGCCCGTCAGGAGACGTCCCCGCGCACGCGCTCAAAGAAGAGCGTCAATTCGGAGCGGTTGTAGGTCAGATGGGTACACGCTACCGGGGATAATCCGGAGGCCGTCGCGTAGGCGCTAGCCGCCCGACGGAGGGCGATCAGTTCCTCCGGAGACTCGGCACCCGCGCCCTTGAGGGTGAAAATTACCGGCGCGCCCTCCTCCAGATGGGCCGCCAGACGCACGACTTGCCGCAGGGAAGCCCGCGCGTCCCCGTTCATGTCGCAGAGCAGCGCATCGAAGCGCTCGCTCCCTGCAGGCCGGTAGGAATCGACATCCGCGCGGATGACTTCAAGACCCTCCCGGCCCTTCAGGCGGGGATCCATGGCGGCCCTGTCCACCGCGGTGACCCTGTAGCCGCGGGCGAGCAACTCCGAACTCATCCCGCCGGGGCTGGCGCCGAGTTCGAGCCAGCGGGAGCCAGCGGGAGGCGCAGGCCGGTGGAGGCGGATATAGTGCAGCGCCTCCGCGATCTTCGCACCGGCGCGGCTGATGGTTGTCTCCGCGTCCTGGCTGATGAATTTCGTGCCGCCGGGATAGAAGCCGTTGGCGTCCCGCGGGCTCTGGAGCCCGCAAAAAAGGCCCTCTTTCCCGACCAGGCAGAACAGCGTGGGGGCCTCGGGATCCTGCTCCTCCGGCTCGCGAACCGGCATCGGGGGGAAAAGCTGGAGGGTCCGGCCCCGCAGGTTGGTGGCGAGATGCTTATAGTAAGGATGCACCGCGCCCGTTTGCAGCGGGCCCGTCAGGAGCGCCTGGGGAGCCGCTCCGCCGAATTTCCTGAAGATCGCTTGGGCTGCCTTTTCGACGAAGCCTTCCATCTTTTGCGGGAGGCAAGGCCAAGCGTGGTGCACCGGCAGGTTCCAGCCGATCAGGGGAGCCCATTCCGACGCCTGGAAAACCTCCGGGTTCCCGAGGCGCACGAGGTGATAATCACTCCCGAGCTTTTTCAGCGGCACGGCATCCAGCCCCTTGAGAATCTCCCCCGAGCGGGCGGCGAAGACCTCCGGAATGCGGATCAGCCATGATAAACCCTCGGACGGCGGTGACATGGGGCAGTCCTTGCGGGGAAGCAGCGGAGGAGAAAAGGACAATCCGGTACCGCCGCGCGGAAATCGGTGCTCGTTTCTCCCGCAAAATCGCACTATCCTCCCGCCCTCGGAGCTCATCCATGATTATCCTCGTCCGCAATATCGACCGCGCGATCACCCAAGAAGAGATGTACAAGCTGCTGGCCAAGCACGGCAAGGTCCGCACCTTTGATCTTGTGATGGACAAGGCCACCGGCGAGTCCAAGGGCTTCGGCTTCGCCGACATGCCAAGCCAGGAAGAAGCGGCGGAAGCGATCAAAGCGCTGGACGGCTTCAAGGTAGGCACCCTGGCCCTGCGCGTGAAACGGGCCGCTGCATCCTCCCTGCTGAAGGAAGCGCCCCGCCCCCGGAAAAGCACCGGGCCCCGCAAGAACGGCGGCCGGCCGCGGGACAGGTGAGATGCTCAGCGAATCCGGTCCTCTCCGTGGGATTTGACGGCGCCGCGGAAATCTCCTGAGCTGGGACCGGTCACGCATGCCGTCCGTCCCTTCACTCCACGCCGCGGCCACCGCCCGTCTGGCGAAGTCCTGCCCTTCGATGAAGGCGCTGATCGCCCGGGTCGGCCCGTGCACGATGGAAATCGAAACGGCCCGGAGCCCTTTTCAGGCTCTTGTCAGCGCGGTCGCGCACCAGCAGCTCCATGGCAAGGCGGCGGCCACCATCCTCGGGCGATTCCGGAAGCTCTTTCCCGGCGGCCGCTTTCCCGGCCCGAAAGCCCTGGCGAGCGTTAGCGACGAGCAACTTCGCGGCGTCGGCTTCTCCCGCGCGAAGACCGCCGCCCTGCGGGACCTCGCGGAAAAGACGTTGTCCGGCGTGGTGCCGGGCACCAAGGCGATTTCCGCACTGCCGGATGAGGAGATCATTGCCCGCCTGACCCAAGTCCGCGGCGTGGGCAAGTGGACCGTCGAGATGCTGCTGATCTTCACGCTCGGGAGGCCGGATGTCTGGCCGGTGGACGACTACGGCGTGCGCACGGGATGGAAGCTGACCTACCGGCTACCGGAGATGCCCTCCCCGAAGGAACTACAGGCGCTGGGCGAGCGCTTCCGGCCCCACCGCTCCATCGCCGCGTGGTATTTCTGGCGCGCCACGGATGTGAACCGCTCGCCGCAAGGTGAGTGAAGGGGGCCGCTCTTTCCTCGATCCGCTGGATTCCCTTGAAAAATCCCCGATCGGAGACTTCTTCTTCCCCCGTCGTGGCGAAGATCGCGAAAGAATGCCGGATCCGGCATGATTTCCGCAGCTTTTCATCCCCCTACACGACGTCCCCCCGACGCATGCCCCCCCTTCGATTTGATCCATCCGTGCGACCCTCCGGCTTGTGGCGGAGGTGGTTGTCATGGCTTTCCGCCCTGACGGCGTGGTGCCTTCTATCCGTGGCAGCAATCGGCCAGGAGGAGGCAGCCCCTGCCGTGACGGGGGAACTGAGAATGTGGCACAAGCTCACCCTGAGCTTCACGGGTCCGCCGACGAGCGAGACGGCGACGCCGAACCCCTTCACCGACTACCGGTTGGACGCGACTTTCACCCACGTGCCGAGCGGGAAGACCTATCTCGTGCCCGGCTACTACGCGGCGGACGGGGATGCCGCGAATACCTCCGCGGATGCAGGCGATGTCTGGCGGATCCATTTCGCGGCCGATGCCACGGGCGATTGGACCTACGCGATATCCTTTCGCACGGGTGAGAATGTCGCCATGAGCACGAGCGTCCCCGCGGGAGAGAGCGCGGGCTTCTGCGACGGGGAAACCGGCAGTTTCGTCATCCTGCCGACGAACAAGAGCGGCCGCGACATGCGTGCCAAGGGCCGCCTCGAGTACGTGGGCATGCATCACCTCCGCTTCGCCGGCACCGGCAGCTATTTCATGAAAGCCGGCCCCGACTCCCCGGAGAACCTGCTTTCCTACGCGGATTTCGACGGCGATTTCAAAGCCGACGACGAAGAGGACGAGCTGGTGAAAACCTGGGAGCCCCACGTGACCGACTGGCGGGAAGGCGATCCCTCCTGGCAGGGAGGAAAAGGCAAGGGCCTGATCGGCGCGATCAACTACCTGGCCTCGGAGGGACTGAATTCATTCTCGTTCCTGACGATGAACATCGAGGGCGATGATCGCAACGTCTTCCCCTACCTCGCCTACGACGAACGCCTGCGCATGGACGTCTCCCGCCTCGACCAATGGGAGATCGTCTTCGAGCACGGCACGCGGATGGGCATGCATCTCCATTTCAAAACCCAGGAGACGGAGAACGAGAAGATGCTGGACGGCGGGAATACGGGCGACCAGCGGCGGCTGTACTACCGGGAGTTGATCGCACGGTTCAGCCATCATCTGGCGATGAACTGGAACTTGGGCGAGGAGGTCAACGACGCTTCGCTCTCCCAGAAGGTTACCTGGGCGCAGTTTTTCCACGACCACGACCCCTACCACCACCCGATCGTGATCCACAACGGGGCCAGCCATTTCGACATGATGGGGGACGCTTCCAAGCTCACCGGCTTCTCGCTCCAGATGAACGAGCCCGACTTCAGCGATACCTTCTTTCAAACGAAGCGGTACGTGACTCGATCCGCGGAGTTCAACCGCCCATGGGTCGTGGCCTGCGACGAACCTGGTGATTCCCGGCTCGGCGTGCGGCCCGACAACGACCCCGGCGAGAGCCACCACAACGCGCGCAAGAACGCCCTATGGGGAAACATCATGGCGGGCGGCGGCGGATGCGAATTTTACTTCGGCTACGAGCGGCCGGAGGGGGATCTGACACTGCAGAATTTCCGCAGCCGGGATTCATTCTGGGACTATTGCCGCCATACCCTCGGGTTTTTTGAAGGGAATGAATTCCACTTCGAGCAGATGGGAAACCACAACTCGCTCGTGAGCGGAAACGGCGACAACGCCAACCGGTGCCTGGCGAAGATCGGGGACACCTACCTGGTCCAGCTTCACGCCGGCGGGAGCCATACCCTCGATCTCACGGGCGCGGAGGGCACTTATTCCGTGACGTGGTTCAATCCCCGCACGGGGGATCCCGTCTTTGATGGAGGTACGGTGGAAGGCGGCGCGATCACGGCGTTGGGAACACCTCCGGACACGCCGGAGGCGGATTGGATCGTGCTCGTGAAAAACCTTTCCGGCGGCGGCGGGACGAACCGCGCGCCCGTAGTCAGCGCGGGACCGGACAGGTCCGCCTTTCTCACCGGCGACTCGGTGGCAATCACCCTGAACGGCTCCACATCCGACGACGGGCTGCCGGACCCTTTTTCGTTGAGCCGCGCCTGGTCCTTCGTTTCGGGTCCCGACGCTGTATCTTTTTCCAGCGCGAGTACTTCATCCACCATCGCCACCTTCACTTCGCCCGGCACCTACATTCTGGGCCTTACCGTTACCGACACCGAGTTCACGGCTCACGACGAAATGGCGGTCACCATCCTCCTGCCGCAAAGCGGGGGAGCGGAAACGCTGTTTCCCGTTCACGATGCCTTCCTGGAAGAAGGGGTGCATGAGAACAGCGAATGGCTGCGGGTGGCAGCCATCGACCCGCTCCAGGTGGCTTACCTCCAGTTCGATCTCACGGGCTTGGAGGCTGTTCCGGAGCAGGCGCTGCTGCGGCTTACGGAAGGCGGGGATTCCTCGGACGGGGAAATGAAGGTTCGCGTTTTCGCGGGGACTTCGAACGATTGGACCGAAGCCACACTGGACGGTGCCACCGCCCCGCCGAAAGGTCAGGAACTCGCCAGTTTCACCGGCGATATTCCCGCCGGATCGGTCCTTGAATTCGACCTCGGGAGCCATATCGCGGAGCGCGGGATCTTCACCTTTATCATCGAAACGGACTCGCCGGGCCAGGACGTCGCCTTTGCCTCGAAGGAAAGCCCGACCGCTGCCGCTAGGCCCGCGCTCGTTGTCACCCTCCCTCCCAATACCGCGCCGGTCTTTCCGGGATTCGTGGTCAGCACGCAGGCGAACACGCCCGTCAGCCTCTCCCGCGGCGAAGTCCTGGCGGCGGCCTCGGATGCGGACGGGGACCCGCTCTCGCTGCTGATCGAAGACGGCTCGACCACCGCGGGCGGCGAGATCGTCTCGGGAGAAGAAGGCTTCACCTACGCCCCCGCCATCGACTACCTCGGGAAAGACTCCTTTCTCCTTACCATTCAGGACGCCCGGGGTGCCTCGGCATCGGCGATTCTGGATATCACGGTGATCGGCGGGAATGGAATCACGGGCATTTCCCCCAGCGTCGAGAGGGTCGCCGGCGGAGCGGCGATCCGCTTTGCCGGGATTCCGGGATATGGTTATTCGGTGGAGAGATCGATCGATCTGATCAATTGGTCCACCTTGGAGCCGCTGTTGCGGGAGCCGGACGGGATAATCGAAGCAATGGATGAGGAGGCGGTGGAGGATCGTGTTTTCTATCGCATCACCGAACCTTGAAAGGGGAAAGGCGAGGGCGGGGATACGCGAATTCCCCCGTCGTCATCACGGCTTTGTTAGTCTTTTTTACTAGCCGATGATCCGGAATGGCTCTAGATACTAGCCTTGACCCTGTGCGTATTCCGCCTCCGGCATCCCCCGTCGCAGGCCTTTCAGGGAGAAGGAAAATACCCCCCTCGGTTGCTCCGTAGCGCAATAGCGCCTGTATATTACATATACTTATATTTTCATATTCATCTGATTTCTAGCTCATGTCGCCAACCAGAGCTTTTTTGATTTATGCCGCGCTCGGCTCCCTTGCTTCTGCCGCTCCGGTGGGGGTCAATGACGTGTATCAGGAACACGGGGGGATTCTCGTCATGGAGGCGGAGCGGACGCCGTCCTTCCTGGGGACGGGGACCGACCGCTGGGAAACCTACACTCCCGGCGAGGCTAACTACGTGGACGGGGCGGCTGGCGAGGCGCACCTGGAGTTCCAGGGAAACTCTTCGAACGGAGACACCCCCAAGACGCCGCTGACCTACAAATTCAAGATCAACGAGAGCGGCTATTACCACCTGCATCTGCGCGCCCGTCAGCGCCTCGATGGCGCGGCGAGCGACAAGAACAACGACTGCTGGGTGAAGGTGGCCGGGGTGAACGGGGCCACCTTCGGTGCCGGTCCGGATGCGGGCGGCTCCCATATGGACGACGCCCCGTTGAGCCTGCTCACTTCCTATACGAAAATGTACGTGAGTTCGCCCGTCACCTGGGGGTGGGCGAACCTTCTCGATGCCGGCGGCTCGTCCAACAAGCGGTGGCCGGTTTACCATTTCAACGCCGGGTCCACCTACATCCTGACCATCGCGGGGCGATCCATCAATTTCAACTACGACCGGATCCTGTTCCGCAAATCGACGATCATCGATACGAGCGCAAAATCCGCCGCGGTCCCGGAGTCTCCTTTGAACACGGCGGCCAGCACCGTCCCGGCCGCCACCCGGATCATGCTGGTGAACGCGGACACCGACCGCGATATCACCCCGATCACGGACGGAGCGACGATCAACCTCGCGACGACCGGCCCGAATCTCAACCTGCGGGTCGATACCTCTCCGCCGGTGCTCGGCTCGGTGCGCTTTAATCTCGACGGGAATGCGGCCTACAAAATCGACAGCCGCGCCCCTTATACCATCGGCGGGGATAACATCTGGGACGATTACCTCCCGTGGACGCCTGCGCCCGGAAATCACAGCCTGACGGTCACGCCCTATTCGGCGGCTGCCGGCGGAGGGACCGAGGGCACTCCGGTGACGGTGAATTTCACGGTGACCGACCAGGTACCCGCCGGCTCGCCCACCGTCCATGCGGGCACGGACAAGTCGGTTGTCCTGCCGGCGTCCTCGGTCGCGTTGGCGGGGTCCGCCAGCGATGCGGGGGGCAGCATCGCGAGCTATCGGTGGGATCAGGTTGCGGGGCCGGCGGTGGCTACCATCACCGGCCGCAATTCGGTGAGTCCGACGGTCGCGGATCTCACTCACGGGATCTACCGCTTCCGTCTGACGGTTACGGACAACGGCGGGCTGACCGCCTTCGACGATGTGGCGGTAACCGTATCGGCCGGGCCGGGCTCGCCGGTGGTCAATGCCGGGGTGGACAAGGTGGTGACCCTCCCCGCGACCTCGGTCACCTTGAACGGTACCGGCACGGATCCGAGCAACCAGATCTATGCCTACCTGTGGACGCAGCTTTCGGGGCCGGGCAATGCCACGCGCGCCGGGGAGAGCACCTTGAATCTCACCGCCTCCAATCTGATCCAAGGGACCTACGTTTTCCGGCTGCGGGTGTATAGCGAGACCGGGCTGGTCGGCGCGGACGATGCGACCGTGACCGTTTCCAGCGGGGGAAGCGTCCCCGCCGCTCCTGTCGCCGATGCCGGTGCGGACAAGGCGATCACGCTGCCCGTTTCCTCCGTGGTGATCAACGGGTCCTCCTCCGACAGCGACGGCACGATCACCGTGCATGCCTGGACCCAGGTTTCCGGGCCCGCCGCCGCGGTCCTGTCCGGGGCGGATACGTCCGCCCTGACGGCCTCCGGATTGGGTGAGGGCACCTACGTCTTCCGCTACACGGTCACCGATAACAGCGGGTCATCCGCAAGCGATCAGGTCTCGGTCTCGGTCCTCCCTGCCAGCGGCGGCGATGCGTTCATCAGCGGCGAGCTGAAAAAGTGGCACAAGGTCACGCTGAGCTTCGCGGGTCCGAACACCTCCGAATCGGCGACTCCGAATCCTTTCACCGACTACCGCCTGAACGTGACCTTCACCCATCCCGGCAGCGGGAAGACCTACGTGGTGCCCGGCTACTATGCGGCCGATGGCGATGCGGCGAACACCTCCGCGAGTGCGGGCAACGTCTGGCGCGTCCATTTCTCCCCCGACGAAACCGGCGCGTGGACCTACGCCGCGTCTTTCCGCACCGGCACCAATGTTGCGACGAATGCCGCCGCGACCGCAGGATCTCCGGCGGGATTTTTCGATGGCGATAGCGGGAGCTTCAGTATTGCCGCCACCGACAAGGCGGGCACCGATCTCCGCGGGAAGGGCCGCCTGCAATACGTCGGCAAGCATCACCTGCGGTTCGCCGAGACGGGCGAGTACTTCATGAAAGCGGGCGTGGACGCGCCGGAGAACCTTTTGGCCTACGCGGATTTCGACGGGGATTTCAAAACCGACGGGCAGGGCGACAGCCTGGTCAAAAGCTGGAGCCCCCATGCGGGCGACTGGCAGGCAGGCGATCCCACCTGGGGAAGCGGGAAGGGCAAGGGGCTCATCGGCGCCATCAACTATCTGGCCTCCGAGGGTTTGAACGCCTTCTCCTTCCTGACGATGAACATCAACGGGGACGACAAGAACGTCTTCCCCTACACGACCTATTCCGAGCGCTCGCGGCTGGATGTTTCGAAGCTCGACCAATGGGAGACGGTCTTCGAGCACGGCACGCGGAAGGGCATGTACCTCCACTTCAAGACCCAGGAGATCGAGAACCAGAACCTGCTCGACGGCGGCGCGCTGGGGAACCAGCGCAAGCTCTACTACCGGGAGCTGATCGCGCGTTTCGGCCACCACCTCGCGCTCAACTGGAACCTCGGGGAAGAATGCACCGCCGACCTGGATGACAAGCAGGCGTGGGCGCAGTATTTCCACGATAGCGATCCGTACCACCACCACCTCGTCATCCACAACGGCTCGAACCACTACAACATGCTCGGCAGCGCCTCCAAGCTCACCGGTTTCTCGCTGCAATTGAACGCGTCCGACTTCACCGACATGTTCGCGATGACGAAGGACTACCTGGACCGCTCGGAGGACGCGGATCGCCCTTGGGTCGTGGCCTGCGACGAGCCGGGAGATTCCCGCCTGTCCTTGCGCCCGGATAACGACGCGGGCACCAGCCACACCGACGCCCGCAAGAACGCCTTGTGGGGCAATATCATGGCCGGCGGAGCGGGCTGCGAATTCTACTTCGGCTACGACAAGCCGAACTCCGATCTCACGTGCAACGATTTCAGGAGCCGCGACAGCTTCTGGGACTATTGCCGCCATGCCCTGCAATTCCTGGAAGCGGAGAACGTGCCTTTCGAGCAGATGAAGAACCAGAATTCCCTGGTCAGCGGCTACGGCGACAATGCCAACCGTTGCCTCGCCAAGACCGGGAGCACCTATCTGGTCCAGCTTCACGGAGGAGGATCGGCGAGCTTGAACCTTTCCGCCGCGAGCGGGACTTTCACGGTGAAGTGGTTCAATCCCCGCACGGGTGCCGTGGCTAGCGGCCCGACGCTCAACGGCGGCGGCACCGCAAATCTGGGCAGCCCTCCGGACACCGGCACCCAGGATTGGATTGCCCTGGTGCGCTCCACCGGCGGAAGCGGCGGCACGAATACCGCGCCCGTGGTCAGTGCCGGTGCCGACAAATCCGCCTTCCTTGGCGGCAGCACCGTGCAGGTCAGCTTTACCGGCACCGTCACCGATGACGGTCTCCCCGCCGGCCTCGCCCTCACCCGAAACTGGTCGGTCGTTTCCGGACCCGCTCCGGTGTCTCTTTCCAACGCGAATACCTCGACCACGACGGCCACCTTCAGCACCACGGGAAGCTACGTCCTGCGCTTCAGCGCCTCCGATACCGAACTCTCTTCTTCCGATGACGTCACGGTCCTCATCCAGGCACCCTCCGGAAGCCAGGAGACCTATGCCGCCCTTCACGACGCCTATACGGAGAACGGGAGCAACAACAACATCGCCCAGCTCCGCGTGGAAAAATCCTCCACCCGGACCCGGATCTCGTACTTGCAATTCGAGCTCGGCGGGGCGGACGGGCTCTCCTCCTACGCCGCCACCCCCGGCACCGCCTTCGTCCGCTTGACCGAAGGGGACGACGTCTCCTCCGGTACGATGACCCTGCGGCTCTACGCCGCGGCTTCGAACGACTGGACCGAGACCGGCATCACCGGCGCGACCGCTCCCGCCAAGGGCCCGCAAGTCGCGGTCTTCACCGGCGACGTGACCGACGGAAAGGTGATCGAATTCGATGTGGGCACGCACATCACCGGCCCGGGCAGGTACAGCTTTATCCTGGAGGCGGACACATCCACCCGCGATGTCTCCTTCGCGGCTCAGGAAAACGCGGTGGTGGCCGCGCGGCCGGCGCTGGCGGTGAGCACCGGTACCAATGCTCCCCCGGCTTTCGCGGGCTACGCGGAGACGGTCCCGGTGAATTCGGAGATCCTCATTCCTTACTCCCTGATCCTCGCCGGTGCCTCCGATCCGGATGGCGATCCGGTGAGCCTTGTTGTCGCGCCGGATAGCTCGGAAGCCGGGGGCTGGGTGGCGATGGGCACCGACAGCCTGAGCTACCGGCCTCCGATCGATTACTCGGGCTCCGATAGCTTCCTGCTGACCGTGCAGGACGGGCGCGGGGGCTTCACCAGCGCGCTGCTCACGCTTACAATCACCCCGGGCGACGGGATCACCGGTGCGCCGCCACCCACCTTGGTAAAGAGTGCGACGGGCGGCATGCGGATCCGGTTCGGCGGCGTGGCGGGGGCGACCTACCGCTTCCAGCGCAGCACGAATCTGGTGGACTGGTTCACCATCCACACCGAACGAGCGGAAGGAGAGGGGATCGTGGAATATGAGGATATCGATCCCCCCGCGGGGAGTGCCTTTTATCGTCTCGTTTCTCCATAAAATATACCCTTCCGGACCATACCCTCGGAATGTCCTTCCGGTTCGGTGCTTGAATCTGAGGGCTTTCCAAGCCGTCGGGCACTATTTTACAGCTTGTCAAGCGCTCGGGATCTCGTTAGAAGCCCCGCCGACCGTCGCCCCACGACAATTTTATGAATTTCCCCCTCCCCCTGATTGTCGCCTTCGGCGTCTTGACTCACGCTGCGTCGGCAGTCGTGGTGAACATCGACTTCAATAGCGGGACCAATACGCAGTCGGGACTGGCTGCCGCTCCGGATGCGCCGGGGAATACCGCTTGGAACGGGGTGCAGCAAATCTCTGCCGGGGTGGTGGATACCGGAGTGCTCAACGACTCATCGGGTGTAGCGACCGGGATCACCTTGGACATCACCGGTTTCACCGGAGTCATCGCGGCGGCAAGCGGTGAGCAGGAGCTCGCCAGCGGCCACTTGAATTTGATGCGCGATTACCTGCGTCTCGATACGACCGCGGGAACCGTGGCGACGGCGACCGGCATCGTTTCCGGGCTCACCGCGGGGGCGTCCTATGAGATTTACCTCTATGGCCAGGGCGAGACCTTTGCCGATTCAAGTACCAGTTCGGCTCGCGGCCAGAACACCCGCTTTACCATCGGAGCGGAGAGCAAGGCGACCGGATGGGATACCGTGAGCGGCGGAAACGGCGTACTGACCGAAAACGTGGAGTACGTGAAGTTCCTCGTGGCGGCGGATGTCGGTGGCACGATCACCTTCACTTGGTCCAACATCATTTCCTCGATCAACGGACCCGATCCGGACGGGTTCGCGCCGGGCTCGCGCTTCGCGGCACTGAATGGCATCCAGCTCGTTTCGGTGCCCGAGGTGTCGGCGGCTCTGCTGGGAGGGCTCGGCATGCTCGCCCTGCTGGTCCGGCGCCACCGCTGAGGAGCGGTTGGAGGTTGTCGAAACGGAACTCGTTGGCACCAAGCTTTTCGGAGCTTGCGGGTGGGCTTGAAGCTGGCTAGAGAGTGGAGGTTTTCTCTCCCTTCCGGCTTTTATATGAGTTCCCCCCCTCTCATGGCCTGTACGGTCTTTGCTGCCGCCGCGGCGGCACCGGCTGCCGTCGTCAATATCGATTTCTCCGAGTTGGCCACCGCCGCGGACCGCTATGCGGGGCTGGCCGCCGCTACCGATCCGGCGGGTGCCACTGCCATCTGGAACAATATCGTCGGCAGCGTGGGAGCCCTCTCCGTGGAGAATTTGATGAATTCCTCCGGGGAAGCCACCACGTGGGACATTGCCGTCTCCGGCTTTGTGAATACCAAGAAGAGTGCCTCCGAGCAGGAAGTCGCACAGGGCGGGTCGGGCGGCGTATCCTACAGCCAGCTCATGGAGGATTACCTTCAGCTCGACTCGGGGGCCAATGCTTCGGTGACGATTGCCAGCGGGGTGATCGGCGGTCTGGCAGCCGGCAACACGTATGACATTTATTTCTACGGCCAAGGCAGCGATATGGCGGGCACGGACGCGTCTTCGTCCGGTGAAAACAGCCTTTTCACCGTAAACGCCTCCTCCCGGCAAACCGGTTGGGACGGGCTCGATGGCGGTGACGGGAACCTCGTCGAAGGCATGGAGTATGTGCAGTTCACCGCTGTGGCGGATGCCGGCGGGAAGATCAGCTTCACGTGGTCGAACGTCGTCCAAGGTGTGAACGTGATGAGCGATCAAGTGCCGAGCAATACGGGCACCGGCTCCCGCTTTGCCGCCTTGAATGGGATGCAGATCGTGGATGTGGTGCCGGAGCCTTCGACCGCCATTTTCGGGATGGCCGCGAGCGTCCTGCTGCTGCTGCGCCGCCGCCGGGCCGCCTCTTCAGGGCACGGGGACCGGGCATCCTCGGACCCGTGATCGGAGGGGGATCCTACGCGATCGCGTAGTTGCAAAACCTCCGGAGAAATTTTAAAAACTCCGCGTTCCCCCCTCTCTCGCTCTCACCCCCTCTACTGAGATGAGATCCCCCCTTTGTCCTATCCTGTTGTTTTTTGCCGTGCTCTCAGGAGCTGCGCCGGCCGCGGTGCTCAATATCGATTTCGCCGCGGGTGCGGTTCCCGTTTCCCAGACCGGACCGGCCGCGGCGGCCGATCCTTCCGGTGCGGCCGCATACTGGAATTCCGTAGCCCGTGACGGGGTGAAGGACAAGGTGGAGTCGATCCCGCTGCTGGATTCCGAAGGCGATACGACCTCCATCACTCTCTCGCTCGGCATCAACGGCATCTATGACAGTGCGGGAATGGGAGACCAGGAGATCGGCGGGGGAAGCTACGCCGGCCTGATGGCGGACTACGCCTATCTGGATGCCGGCGGGCCCGGGTTGGTCGCCACCATGAGCGGTACGGTATCGGGGTTGTCAGCTGGCGGTCATTACGATTTCTATTTCTACGGCCAAGGGGACAAATTCACCGGCAATGTCTATCGCGGCCAGAATACCCTCTTCACCGTCGATGGCATTTCCAAGCAAACCGCCTGGGATGGCGTGTCCGGCGGCGACGGCGAGCTGGAGGAGGGAGTGGAGTATGTGAAATTCCACGTGCAAGCCGATGGCAGCGGGAACGTGCATTTCAGTTGGGCGAATGTCGTGGCAGGTCTCGGCGGAAACGTCCTGGTGGACTCCGACGGCTACAGCACGCGTTACGCGGCATTCAACGGGATGCAAATCGTCCACTCGCCCGAGCTCGTGCCCGAGCCCGCTTCCGCCTTCCTCGGTGCACTCGGGATGCTCGCCCTGTTGCGCAGACGGCGCTGAGGCCGGTCATTCACTCATTTGATCCAAGGCGGCGTAATAGCCGCCCCAGAAGGAGAGGATCTTCCAGACCACGAACGCCATGACCAGGCCGTAAAGGATCTTCGGCACGGCGACCGACACCGCCTTGCTGCCGCGGGCTGCCTCGTCCTGATAGACGGCGGACCAGCGGGACAGGTCCTTGTCGAGGCTGCCAGACTCCTCCGCCGTGGCGTAGGACCGCGCGAAGGCCGCCGGAAACGCGCCGCTCGAGACGAAGAGCGGGCCCAGCGCCTCCCCTTCCTTGAGCGATTCCGCCATCGCACGACCCGCTTGACGGATTCGCCCGCTGCGGGATGCCTCCGCGGAGGAGGCCACCGTTTCATGCATCGAGAGGCCGGCCAGGAGGCAGGTGTGATAGACCTTGGTGAACCGCGCCATCGCCATGCTCCGGCGGGCCTTTCCGACGACCGGCAGACGATTGAGCATCGCGTCCACACGCGGGTTTGCTTCCGCCGATTTCAAGATCGCCTTGATGCCCAGCCAAGCCGCGAAGCACAGCGCATAAAGGACCAGCAACGCCGCCGCGAGCTGGACCATGATCCCTGCAAAGCCCTTTTCACCGCTGATCAGCGCACCGGGAACCACGGCCACGAACATCCCGAGATGGAGCAGCACCACGGGATAGACCATGCTTTGGAGAGCATCCCGCCGCGCGATAGCGAGCATCCCGAAATAATCGGCCAGATGTTGGAAAGCCTGGCCCATGCGCCCGCCCCGCTCGCCCGCGCCGATGATTCCGCGCTCCAGATCGCTGATGACGGCGTTGTTCTTGGCAAAGGCCTCGGTGATCGATTTGCCCGCCTCCAGATCCCGGTCCATCTCCCGCAGCAGTTCTGCCTGCAAGGAGGGTAGCCGCGTGTCCAGCATCGCCGCGGCGGCTTCACGGATGCCGAAACCGGCTTCCAGCAATTTTGCGATCTCGGTGTAGAAGAGGTGCTTGTGGGCGGCGGGAAATGCCATGGGCTTTCATCCCACGCTGCCATCTTGTTCTAACGGCGCAAGGTCATTCCCTTTTTACCCGCCCCATTGATGGCAGCCCGCGGCGGCTGCTTCATGTCGTGACCGAGAAAGAACGAGGGATGCGGCGGCTTGTTATAGCTCACGTTCTGCCACGCGACCGAGAGCCGGTACTGGGGGTCGTGCATCAGGGTCGGCAGGCGGTGTTCCGTGGGAATGGGAGTGGTGTGGAGCCGCAGCGACTTGCCATCGGGGCCGGGGACGAGCAATTCCTCCCGCCAGTCGCCGATCAGGTCGGCGGCGAGATTGGGCCGCATGCCGGCATACCGGTTCCGGCCTTCCGGTCCCCCGGGTGAGGCGGAAAAGACGACGTTTTCGATCCCCCTCTCCCAGTCCCACTTGTAGATCGAGAAGCCGCCGTAGATTTCCCGCAGCAAGTCGCCGTCCCACCAGATCGCCCAATCGGACCGGCGGGGAGGCCTGCCGATTTCTTCTCCTTTCACGGTCCGCAGGGGACCGGGGCCGCCCCAGACCTCCGCACCCGCATGCCGGGGGTCGATGTCCGCCACGATCCCGTCGCTGATATCGATGCCGGGGCTGTGGCTCCACAGGAGCTTCCCGCTGCGTGCGTCGTGCAGGCCCGCGCCCGGTGTCCGGAAGCGGACCGTCTCCTCCTCGTTCTCGGTCACCAGATACAATTCCATGCCCTCCCGGGAGGGGTCGAAGTCACTCACGTGGAGCGCGTCCCCGTGCCGGCGACCCGTCGAGTAGAGTCCCTTGCCATCATCATCGACCGTCATCGCCTGATAAAGGATTTCGTCTTTCCCGTCCGAATCGACATCGGCGACTGACAGGGCATGTCCGCCCATGCCGGAATAGGGGGAGGCGGCGGTGTAGGGCGGGCGCGAGATCCCGGAGTCGAAAACCCAACGGGAGGTCAGCTCCCCTCCGCGCCAGTCCCATGCGGCCAGCACGCTGCGGCCATAGACCCCGCGGCACATGACCACGCTGGGGTGGATGCCGTCCAGATAGGCCACGCAGGCCAGGAAGCGATCGCAGCGGTTGCCGTAGTCGTCGTTCCCGCCGTTTCCCCCGAAACCGCCCCAGCCGTCGATGGGATCGCGGCCGGGGATGTAGTCCACGGTCTTGAGCGCGGCACCGGTCTTTCCGTCGAAGACGGTCAGGAACTCCGGCCCGCTCAGGATGCGCCCGTAGCGCCGGGAGCCTTCCTCCTTGTTCCGCCAGTCCTTGCCTTTGTCACCGATTACCTTGCCGGTGCCGTCCACGGTGCCGTCGGCCGTCTTGCACACCAACTCGGCCCGGCCGTCGCCATCCAGATCATACACGATGAATTGGGTGTAGTGTTCGCCCTCGCGGATGTTGATGCCCAGATCGATCCGCCAGAGGCGGGTGCCGTCCAGCTTGTAGGCATCGAGCACGGGCGTGCCCGTGATGCCGTTGAAGGAATTGTCCCGGCCGCGCGAGACCTGGTGGAGGATGATCTCGTAGCCACCGTCGCCGTCGAGATCCGCCGCCGAGGCGTCGCCCGGCCGGTAGTCCGGAAGCGGCTGGATCGGAATTTCAATGAAGTTGTCCGGCAGGATCTCCGCCGGCTTCTCCAGCGGCCCCTCCTTTCCGTCCCTGAGGACCCGGATGGCATAGGCTTCCGCATTCCCCGGTTCGGGATCGATGGCATTCGTGGGCCCGGTCAAAGGGGCTTTGTTGACGCGCTCCTCGCGGCCGCCCCCGAGCCGGTAGAGATGGAAGGCGGTCCCTTCGGGATCGGTGCCGAGCAGGCGCCAGCCCACGTACACCTTCCCATCGGGCTGGCGCAGGGCCACCACCCCCCGGTCGAGCGCTTCCATTTCCCGCTCCGCGGATGCCAGACCGGAAAGTCCCAGGCACGGGAGAAGGAGGAAAAGTAGCCGGGGGAGCACGGAGGTCATGGCATGGGATGAAAACCCGGCCGGGAATATTCCACGTCTTACCCCTTCGGGGGATGGAGAGCCATCGCGATCTTTCCCCGCGATGCCAGATCCGGAGGGTAAAAGGTTCGACAATCTTCCCGCGTCCGCCTTCACCTATTGGCATGAAA
>CAMPGU010000043.1 GCA_946885645.1 uncultured Haloferula sp.
CGGGATCCTCCCGGTGTGCGAATGCGCGGTGGTCCCGGTGATCCGCCGTCTGGTGAAGAAAGGACTGCCGGTCTCCTGCGCGCTGACCTACATGCTGGCCGCTCCCATCGTGAATCCGATCACGGCGCTCAGCACTTGGAAGGCTTTCAAGGGGCCGGAGATCCCCTTCGGGCCGGACCTCACCTTTTCCGCCAGCCTCGTGATGACGGTTTCCCGCCTCGGGCTCGGTTTTCTGGTCGCAGTGGCCGTCGGACTCATCGTGTCCCGCATTCCGCTGGTGAAGCTGCTGCGCCAGAGGCTGGTCGAGAGCCTTTCAAAACCCGAACCAGCCCATGCCCCCGCCGAGGGCCATGGCGATCATGACCACGGCCACGGCGGCGGTTGCTGTGGCCACGACCACGGCCACGAACATCATCACCACCACGATCATCAGGACGATAACCGGCTGGTGGCGGCATTCCGCTCGGCGATGCGGGATTTCGTGGACGTGGGCGTGTATTTCACCATCGGCGTGGCGATCACCGCGCTTTTCAATACCGGCATCGCTCCCGGAGCAGAGTGGCTGGATACCCTCGCGAAGAACGATATCGCGGCCCCCGCGGCGCTGATGACGCTGGCCTTCGTGCTGAGCCTCTGCAGCACCTCGGATGCCTTTATCGCGGCCACCCTGGACAAGTTCACCTACGGGGCGAAGCTGGCCTTCCTGGTCTTCGGCCCGATGCTGGACGTGAAGTTGCTTTTCCTCTATCAGACCGTGTTGCGCCGCCGCTTCATCATTCAGCTGGCGCTGGGTCTTTTCATCGGCATCGGGGCGGCGGCAATCGCCTGGCAAGCCATCATCCTATCCCTCGCGAAGCCGTGAATCCGAAGCTGCAGCGCGTAATTTTCTCGATCGCCCTGATCGCCTGGGGCGGGGTGCTGGTATATTTCTACGCCAGCGGGAGGATTACGAAGTATCTGGCCCCGGACTTCCGGCCGCTGACGCTGGGCGGGGGATTGGGACTGCTGGTGGTGGGTTTTTTCAATCTCCTGACGGCGAATCAGAAGGCGTCCTGCGGCCACGACCACGGGCCGGAGGATACGCACGATCACGAGAGCCTGGACGTCCATCCGCTGGCAGCCTTCCTGATCCTGCTGCTGCCGCTGGGTGTGAGCGTGGCGCGGACGAAGGACGCCTTCTCGCTCGGCTCGCTCACGCGGAAAGGGCTTCTGGAGAACCCCGCCGAAATGACCTCGCTGCTGCTTGGAAGTTCGATGCCGGAACTGACGAAAGAGGTTGTCGAAAAACAGCACCCGAAAAACGCGCAGGGCTACCACGCCTTCAGCCTGATGGAGCTGTTTTTCAGCAGCGGCGATCCCGAAATGCGGGAGCTGGTGGAGGGCATGCCGGTGGAGACGGAGGGCCGTCTGGTGAAGGACCCCGACGGCGGGCCGAAGCAGCGCCGGCTCTACCGCCTCTTCATCACTTGCTGTGCCGCCGACAGCCGCGCGATCCCGATCATCGTGCGCTTCAAGGGAGAGATGCCGCAGGTGGAGGAAAACACCTGGATGAAACTCACCGGCACCATGCGCTATCCCGATGAAGGCGAGGGCTTCGTGCCCGTGCTGGAAGTCGATAGCGCCGCCGAGGCCCCGCCGCCGCCGGAGGAATCCTTCATGCGCGCGAACTACTGAAAAACAGCAGGCGCAGGCTGTTCAGTACCACGATGACCGTGGAGCCTTCGTGACCGAGCACCCCCATTGGCAGGGGAATCCACGCTCCCATCGCAGCGATGCCGAGCAGGATCACAACGCCCAGCGAGATAGCCAGATTCTCCCGGATGATGCGGCGGCAGCGACGGCTCAGGCGAAGGGCATCCACGATCCTCTCCAGCCGGTCATGCGTTAGCACGATGTCCGCCTGCTCCAGCACGGCGTCGCTGCCGCGCAGGCCCATGCCGATGGAAATGTCCGCGGCAGCCAGGCTGGGAGCGTCGTTCACGCCATCGCCCGCCATGGCCACCTTTTCCCCGGCGGCGCGCCATTCGCGGATGGCCGCCACTTTGTCCTCCGGGTGCAGGCCCGCACGGTAGTCCGGCAGACCCAGCTCGCGCGCGATCAGGGCGGCGGATTCCTCCCGGTCCCCGGTGAGCATGGTGACGCGGATGCCTTCCTCCGCGAGCCGGCGGATCAACGGCGCGGCTTCCGGGCGCGGGGCATCCCGGAGCAGCAGGCGGCCGCGGAGATCCCCGTGGCTGATAAGCACCTCTGTGAGACCGGGCGCGGGGGCAGGCAGAGCCGAGAGCCAGGCGTCTCCCGCAAACATCGAGCGCCGTCCCTGGGTCGCAGGCACGCCGGCAATCATGGCCCGGAGCCCTTGGCCTGCGAGGGACTCGAAATCCGAGACTTCCCCTGCGTCCGCCAGCCCGCGCTTCAGGCTCTCCTTCACGATCGCCCGGGAGAGCGGATGGGTGGAATTCCGCGATAGCGCGGCGGCGGCGGCGATCAGCTCATCCTCCCGGCCCGGCGGCTGGGCCTCGCAGGCAAGTAGCTCCAGCTCGCCTTTCGTGAGCGTGCCGGTCTTGTCCACGGCGAGGCGGCGGATGGTGGCCAGGTTTTCCAGCGCCACCCCGCCGCGGAAGAGGATGCCGCGCCGGGCACCCGCAGCGATGCCCGCGAGGATCGCACTGGGAATGGAGATCACCAGCGCGCACGGGGAGCAAACCACGAGCAAGGTCATCGCGCGGTAGAAGGCGGAGCTGCCGCCGTCCGCCGTGAAGAAGGCGGGAATCCGCCGCGCGAGGTGCCACCACAGGAACATCCCCAGCGCCAGGCCGAGGATGCCGACGGTGTAGCCGGTGCCGAAGCGGTCCGTGAAGCGTTGGGAGGGAGCCTTGCTCGCTTGGGCCTCCCGGATCAGACGGATGATGCGCGCGTGGGCGCTGTCCCCGGGCTCCCGCAGCACCTCCGCCTCGATCACGCCCCAGGTATTCAGGGTACCGCCGAAAACGGTGTCGCCGGGGGATTTTTCCACGGGCACGGATTCACCGGTGAGGGTGGATTCGTCCGCGGCGCTTTCCCCGCCGGTCACGCGCCCGTCGGCGGGGAATTGCTCCCCGGGCAGGATGCGGATTTTCATGCCGCTTTCCAGTTCCGGGACCGCGATTTCCCGTGCGGAGCCGTCCGGCAGGACGAGCAGGGCCCGCTTCGGCGCTTCGCGGAAGAGGCTGCGGATCTCCCGCTCGGTGCGGGCCATGGCCATGGCCTCCAAGGCCCCGCTGAGGGAAAAGAGGAAAAGCAGTGCCGCCCCTTCCCACCAGGCGCCGATCACTGCCGCGCCGGCGGCCACGGCCAGCATCAGGAAATGGATGTCCAGCCGGCCCCGGCGGAGCTTGCCCACGGTGTCCAAAGCAGCATCCCAGCCGCCCGCGAGGTAGGCGGTGGCATAGAGCCCTTGGGCCACCTCCGGCGGCGCACCGGTGCGCTGGAGCAAGATCCCGGCCAGCGTGGCCGCGCCGCATAGGGTCGCGGAACCCAGCAGCCAGGGCCACTCCACATGATCCTGCGCGTCGTCGGCCCGACCCTCCTTCCCGTCCATATCGCATTTTGCACCGGTCCGCACGCCGTGCGCAAGATCCGGGGCACGGCTTTGTTGGCGCATGGAACTTGTCCCGCGGGGCGGGCCGTGATATGTGCCGCCCTGCCGTGTCTCCGCTCCGTATCGTCGCCCGGATCGGTCTGACAGCCCTGCTGGTGCTGTCCGTACCCGCGTGCCGGAATCCCCGGAAGGAAGCGATGCGCGAGTTGGAGAAGCGGGGCGTGCCGCCGAGCGGCGCTGCCCTTTTGCAGGCGGTGCAGGCGGGGGACGCGGAGCTCGCCCGGCTGCTATTGGAAGCACAGGTCTATACCGGCCAGCGCGATGACGCGGGAAACACCCCCCTGCACATCGCCATCGGGCGAGGCGAGGTCCCCATCATCTGGTCGTTGATCGACGGGGGCGCGGACCTCGCCGCCGCCAGCCCGGAAGACGTGACACCTCTTTCGCTAGCCGTTCACCGGGGTGAGGCGGCGGTGGCCCAGCGCTTGCTGGACGGGGGTGCCCCGCCGGAAGGGATGACGCCGGACGGCGACCGCGTGCTGCCGTGGGCCATCCGGCACGGCCGCCTGATCTTCGTCCGCCGTCTCATGGAGGGCGGGGCAGACCCGCACCAGAAAGACGCTGCCGGAAACCCGCTCCTGCACGTGGCGATCGAGGCGGGGCGGAAGGATCTTGTCGCAGAGCTGCTGGAGCTGGGAGCGGATGCGGCGGCGGTCAACGCGGTGAATGAATCCGCGCTCGTGGCCGCGCTGCGGAGAGACTGGCGCGATCTTGTCCACCCGCTGGTCCTTGCGGGTGCCGATCCGAATCTCCCGGACCGCAGCGGCAAGGTTCCCCTGCAGGCCGCAATGGATGCCGGTCATTTGTCTCTCGCCAAGCAGCTCGTGGGATTGGGAGCGCGGCCTCCTGATGGTTCGTGGGCGGCCGCCTTGTGGAAGGCCTACACGGCCCGCGATCTGGAGGTCTGCCGCCTGCTGCTCGGCCTCGGGATCTCCCCGGAGCTGCGGGACTCTGCCGGACGCCGGCCGGTAGAAGCCGCTCTGGCGGACGACCGGTCCGATTTCCTCCACCTCTTCCTTTCCTACGGAGCGGAGGGCGAGGCGCTCTTTTACCAAGCCTGCCGGAAGAGGGCGTCCCACCAGGTGAGTCTCCTCATCGCCCATTGCGGGCTCCCCAGGCCGCTGCCCGCACCCTTTCTCGATACGCCCCTCGGCACGGCGATCCGGCATCACGACACGCGCTCGGCTTCCCTGCTCCTCCAGCGCGGCGCAGCGCCGGATCAAGCCGCTGCGGAGGGCCAGACGCCGCTGCACCTCGCCGTCACGCTGGGGAACGCGCAACTGGCCGCCATGCTGCTGAAATGCGGTGCCGACCCGAACGCGGCGATCCGGCCCCCGGTCTCGAATGATTTCCTCGCCCGCGTCCGCGGCGGCACGATGCGCTGGCTGCTGCGCAACGACGCGAACATCACCCCGCTCATGCTGGCGGCCGACTCCGGCAATGCGCAAACCGCCCGCGTGCTTCTGGCGGCCGGGGCGAAGACGGACGTGTGGACGCGGCGCAACAAGATGTGGCCGATCAATATCGCGGCGCGGAAAGGGGATGTGAAGATGATGAGAGTGATGCTGGGGAAAGATCCTGAGGCGGAGCAGCGCCGCATCCTGGTGGATCTCTCCGACCAACAGGCCTGGCTCTTCGATTCCTCCGGCCTGGAGCTTTTCACCACCAAGATTTCGTCCGGCAGAAAGGAATTCCCGACGCCCACCGGCACCTTTGCGATCACCAACAAGTACCGGTCCTGGACCTCGACGATTTACGACGCGAGCATGCCCTTTTTCCAGCGGCTGAGCTGCGGGGATTTCGGCTTTCACGCCGGAAACGTGCCCGGCTATCCCGCGTCCCACGGTTGTATCCGGGTGCCGCCGGCCCATGCCACGAAACTTTTCACGCTGACTGAGTTGGGCGACCGCGTGGAAATCCGGCAGTGAGGCAGCCTCGACCGCGGGGCGGGCCCCGGCATCGCGAGCGGCCTTCGCGAGCGGGCAAAACGCCCGCGATCCACCCCTTTCCCGGGCTTTACTCGCCGCGGCCTTTCGCGCACTTTCGCCGCCCTTTCCGCCTCAACGACCCATGACCGCAGCCGAGATCCGCCAGAGCTTCCTCGATTTCTTCCGCGAGAAGCAGCACACCATCGTGCCCTCCGCCTCCCTGCTGCCGCAATCGCCCGGCCTCCTGTTCACGAATGCCGGGATGAACCCCTTCGTCCCCTACTTCCTCGGCGTCGAAAAGGCTCCCTACGATCCCCCTCGCGCGGCGGATACGCAGAAGTGCATCCGCGCCGGCGGCAAGCACAACGACCTGGAGGATGTCGGCTACGACACCTACCACCACACCTTCTTCGAGATGCTGGGGAACTGGTCCTTCGGCAACTATTTCAAGAAGGAAGCGATCCAGTGGGCTTGGGAGCTCGTGGTCGAACGCTGGGGCCTGCCTGCTCACCGTCTCCATGCTTCCGTCTATGCGCCGAAGCCCGGTGACCCGGGTGAATTCGATCAGGAAGCCTGGGACATCTGGGCGGAGCTTTTCCGCTCGAAGGGCTGCGACCCGGACGTCCAGATCGTGAACGGCAACGTGAAGGATAACTTCTGGATGATGGGCGAGACCGGTCCCTGCGGCCCCTGCTCCGAACTCCACGTGAACCTCACCCCCGCGGGCGACCCGATGGAAGGCCGTCTGCTGGTGAACAACGACTCCGACCTCTGCATCGAGATCTGGAATCTCGTCTTCATCCAATACAACGCGGAGGCTGATGGCTCCTTCCGCGAGTTGCCCTCGAAGCACATCGACACCGGCATGGGCTTCGAGCGCGCCTGCTCGATCATCCAGAACACGAAGGGCTTCACCGACTTCTCGCAGAAGCCCAGCAACTACGCCACCGATGTCTTCCAGCCGATCTTCCGCAAGATCGAGGAACTGAGCGGCAAGACCTACGTGAATATCTACCCGGAGCTTGGTGCCGACCGCTCCGCTTTCACGGAGGAGATGAAGGACGCCATCGCCTTCCGAGTGATCGCGGATCACCTGCGCACGCTGTCCTTTTCCATCGCCGATGGCATCATGCCCGGGAACAACGGCCGGAACTACGTCCTCCGCCGCATCCTGCGCCGCGCCGTCCGCTACGGCCGCCAGCTCGGCTTCTCCGGCGACAAGCCCTTCTTCGGCGCGCTGGTGGAGACGCTGGTGGCGGAGATGGGCGAGGTTTTCCCGGAGCTGAAGAACCGCCAGGACACGATCCGCACGACGCTGGAGCAGGAGGAAGCGAGCTTCAATCAGACGCTGGATCGCGGGCTCAAGATTTTCGAAGGCCACGCACTAAGGGGCATCAATGACACTCTTCGCCAAGGAGGGCTCGCCTTTTCTAATATGTTCGATCCGCCGAGCGCGGAAGCTCAGTGGGGAGTCTACAATCAAACTGGCAGCCTGATTGAAGCGGGTTCTGCCGCTGTTTGGAAGGGGCATACTTCCAAAGCTGTGACCCTCTCCGGTGATGATGCCTTCGAGCTCTACGACACCTACGGCTTTCCGGTCGATCTCACGGAGCTGCTTTGCGCCGAGCGCGGCTTGCAGGTGGACACCGGCCGCTTTGAAGAACTCATGGAGCAGCAGCGCGAGCGCGCCCGTGCCGCCCAGAAATCCACCGTCGTCCGCGCCCTCGATATCTCCACGGAAGCCGTCACCGCCTTCACCGGCTTCGACGCCGACCAAACCGAAGCTACCGTCCTCGAAGTCCACCCGCAGGAAGACGCTCTCTTCGTCATCACGGACTACACTCCCTTCTACGCCGAAATGGGCGGTCAGTCCGGAGACACGGGAACTCTCGTGGTCAACGGCACCGAGTACCCCGTCACCGGAGTCCAGCAGGTCGGCAAGGCCCGCGCCCATATCATCGACGGCTCCGCTCCGGTGGAGCCCGGGGACAAGGTAACGCTGAAGCTCGACACAGTCCGCCGCCGCCCCATCGAGGCCCACCACACGGCCACCCACCTGCTCCACTGGGCACTCCACGAGGTCGTCTCGAAGGACGCCGCGCAGCAGGGTTCTTCGGTCGATGAGAGCCGCCTGCGCTTCGACTTCAACAGCGCCGCCGTCACGCCCGACCAGATCGCGGCGATGGAAGAGAAGGTGAACGCCTGCATCGCGGAGAACGATCCGGTGTCCTGGAAGGAGGTCCCGCATGCCTCGATCAAGGGTCGGCCGGACATCATGCAATTCTTCGGCGACAAATACGGCGATCTCGTCCGCGTCGTTCAGATCGGCGGCGGCCGCGGGGATCTCACCGGCTACTCGATGGAGCTTTGCGGCGGTACGCATGTCCGCAATACCGGCGAGATCGGCCTCTTCAAGATCAAGAGCGAGGGGGCCATCGCGTCCGGCGTCCGTCGTATCGAAGCCGTTTGCGGCGAAAGCACGCTCGCCTATCTCCGCGAAACGGCCGCGCAGCTCGAAGCCGACACGAAGGCCGCCGAGGCGAAGCTTCACATCGCCAACGAAAAGCTCGCCGCGCTGGGGGAAGCCGGCGTGCCCGGTGCCAGCGCGCCGCTGCCGGACGTCGATTCCTACTACGCCGCTGCCGACATCCGCGCGATCAACGATGCTTTCCGCGTGGGCCGTGAAGCGCTGGAAGCGACGAAGGAAGCCGCCATCGAGGCCGAGAAACGTTTCAAGAAGCTCCAAGCCGGGGCTGCCGCCAAACAGGCCGATGCCGCCCTCGCGGAACTCATCGCCGCTGGAGGACCCATTATCGCCACCTTCGAAGCCGACTCCTCGCTGCTCCAGGAACTCCTGAACGGGCTGAAGAAGCAGCAGTTCACGGGTGGGGGCTTCCTCATCGTGGACGACGGGGAGAAGCTCCACCTCGGGGCCTATTGCGGAGATGCCGCCCAAGCCGCCGGGCACAAGGCAGGCGACCTGCTGCGCGACCTGGCGGCAATTGCCGGTGGCAAGGGTGGTGGCAAGCCGGACCAAGCCCGAGGGGCGGCACCGTATCGCGACAAGCTGGCGGAATTGGAGGCAGCCGCGAAAGCCAAGCTTTCCTGAGCGGGGGGAATCCCGTGCTCCGGGACTACTCCAGCCACTCCTTCGGCATCCGCAGCGGTCTGCCCGAGGGCATTTGGACCAGTGCCAAGGCTTGGCGGCAGGTGATCAGCAGCGCGTCGTCGCCTTCCCGCCGGATCTCGAAAGCACACCAGAATCTCGCCCGCTGCATCTCGTCCAGGGTGCCGCGGATCAGCAGGGTGTCACCGAGGGTGGCGGGGCGCTTGTAGTCGATCTCCGTGCGCACCACCACCGGGTACACCTTCGTTTCCGCCATGGACCGGAGATCCATGCCCATCTTTCCCGCCAGCTTCGTCCGGCAAGTTTCGATCATGCGCAGGTAGGCCAGGTTGTGGACCACGCCGCCGATATCGGTATCGAAAAACATCACTTCCTCGCGGGTGGTGAGGTGGAGATCGGCGGGCAGCGGCATGGGAGAAGAGAATCATCCAAAGCCGATCTTCCAATCCTCAAAGAGGCTGGAAATTCCAGCTCGCGAAACCACGTATCCGGACGCTAGGATGACGCGGATGAGATGGCTGGTTTTCGCCCTGGTGGCGTCCTTGGCGGTGGTTCGGGCGGACTTCGTGGCGCCCGCGGAGGGTCCGGTACCTTTCCGCCGGGACAAGCTGCCGGTGGATGTGGATACCATCGGCGCCCTTTCGCGCCAAGTCACCGTGCTGACCCGGGCGCGCCTGCCCGAGGACGCCTCAGGCCTCCGCGCCGCCGCCCAGATGACCGCGCTGGCGCTGGCGCTCGATCCCGCGAACCGGCAGGCGCGCGACCTTATCGAGAAAATGAAAGCCGGTGACCGGCCGGTGCCCGCGGATGAAAAGGAGCTCCAGCGCAGCCGCAGCCGGGCGTGGCAGATCCTTGCCTGGCTGGAAATGCCGGAGGCGGGTCCCCACGGGCAGGCGCTTGCGGCCTGCCTTGCGGATGTTCTCGTGCTCGCCGATCCGGATCACCCGAAAGCCAAGGCCTATCGGGAAAAAGGCGAACAAGGTGCCTGGAAGGATTGGGTAGCCCCGGAGTCCGCTTTCCGGAAAAAGGAAGCGCCGCCGGAGCCCGAACCTGAACCGATGGAAGAGGAAGAAGATGCACCTCCTGCCGTGATGCTGGCGGAGAGCTCGACTCCGGCTCCCCTGTGGTCCGTGGACGTGGAATCGAAGAAAGCGGTCCTAAACCTGGTTCCGGTCGCTGCAAAGGTTTCATCCGGCTCGGAAAGCGGCAAAATCGAGATTCGCTGGGGCCTTGAAAAGCCAGGCGCATTGGCTGCCGCGTCGCGGGATGTGGCTGCTGCTATCGCCCGCCGGCATGACAACCTCCAGGGCGGGCTCGTCGCCAGTTTCACCTGGAAGGGCGCAGGTTCCTACGATGCCGAACGGAACGGCACGGTATTGTCCGGCACGGCGGTCATTCTGCTCGACGCCGCGATCACCGGACAAACGACCTCGGCAGTGGCTTTCGCCGTGGTGGGAGAAGAGGGCAAGCTGGAGTTGCCGCCGGGATTCTGGAGCACCTTGCGCCACCTTTCAGCCTCGGCGGAAGGCAGGAGGATCATTCTCCCGGCAAAAGCCCAGGAGCTTCTCCCGGCGCTCCTGGTTCTCGACGATGCGTCGTTTTTCATGGATAACGAGGTGCTGCTGGCTGGTACGGCGGACGAATTGTGTGATCTGGCCTCCGCCACGTCCAAGCCCCTCTTTGCCGAAGCCCTTTCCGCCTACGATGAGATCCGAAAGGCCGGGCAAGGGAAGGCGCTCGGGCCTTTTCTGGCTCACCCTTCCACCCAGGCACGGCTGAACAAGCTCGCCGCATCGATGCCGCAGCACGCTTCCGCCCGGCTGCTCGCCCAGCAAGGCTCCGGCAGCCGCCCGCGTTTCCTCCAGCGCGCGATTCTCGCCCGCGAGATCCGCAACGCGCTCCAGCCGATCCTTTACCTCAGGGAAAGCTCCACCGCCGATCTCCTGACCCAGCGGTTGGACGAGATCCATGAAGAAAGCCGGAAGAAGCTCGACGAGCTTTTCAGCGTCATCGAGATCCGCGACCGCGATCTTCACAAATCGGCCGTCGCGGTGGCGGACGGCGTGCGCACGCTGGCGCGGATGCTCGACAAGCAGGACCCCGACTACCCCTCGGAGCTGCGCTTGAAACAAACTGCCGCGCACCAGGCCGCTTGGTCGGAATATCTCGCCGTCCTCCGCCAGCTCACGGAAGCCGCCGGGGACGGAGCGGAATTCAAGATTCCGAAGCCCCTGGGGCAGCAGTAGCCCTTTTCCCCAAATCTCCCGCCCGGAGGATTTCCTTGCCATGCGGCCTTTCCCGCGTCCTCTTTCACGCGCAGTCTTCCCCTTGCTACCCATCCCATGCAACAAGGCATCCGACGCTTGTTGGCACTGGCGACCGTGTTCGCGGTTGCTTTCGCGGCCGTATATCTGATCCGAAACGGCTCCGAAGGGATTGCCGGTCTTTTCGCCCGTGGGGGCGGTGCGTCCGGCCCCGGCTACCGCCCGGAACGCTTCACCCTGCCGGACCGCCCGCCGCTCGATCTGGGCGATGTCGAACTTCTCGCCCGCCTCGACGCTGAATATTCGAAGCTGACCGAGGCCGTGGTGCCTTCCGTCGTGAGCATCGATACCGCCGGGGTCCGCAGCGAGCTCTTCCCCGACCGCTTCGGCCGCCAGCGGATCCGCTCCGTCCCCACCCAAGGCCAGGGATCCGGCGTGATCGTCAGCAAGGAAGGCCATGTGGTGACCAACCAGCACGTGATCTCCGGCCAAAAGCAGATCCAGATCACGCTCTACGACAAAAAGGTCTATCCCGCGACTCTCATCGGCCAGGATCCCCAGCTCGACATCGCGGTATTGAAAATCGAAGCGGAGGGGGTGGAGTTCCGGCCTCTGAAGTTCGGGGACTCATCCCAGGTGCGCCAAGGCCAGATCGTGTTCGCCATCGGGAACCCCTTCGGCCTCGGGGAGACGATTACCCAAGGCATTATTTCCGCAGTCGAACGCTCGCTCTCGGACACGCAGCGCGACCTCTTCCAAACCGATGCCGCGATCAACCCGGGTAATTCCGGCGGTCCGCTCGTGAGCCTGCAGGGGGAGATCATCGGTATCAATTCAGCAATCTATACGCCGGATCGCCTCAATCCCGGCTTCCAAGGGGTCGGCTTCTCCATTCCCTCCAATGACGTGAAAGACACGCTGTTCGCGATTCTGGAGCGCGGGCGCCCGATTCGCGGCTATCTGGGCCTGCGGATGGGGGAGACGCGCAACGGCGTCATCGTCGGCTACATCGCGCCCGGCGGTCCCGCGGAAGCCGCCGGCCTGAAGGAGGGCGATATTGTCCTCGCCTACGACGGGGAGCCGATCCGCTCCGTGAGCCAACTGATCACCCTCGTCCAGCGCACCCGTGTAGGCCGTGCCGTCCCGATTCTCGTCCGCAGGGATGGAGCGGAAATCTCGCTCGAGGCAACGATTGCCGAAAGCCAGCCCGAAATGGCTTCCGTGAGCCAGGGCAAAACGCGGGATCCCTCCGAAGTGCTCACGGCTATCGGCGTGGAAGCCCGGGATCTGACCACGGAAGAGCGCTATCGCGGCCTCACCGGCGTGGTCGTCGCAAACGTGCGGGCGGGTAGCTTGGCTTCCGGCCGGCTTGAGGCGGGTGATCTGATCGTGGGGGTAAACCAAACCCGGGTGACGAATACCCCCGAATTCTATCTTTACCTTTCCTCCACCGCGGCGGTGCAGGCCGCCAGCGTGCAGTTCTTCCGTGACGGGATTTATATGCGTACGGATCTCCCCGTCCTTCCCCGGAAGGAAGAGAAGGACAAATAAGGTTGGCTGCGCGAATCGGCTTTCTCCCGCGCTTTCAGGATAAAGCGGTTGCCCCTGCAACGTTCAAAGGGCATCCGTAGCCTTGCCCGCGCCCTTTCAACCGGAGCGTGCGACTCATCCTTCCCGCCATGACCGATTCCCGCTTTCCCTTGGCCTTCCTCGCCGGTGCCGTCGCCTTGGCAGGAGGTGTGGCGCTCCTTTACGTCAATCGTTCGAAGCAATCCGCGCCTCCGCCCGCGCCTCCGCCTCTCGCGGGGAGCGCCATGGAGGAGTCCGCGCCGGAAGCGGCACCCGAGCCGATTCCCGCGACACGTGAGGAATCCGTGGTGGACGGACCGCAGGATCCCGAGGCAGCGCTGGCAAACGCGGGCGTGGGGGTCGCCGAGATCAATCCGGCCGAGCTGCTGGCGAAGATCGGGACTGCCTTGGAAGCGGCGGATTTCGAAACGCTGGGCAAGCTTATCGGGCGCGACGCACTGGACGAGACGACGCGCAAACGGCTCGCCGGAATGGCCGCCGGCCGCCGGGTCAAGCTCCGCCGTCCTGACGCCGTGCAGGAGGTGGGCGAGCTGGAATTGAACAGCCGCGCCCGCTGGGCACTGTGGCTCGATGGTGCGGAAACCGGCAGGGACCGCATTTTCTTCGACCTGAAAAAGGATGCCGGAAAGTGGTCGGTACAATCGCTGACCCTCCCGCCGGGTCCCGGGGAGCCCGTGCCGAAGGCAGTGCTGGTCGATTCACTGGGCATTGCCGATGCCTTCCTCCAGGCGACCCTGCGCCAGGAATTCGAGCTGGCGAAGGGCTTCGTGGAAACCGCGGGCGTCTCGGACGCGAAGATCGCGGGCCTGTGCATCCTCTTTGAAGAGGGCAACTATCGACTGCGGCCGGAGAAGCCCTTGCGGGCGATGTTCCAGCGACCGGACACCGCCGGCTATCTAGCCCGCGTCGTGACCTCCGACGGCACCGATGCCGCCGAGTTTTCGCTGGTACTCCGCCAGCCCCGGGACGGCGGGCATTGGAGGGTTTCGGACGTGAATCTGGACGAACTCCTCGCCGACTACGCACGCCGAGTGGCAGGGGGCGACGTCTATTATTCCCCGCTGGTGAAGAACCCGAAGGGAGGAGACACCCTGGTCCTGTATTTCGGGTTCGATGAGGACGTTCTCGCCCCCCGCACCGAGCGCCAGCTCGAAATCGTGGCGCAGATCCTTAAAACGGATGCGGAAAAGCAACTGACGATTTCCGGTCACACGGACGCCCTCGGCACCGAGGAGTACAACGAGCAGCTTTCCCAGCGGCGCGCCGAGATCGTGAAGAACTTCCTGGTGAAAACAGGCGTCCGCGAAGACCAGATCATCACCGTCGCCCGGGGCCAATCTCAACCGCGCAGGCCCAACTTCACGGAGGCCGGCGGCGATAACCCGGAGGGCCGCAGAGCCAACCGGCGAACGGAGATCTACCTGGATTTCGACTGAAGCCCCCGGTGTGCGGCGGCTTACCCCGCACAGCTCCGGGAAAAAGTGCTGCCAGGGTACCGCGGCAAGCACGGACAAACTACCGTTGCTCCGATCAAGGCCTGGCGGGATTCGCCTGCCGAACCTCCACGGCCCCTGACAGCAGGCGGAGCAAACAACCGGTACCGCCGCCTGGCAAGAGGTTATCGCGATGTCGTGGTGATCGGTTCCGGCTTCCTTCCGCTAAAAGAAAAACCCGCTGGCGCCGTTTGGGGGAACGAAGGCAGCGGGTTTCCCGTGGGGGATCTCGCCTCGCGAGGAGACGATTTTTCGGGGGGATTCGTAAAGCGCAGCTCGGGGGGAAGGCGTTGCTTACAGAGCCATCATGTCCGATTTTACGCCGCTGCTCATTACGTGATCGCGTGAAAAGAGGCTTTAATCCCGCTCTAGAGAAGGAGCATGCAGTCCCCGTAGCTGTAGAACCGATATCGCTCTCGTACCGCTTCACGATACGCCTCCATCACCAGCTCCCGCCCTGCGAAAGCGCTCACGAGCATGATGAGCGTACTCTCAGGGAGATGGAAATTCGTCAGCAAACCGCCTGCCACCCGGAAGCGGTAGGGGGGGTAGATGAAAATATCGGTTTCTCCCTCTTGTGCGGCTTCCGTCAGGCGCTGCCCTGCTTCCGCGCGTTTCCCGAGATGCTCCAACACCCGGGTGACAGTCGTTCCCACGGCGACCACTCTCTCTGCCTCATTCACCCGCCGTGCCACGGCCTCGCGCAGCAGATAGCGCTCCGAGTGCATCTCATGTTCTTCGGGCTTCTCCACCTGCACCGGCCGGAAGGTCCCGACACCTACATGCAGCGTCAGGAATTCGTGCGGCAGGGTTGCCAACATCCCGGGGGTGAAATGCAGGCCCGCGGTGGGTGCCGCGATAGCTCCTTCCTCGCGGGCGAAAACGGTTTGGTAGCGGTCACGGTCGGACATTTCGTCTTCGCGCTTCATGTAGTGCGGCAGCGCGAGGTGGCCGTGCCGGTCCAGATCCATCGGGGCCGCCCAGCGGATCATGCGGTCCCCGTTGTCAAACACCTCCGCCACGGTTCCCGCGATGCCCCCGACGGTCACCGATCTGCCGGCGCGCATTTTTCTCCCCGGCCTTACCAGACAGCGCCACTCGGTCGGGGAAAGCCGGTTCAAACACAACAACTCGATCTTGCCGTCGTCGGAAAGCACACGGGCGGGAATTACCTTGGTATCATTCAAAACCAGCAGGTCGCCGGGGCCCAGATAGCCGGGCAAATCGCGGAACATCCGATGCTCGATCTCGCCGGAGTCCCGGTTGACCACCATCATCCGCGAGGCGGAACGTTCCTCCAGCGGCCGGGAGGCAATCAACTCCTCCGGGAGCTCATAATGAAAGTCGCGCGTCCGTAAACTCATTTCCCTCCAGTAGCGGTCTGGCCTAGCTGCGGCAAGCGCGGCACCTGCACGGAAAGCTCCTGAAATTCGAATCCCGGTAACGGGCAGATGCGTGCAACAGATTGCTGGCACCGGAAGAAAGGTGCGGCTAGCGTCCCCCCGTGTGAATCATCCCCTGCTCTTTCTTATACTGGCAGCCATCACTTTACCTGCAACCGCCCTCCATATACGGGCGCATGATCCGGCGGTTCACAACCGCTTTACAGCCTTTCCCGGGGCACCGGTGATGAACCCCACCTTCCTTTACGACGCGACGAAATTTACTGGTCTGGGATGGTTTGCGTTGGGAGCGCATAAATACTGCGCGTTGGTGTCACCGCGTCATTTTGTTTGGGCGACGCATCACGAACTCAACCAAGGAGAACTAATCCGATATGTCGACTCGAATGGAGTGCTTTTTGAGAGTGTAGTTATCGCTAAGACGGCGATCACTAGCGACGCTTCCGGCGACAGCGATCTAACAGCGGCTACTCTTGGAACACCTGTCCCCACCACCATAAAGCCTTTCAGCTATCTGAATTTGCCACATGAATCCGACTACCTTCTAATGAACCTCATGGTGTTCGGGTTTAATTCTGTAGGCACGGGGCCCCAAGCCGGACAAGGGACAATTGCGGGCTTCACCAATGTGGACTTGGATGGTCCTGAATCCCAAGGCGTCACCAAGCTGTATCGCTTCGACTACAATACCCAGATCGGAGTCGCCAACGATTGTCGCCTGCTCCCGGGAGACTCTGGTGCCACTTCCTTTTCAAGTGTGAACGGGCTTCCTGTTTTGGTAGGCTCCCATAGCCTGGTTGAGGAGAACGGGAACATCATCGAAAACTACGACACCTTCATTCCCCATTACGTTGCCAAGCTTGACGTTCAGATGGCACCGCTAGGGTACCGGATGCGTCCGGCATACTACACCCCTACGACGCTTTCCCTCTCCACTGTCTCCGAACCGGGGACCTTGCGCAGGGTGAACCCCGGAAGCGTGACTTTCACGTTCGCAAACAGCGGCGGAGCGCTCACCGGCAACGCAGAACTTGTCATCGCCTTCCCCGCGGGCCAAGCCCCGTCGGCGGTCAATGCGCCGGGATGGGTGGTGGAATCAACCGGCCCGGGCTCTTGGTCGATTCGCAAGGCGACCATGGCGGCTGCGGAGGATATCGATGTGGTGGCGACATGGGTCACCCTGCCGAACGTCGCCGCGCTGACGGTGGATGCTTCAATTCAATCGGACACCGCCACCGCCACGAACTTTCAGCCCACCTTCGCTCTAGGCCCGAGCTACGCCGCTTGGTCGCTGGGTCTTCCGGAACCTGCGCAGAGCGACGATCCGGATGACGACGGCCTGATCAATCTGCTGGAATATGCCTTCGGCGGGGATGCCTTGTCCGGCGGAATGACGCTCCCCTCAGGGGATTCCCTGCGCCCTGTTCTCGAGCATCAGGCGGGCAACGTCGCATTGAGCTACCCGGAGCGGAGCGATGCCGTCGGCCGCGGCCTCTCGTATCAAATCGAGACGGCGACAGACCTGGCGGGGCTTGCCGGTGCCACCACGCTTCCCGCGGGTGCCGTCTCCGCCACCGAGCCCTTTATTCCCGAGGTCCCGGGGTTTGTGAAGCGGATCATTTCCTGGCCGTCGGATGGTCCGGCTCGATTCGCACGGGTGAGGGTAGAGCTGTCGGAGTAGGAGCCACGGTTCCCTCAACCCGACTTCCAACGGGAGAGGAAAACGGTTGCATAGCGGCGGCCGAATTCGATCAGAGCCTCCCGGCCGAAATGGACCAGATCGATTCCACCCAGTCCGGTGCTTTCGACGAGCGCGGCGTGCGCATCCTCTGCCGCTACCCGGCAGAGACCCCGGCGGACGGTTTCCCTGCGGGCGATGCCGGTCGCTTTCCTGCGTTCGTCCCCGAAGCCAGCGAGATCGCCTATGAGGAAAGGAAGTTCAGGGGCGGCAAGGTCGGTCCTAAGTTGCCTGATAAGGGAGGAAAGCTTTCCAGCGTGGGCAGGCGCGGTGGTGTCGCTCTCGGCGTCCGTCTCTCCTTGGTGCCAGAGGACGCCGGAGAGCACGCCCGACTTTGCTGCGAGACGGGCGCGGTGGACGGCATTCCGGTAGAGCGGAGAGCCCGGACCGAGGAGATCGATGGGGGCGCCGCCCCAAGCACAAGGAACAAGGCCGATCATTGAATCCGGCATTTCCTCCCTGAGGCGGGCGGCAAAGGGGAGCCCGAGGCCGAAAGAGGCACTGCGCTGATTCAGGTGAAGCGGGTGTGCGGCTGCTCTCCACCGGGTCCGCCCGCGCGGTAGCGCGGATTGGAGGGTACATTGGCCGCCAAGCACAACCACCCCTGGCAGGGGATCAAAATCGCCGGGTTGCCAAGGGTCGTCGGAACGGACACAGCCGTAGCCGGCCATATTCGACTGACCCATTAGAAGAAAAATCCGGAAGCGCTTGCGACATCCCGGAGGCTTCCACGCACCGCGCAAGGGCGGCGGAAACCAGCGGAGGAGAAAGCGGGAGGGACCGCTCATCGGGATTGCGACCTGCGCCTCCCTCAGCGAATCACGACCTCGGGGGCGGGGCCGGTGTAGCGGTAGTGGCCCTGGATCTGGAAATTGGTGAGGATGTCCTCCCACTTCGGGCCCGAGCCCATATCATGCACCACCCAAGCTTCCCCGCCGCGGGTGCCGGGGCCGGGAACGACGACACCGGTATGAAGGTCGCCATTGGCAAGCATCCAAACCACCACGTCGCCGGGCTTATAGTCGGAAACTTCACGGGTGACCTTCATTTCAGCTCCCGCGTGGGTGAAGAAGCGCTGGAGATTTTGCACGCGCCGGTGGTCGATATTCGGGTCCGGAGCCCGGGACGACCAGAGCTGCGGGTAGGACGAAAAACTCTTGCTCATGTCCTCATGGACAAGTTGCTGAAGATCAATGCCCAAGTAGCGATAGCTGCGGATCAGCAGATCCTCCGCCTTGCCTTTCCATTTGCCGTCGGGCGTGAGCGGCACGTCCCCGTTCGGGTACGCGATCTGGTAATAGGAATTGTCGTAAACGCTTGGCACCTTGGAGCGCTGCAGGGCGGCGGCGGCAAGTCGCTCACCGAAGTCGGCCGAACCGGCGAGCTGGTTGATCAGGATATCGGCACTCTCCACGGAAGCCACCGCCTGCTGGGCTTGAAGCAAGGGAATCAAAGGCTTCCCGAAGTGCCAGGCAGCGGCAGCCGCGATCAGGAGAACTACCCACCCGCCGAGGAAATTTGGCCTTCGCTGCGCCTTTTTAGGCTGCGGGCGAGGTCCGATATACTCGATGGTACCGAGATGATGGCTTTTAGGGCGTTTAGCCATTGTTACGTTTAAGAAAAGTAAACCAAAAGCGGGCCTTCAATGCGACATTTTTCGCCGATCCGCAGCAAATTTTTCCGGAAATCCTATTCTCGACCCTCCGGCGACTGGCTCTTAGGGGTTTCCGGATGACGGTCATCCGCAGCGCGAAACCTCTGGTTTGGGGAGAAATGGACCTACCGCTTTTTGGTATCGGTAGGGATTGGTATGGAAAGGAGGTGGCACCTCAAGCCGCATTTTGCGTCGCCGTAGATTCCCGCAGTTTCTGGTTCATCGCCTCTCATGGAAAAGCCGCGAAGCTCCACCCCGCGGCCCGGCCCGGCCGGGAGCCGTTGGGGACCGTCCAGTCCTGCGCGTACCCCCACAGCTTGGCCGCCATCGGCAGGCTCTCG
>CAMPGU010000044.1 GCA_946885645.1 uncultured Haloferula sp.
GGCGTCGGCCGCGCAGGGTCCGCAAACTCCACCGTATAGGTGCCTTCGAAAACGATGCTCCCTTCCAACGAGCCGACATTCGCAGAGTAGCCAGCTAATATCCGGATTGGGGAGACAGATGTTACCGGGAAACCGGCATGCCAGATCACACTTGGTTCCCGCGCTTTATTCTCTAGCGGCCACGAAGTTCTCTTCGGGTCGGCGTCCAAAGCTTGCGCCTCCCGGTTGCTCAGGAGGGCGCTAGGATTGGCGCACGAACGAAGCGGGATCCCGCAACAAGCAGTCGAGTTGCTCCGAAAGGGTCATCACCTGCCGCTCGAGCAACTCGATACATTTGATGGCCGGGGCAGACCCTTGGGACAATTGCCTCAGGATCTCCAGACTCGTAAGCATCGATGATAGCGGTGTGCGCATGTCGTGAACGGCCGCCCTCAGGATGACGGTGCAGGAAGGCAAACTTTCGCCGGACTCATTAGGTTGGTTCACGAAACGCTAGTTCTCACGCTGCGACCAACCTGTGCAAGAAAAAGCCCCCAATCTCTTCAAAGGGCGGGGAAGTGGTGGTGCATTCTGCCCTGATGCAGTGCATTTCGCACTGGCCCTATGAAGGGACGAGGTGGGCCGGGCACGGAAAAGTCGCATCCGTAAAGGCGGTTTCCCAAGTCGCTGCGTTGGAATGCATCTTGCGAATGGGCTGGTTCCACACGACCCGCTCCCAAACCGCCTCCCCGCAATGAAGCGAAGCCGAACCTCTCCGCCGCCGACGGAAAACAACTCCCGGAACAATGACGGAAACATCGCGGTAAAATATATTCACGAAGATTCGATCTTAGAAGAGTTGCTTGCGGGCCTCTCCGCCTTCAAGCGAGGCGACTTCTCCGCCCGCTTGCCGGAGACGTGGACCGGGATCGCGGGAAAAGTGGCCGATACCTTCAATGATGTAATCCGCCGCAATCAGGAACTGGCCGGGGAGCTCGCACGTATCGGCGAGGTCGTGGGCGTGGAGGGACGCATTAACCAGCGCGCTTCCCTCGGAGAGATGCAGGGTTCATGGGTCGAGGCGATCGGGTCGGTGAACAGCTTGGTAGAGAATCTGGTCCAGCCGACCAGCGAGATGGCCCGCGTGATCGGAGCGGTGGCAAAGGGCGACCTATCCCAGACGATTGCCGTGGAGATTGACGGTCGGCCGCTAAGGGGGGAGTTCCTGCGGACGGCTCGTACGGTGAACACGATGGTGGAGCAGTTGGGCGGATTCGCCTCGGAAGTGACCCGCGTGGCGAGGGAGGTGGGCACGGAAGGAAAGCTCGGCGGGCAGGCAAAGGTGAAGGGCGTGGCAGGGACATGGAAGGACCTTACCGACAACGTGAACCTAATGGCGGGGAACCTGACCGCCCAGGTCCGCAATATCGCCACCGTCACCACCGCGGTGGCCAACGGTGACTTGACCAAGAAAATCACCGTCGATGTCAAAGGGGAGTTTTTGGAACTCAAGGACACCGTGAACACGATGGTGGGCCAACTCCGCTCCTTCGCCTCGGAAGTGACCCGCGTGGCTCGGGAGGTAGGCACGGAGGGAGCACTTGGCGGACAGGCCCGTGTGGAAGGGGTCTCCGGGACTTGGAAGGATCTTACCGATTCGGTCAATTCGATGGCGGGAAACCTGACCTCGCAGGTCCGCAATATCGCGGCGGTGACGACGGCGGTTGCGAACGGCGACCTCTCCAAGAAGATCACGGTCGATGTGAAGGGCGAGATCCTGGAACTCAAGAACACCATTAACACGATGGTGGACCAGCTCGGTTCCTTTGCCTCGGAAGTGACGCGCGTGGCCCGCGAGGTGGGTACCGAAGGTAAGCTGGGTGGCCAAGCCAAAGTGTCCGGCGTGGCGGGCACGTGGAAGGACCTCACCGATTCGGTGAACTCGATGGCCGGTAACCTCACGGCCCAAGTGCGCAATATTGCCGAGGTGACGACCGCGGTGGCTAACGGAGACCTTTCGAAGACCATTACGGTGGACGTCAAAGGGGAGATCCTGGAGCTGAAAGCCACGATCAACACGATGGTGGGCCAGCTCCGTTCGTTCGCTTCAGAAGTGACGCGCGTGGCGCGCGAGGTAGGCACCGACGGGAAGCTCGGAGGCCAGGCTGAAGTCACGGGGGTGGCGGGCACCTGGAAGGATCTCACCGACAATGTCAACATGATGGCGGGCAACCTGACCGACCAGGTGCGCAACATCGCCGACGTGACGACAGCAATCGCGAACGGCGATCTTTCCCGCAAGATCACGGTGGACGTGAAGGGCGAGATCCTCGAGATGAAAAACACCATCAATACGATGGTGGATCAGCTCAGCTCCTTCGCCGATCAGGTCACCCGGGTGGCCCGCGAGGTGGGCACGGAAGGAAAGCTCGGCGGTCAGGCCGAAGTGCGCGGCGTGGCGGGCACATGGAAGGATCTCACCGACTCGGTGAACTCGATGGCGGGCAACTTGACCAACCAGGTCCGCAACATTGCCGAGGTGACCACCGCTGTGGCGAACGGCGATCTTTCCAAGAAGATCACGGTGGACGTCAAAGGCGAGATCTTGGAGTTGAAGAACACCATCAATACGATGGTGGACCAACTCGGGTCTTTCGCCTCGGAAGTGACGCGCGTTGCCCGTGAAGTGGGCACCGAGGGCAAGCTGGGCGGCCAAGCCGATGTGAAAGGCGTGGCCGGTACCTGGAAGGACCTTACCGATTCGGTGAACTCGATGGCGGGCAATCTGACCGACCAGGTGCGCAATATCGCCGACGTGACGACCGCGGTTGCCAACGGCGACCTTTCCAAGAAGGTCACGGTCGCGGTGCGGGGAGAAATCCTTCAGCTCAAGGACACGGTCAACACGATGGTGGACCAGTTGAATTCATTCGCTTCGGAGGTGACCCGTGTGGCCCGCGAGGTAGGCACGGAGGGGAAACTCGGCGGCCAAGCGGATGTGAAAGGCGTTGCCGGCACCTGGAAGGATCTGACCGATTCGGTGAACTTCATGGCGGGTAATCTCACCAACCAAGTGCGCAACATCGCCGACGTGACCACGGCGGTGGCCCGGGGGGATCTCTCGAAGAAGATCACGGTGGATGTTAAAGGTGAGATTCTGGAGCTGAAAAACACGATCAACACGATGGTGGATCAGCTCGGCTCCTTTGCGGCGGAAGTAACGCGGGTGGCGCGCGAAGTGGGCTCGGAAGGAGCCTTGGGCGGCCAAGCGGATGTGAAAGGCGTCGCCGGCACTTGGAAGGACCTCACCGACTCGGTGAACTTCATGGCCGGAAATCTCACGAATCAGGTGCGGAATATCGCGGACGTTACAAAGGCGGTCGCGGCCGGCAATCTGTCCAAGAAGATCACGGTGGATGTGCGCGGCGAGATTCTGGAGCTCAAGGATACCATCAATACCATGGTGGACCAGCTCCGGTCCTTTGCTTCGGAAGTGACGCGCGTGGCCCGCGAGGTAGGTTCGGAAGGAGCACTGGGCGGGCAGGCCCGCGTGGAGGGTGTTTCGGGCACTTGGAAGGATCTCACCGACTCGGTGAATTTCATGGCGTCCAACCTTACCACCCAGGTGCGTAACATCGCGGCGGTGACGACAGCGGTGGCGAATGGCGACCTTTCCCGGAAAATCACAGTCGATGTCAAAGGCGAGATCCTCGAGCTGAAGAATACGGTCAACACGATGGTGGATCAGCTCAACTCGTTCGCTTCGGAAGTGACGCGCGTGGCGCGCGAAGTGGGCACCGAAGGGAAGCTCGGCGGGCAGGCGGAAGTGAAGGGTGTCGGCGGCACGTGGAAGGATCTCACCGATTCGGTGAACTCGATGGCCGGCAACCTTACTAACCAGGTCCGCGGCATCGCGAAGGTCGTGACCGCGGTTGCGAAGGGAGACCTCAATCAGAAACTGATGGTCGAGGCGAAAGGCGAGGTGGCCGAGCTTGCCGACACCATCAACAGCATGACGAGCACGCTGGCGACCTTCGCCGAGCAGGTCACGGGAGTGGCGCGCGAGGTGGGTGTGGAGGGCCAGCTAGGAGGCCAGGCCCACGTGCCGGGTGCCTCGGGTACTTGGCTGGATCTCACCGACAACGTGAACCAGCTCGCCGCGAATCTGACCACACAGCTCCGCGCGATCGCGGACGTGGCGACCGCCGTGACGAAGGGCGACCTGACGCAAAGCATTCAGGTCTCCGCCCGCGGGGAGGTCGCTTTCGTTAAAGACAACATCAACGAAATGATCCGCAATTTGCGCGATACCACCTCGCGCAACCAAGAGCAGGACTGGCTCAAGACGAACCTCGCGAAGTTTACCCGAATGCTGCAGGGGCAGAAGGATCTCCTTACGGTAGGAAAGTTGATCCTTTCCGAATTGGCGCCGGTCGTCTCCGCTCAGACGGGGATCTTCTACCTGATGGACACCGATCAACCGGATCCGGAGCTGCGCATGTTGGCCAGCTACGCGTTCACCGAGCGAAAGAATCTGAGTAGCCGGTACCGCTTGGGCGAGGGCTTGGTCGGTCAGGCGGCACTTGAGAAGCAGCCGATCCTGTTGACCAACGTGCCGGGCGACTACATCCAGATCGGGTCTGGCCTTGGTTCGGCGCCCCCGGTCAATATCATGGTCCTGCCGATCGTTTTCGAAGGCAAGGTCAAGGCGGTGATCGAACTTGCTTCCTTCGAGCGCTTCAATTCCACCCACGAGGCATTCCTGGTCCAGCTCGCGGAAAGTATCGGTATCGTGCTCAACACCATCAAGGCGAGCACGCTCACTGAGGACCTTCTGAAGCAATCGCAGTCGCTCGCAGGCGAGCTGCAGAATCGGCAGGAGGAGCTGGAAAAAACCAACCAGGAGCTGCAGAACAAGGCTGCGGAGTTGGCCGAACAGAATGCCGAGGTGGAGCGAAAGAACAGCGAAGTCGAGCAAGCGCGCATGGCACTCGAAGGCAAGGCGCAGCAACTTGCACTGACGTCGAAATACAAATCGGAGTTCCTCGCAAACATGTCCCACGAGCTGCGGACGCCGCTCAATAGCCTGTTGATTCTCGCCGATCAGCTCGGTTCCAATTACGAAGGCAACCTTACGCCGAAGCAGATCGAGTTCGCCCGCACTATCCTCGGCTCCGGCCGAGATTTGCTGCGGCTTATTAACGATATCCTGGACCTGTCGAAAATCGAATCGGGGAACTTCACCATCTCGGTGGGCGAGGTCGCCCTGTCGGAGTTGATGGCCGGTGTGGACCGGACCTTCAGTCACGTGGCGCAGGAGAGGGGCCTCAAGCTTACCTTCGAGATCGCACCGGGTCTGCCCTCGAAAATCTACACCGACGAACAGAGGCTGGACCAGGTGCTGAAGAACCTCGTTTCGAACGCGCTGAAGTTCACTGCCCGCGGAAAGGTCACGGTCAGCGTGGCACCTGTCGAGCGCAGCAGGTTGAGAGCCCATTCCGTCCTGAGCGGCGTGCCGGAGGTCGTCGCATTTACTGTGACCGATACCGGCATCGGCATTCCGGAGGAAAAGCAAATGGTGATATTCGAGGCATTCCAGCAGGCCGACGGCAGTACCAGCCGGCGCTATGGAGGCACAGGCTTGGGGCTGGCGATCAGTCGCGAACTGGCCCGCCTTTTGGGCGGGGAGATCAGCGTGCAGAGCGAGGAAGGCAAAGGCAGTTCGTTCACCCTGTTCCTGCCGGTTTATCCCCTTGGGATGAATTTTGCTTACGAGCGGGACGTTGCTGCGGACATCGTGGCCGGTGAGGCCGAAGAAATCGGGTCCGGTGCGCCCTTGCTGGATGACGACCGCGCCAATATATCGCCGGACGACCATGTCGCGTTGATCGTGGAAGACGACCTCGACACCGCGGGCCTGCTTCTTTCGCGGGCCCGTGCCAAGGGATTCAAGGGAATCGTCGCCACGCGCGGCTATGCTGCTCTATCGACCGCGCAGGAGTTTCGCCCGGACGGAATCACACTCGATGTGAGCCTTCCCGACATCGATGGTTGGAAGGTGTTGAACCGTCTCAAGAGCGATCTGGCATTGAGACACATTCCGGTTTTCGTGGTGTCAGCGGATGCCGAGCCGGAGAATGCTCTGAAGGAGGGGGCCGTGTGCTTCCTGCCCAAGCCGCTCGATTTCGCCGCACTGGATGCGGCCTTCGATCAAATGCGGGAAATGCGCGAGCATCCGACGGGAAATTTACTGGTCGTAGAGGACGACGAAACGCAACGCAACAGCCTGAAAGAGCTGCTGTCCGATACCCCGGGCCTACATGCCGTGGCCACTGCTGAAGAGGCGCTCAAATCATTGGAGTCCCACGGGGACTTCGGATGCGTGGTGGTGGACCTGATGCTTCCCGGGGTTTCCGGCTTCGATCTGATCGAGAAGATCCGGAGCCGGTATCCGCAGCTCCCCGTCGTCGTCTATACGGGCAAGAGTCTTTCGGAAGAAGAGGAGGAGGTCCTGAACCGGATGGCTCAAACCATTATCGTCAAGGACGTCCGCAGCCCGGAACGTCTCTACGATCAGGTGGCGCTGCGGCTGCACCGCAAGGTTTCCACGCTGCCTCAACACGGACGCGAGACAATCCAGCGTCTCAACGACCCCAATGCATTGCTGGCGGGAAAGACGGTTCTGATCGTGGATGATGACGTCAGGAACATCTTCGCCATGACAAGCCTCCTGGAGCGGCACAACATGGAGGTGGTCTCCGCCGAGCAAGGTTCGACGGCGTTGGAGCTGCTGAAAGGGGGGAAGTCCTTCGATATTATCCTCATGGACATCATGATGCCCGAGATGGACGGCTACGAGGTCATGCGAGCGATCCGCGGAATATATGGTTTTCAGGAACTGCCGATCATCGCCCTCACGGCAAAGGCTATGAAGGGTGACCGCGAGAAGTGCATCGATGCAGGAGCATCCGATTATATTTCAAAGCCGGTCGATACCGACCGCCTGCTGACGATGCTGCGCACCTGGTTGTATCGATGAGCCTCTTTTCCCGCACCGCCCGTGCCATGGAGGAACCGCCAATGACAGCCAGCATTCTCTTGGTTGACGACCGGCCGGACAAGCTGCTGGCCTTGGAGTCAATTCTTGAAAACCTTCATCAGAATCTGGTGAAGGTTCGTTCCGGCGACGAAGCGCTACGGCAGTTGCTGGCCCGCGATTTCGCCGTCATCCTTCTGGATGTCAATATGCCCGGCTTGGACGGATTTGAGACGGCGGCGCTAATTCGCCAACGGCGGCGCTCGGAAGCCACGCCGATCATCTTCATCAGCGCGATCAATGACACGGAGAACCATGTTTCGCGCGGCTATTCACTGGGTGCAGTGGACTACATCCTCAGCCCGGTTATCCCGGAAATATTGCGGGCGAAGGTGGCGGTGTTCGTGGAACTTTTCCTGAAAACGGAGCAAATCAAACGGCAGGCGGAAGAGCATGCCCAACTCCTGCAGGAACATGCGGCGCGGGTCCAAGCGGAACGGGCGCGGGAGAGGATGACTTTCCTCGCGGAGGCCGGCAATGTGTTGGCAGGTTCCCTGGACTATGGCCAGACTTTCACCAATCTCGCGCGGCTGATCGTGCCGCGGCTTGCGGAGTTCTGTTTGATCGATCGCCTTGATGCAGAAGGCGGTCTTCATCAGGTTGCAGTAGCCCACCACGATCCCGCGCAAGAGGATCTGTTGCGCCAGATTCGCTATCCCTCCGCCACCGAGCCGGATCACGCGGCGTTCCGCGTCTATCGGACAGGCGCTGCCTTTGTAAGCAATCGCGTGGACGAGGCCTTGATCACGGAACTCGTGCCCGAGCCGGATCGGGCGCTTTTGCGGTTGCTGGGTCCCACCAGTTTCGCCGCCGTCCCCCTGCGGGCACGGGGAGAGGTGATCGGGTCGATCACGATGGTTCATACCCGGCAGGGCATGACCTTCAGCGACGACGATCTCTGGCTGGCGGGGGAGCTTGCCCAGCGTACGGCGGTGGCGCTGGACAACGTGGAGCTGTATCAGGAGGCGAACCGTGCGCGCGAGGAAGCGGAGGCGGCCAATCTTTCCAAGGACCGCTTTCTCGCCATGCTCAGTCATGAGCTGCGGACGCCTCTCACGCCGGTGATCACACACCTCGTAAAGCTGGCTGAGGACGAGAGCGTGCCGGAGGTGCTGCACCAGCCCCTCGCGGTGATCCGCCGCAATGTGGAACTCGAAGCCCGGTTAATCGATGACCTGCTCGATTTGACCCGGGTCGGAACCGGCAAGATCCACCTTGAGATGAAGGTGCTGGACGTCCATGAGCTGCTACGCAATGCGGCGGACATCTGCCGCCCCGACCTCGAGGCCAAGGGGCTCGAACTCAATGTGGACTTCGCGGCACATGAACCCTACGTCCGGGCCGACCCCGCCCGGCTTCAGCAGATCTTCTGGAACATCATCAAGAACGCGGTCAAGTTCACCGCCCGCGGCTCGATTCACATCTCCACCAGCACCGATTCCGGGAAGCTCCTTGCGGTGGCAGTCCGGGATACCGGTATCGGGATCAGTGGATCCATTCTGCCGCGCGTATTCCAGCCTTTCGAACAAGCCGAACGAGGGACCCAGGGCGGCTTGGGCCTTGGGCTCGCGATCACGAAATCGTTGGTGGAGCTACATCAGGGAAACATCTCGGTGGAGAGCCGCGGGAAAGGCCACGGAACCACCGTAACCGTCACGCTGCCGTGGGTGGCAGAACGGCCGGAGGCATCGCAGGATCGCCGCCCCGGCCGCAATAACGGGCGCGCGAATCTCCGCATCCTCCTTCTTGAGGACCACATTGATACGAACGAATCGCTGACGATGCTGCTGGAGCTGCGGGGCTATTCGGTCCGGCCGGCCTTTGACGTCGCATCGGCGATGGAGATGGCGTCGAAAGAGGATTTCGATCTGTTCCTCAGCGATCTTGGCCTTCCCGATGGAAGTCCCGCGCCCGTGATGAAGAAAGTCGCCCGGCGCAGCGGTGCCGTGGGAATCGCGCTCACCGGCTTCGGCATGGAGAAGGACATGAAGAGGAGCAAGGAGTTCGGATTCTCTTATCATCTGGTGAAGCCCGTTGATGTCGGACGGCTTACTGAAATCCTGGAGCAATGCCGTGAGACGGTCGGAGGGTGATCGGCCTGTCACGGATCAAGGAGATCGCGACCTCATACTTCGGCCCCTGTTTCCCACCTTCAACGCTGCACCCGATCCCACGAATGGCTATCCGCTCCGCTTCCGAAAGTCAGTCTCCCGCCGCGATGATTCCTTTCGTCTTGCAGCGGGGCGGCCTCAAATGCGATCCTACCTCGCCCGCTTTCTGTTCCACCCCTCACACGCGTCTCGATTGTCATGGCAGATGAACCCCTCGCCTCGTCCGTCAGGCAGTTCATTTCCCAGCACCTCTCTTCCGTTGAGCAGTTGGAGATTCTTCTCGTACTTGTGAACAGGGCAAGCACCACATGGACAGCGGAAGCGATCTACCAAGTCGTCCTAAGTTCACGAGCTTCCGTTGAACAGGGTCTTGAGAAATTCGCCGCCGTGGGGCTGGTCGAAAAGATTGCCGGCGATCCGCCGGCGTATGGCTTTCCGGGTACCAATGCAGAAGCTGCCATCCAGGAACTCCACCGTTGCTATCAGAAGATGCCGGTACGGGTGATCGGGGCAATCTATCAGAGAGACCGCGATACCGTCCAAGGCTTCGCAGACGCATTCAAGTTCAAGCGCGAGTCATGATTCCGATTCTTATCTACCTACTCTGCTTCCTGACGTGTTCGGGCTGTGCCTTCCTTCTCTGGAGAGCTTTCCGAAGCACCCGGTCGCAGCTTTTACTCTGGAGCTCCTTGTGCTTCTTCATCCTCGGTCTTGGCAATCTGCTGCTGTTTGCCGATCTCGTGCTCTATCCCGAGAACAACCTTCTGATCCCGCGCAACTGGATCACGCTGGCCGGGATACTGGTGCTCCTTTACGGGCTCGTCTTTGAATCGCGCTAACCTTTCTGCATTATGCTGGAATCCTTTCTTTCAGGAGCGATCTGCATGGGCTTTCTGGTTATTTCGCTGTTCTTCGTGCGATTCTGGAAGATGACCCGCGACCGGCTCTTCCTCTTTTTCTCCCTGGCTTTCGGGCTCCTTCTGACTGAGCGGGTGGTGCGCGCTGCTTTTGAAATCCAGACGGAATTCACAGCAGCCGTTTACATGTTCCGGCTCGTCGCCTTCGGGCTGATCCTCTTCGCGGTTTTCGACAAGAACCGTCGCGGATAACCCATCAATCCCGGAGCGTACGGCACTGCACCCTACCCACGCGGAGCGACCTCCACGGCTCTTCCCCTGAGACGTCCTGCGGATCTTCAGCCGCGCTTTCTTCCACGGGTAGAATGGCAGGCGACAAGATCGCAAGGAAGACCAAGGTCTCCTCGAAGGGATTGAAGGTTGCGTGCACGGTGCCCACGGGAAGGTGAGCGATTTCGCCCGGGCCGAGGATCCGGTATTCTTCTCCCACCCACTGCTCCGCCCGGCCGGAGACGACGTGGATGATCTCCTCCCGGTACGGATGGCAGTGGAACGGATGGCAGTGACCAGGTGGCATCGTCGCCCGGACCATCAGCAGTTTGTCCGCAGCCACCAGATCCGGTCGGCACAACCACTCGTTGAAGGTCCAGGGATTCGTTTCACGGATGGGTTCGCCTTTGCGAACGAAGTGCTTTGCTGCTGACATGGGAAGGAGGTGCTTGCGGGGAGCTTGCAGGATGCTGGATTTGCACCCTCTTCGCTAGCTCCGGCATCCGCAAGCACTCGAAACGCAGATCCACCTATCGAAAATACCAGGAAAGGAGGGAGCCCGGAGCAGGAGGTATTGGGGCAGGGAGAATAAGCATATGATTCGGAGAGTATCAGTTGAATCTTCCGGGGCTGAATCGGAGGCGCTCTGGAGAAGCTCGAACGTGTTCTCCGGCTTTCGCGTGCCATCCTTGCGGCGACAAGATTTACGGTGATTTTTAAGAGCCGGGAGCGGTGCAATTTGCGCATGGATCGTGCATGATGCCCACGGAAGCCACCCTAATTTCCGTCCTTCGCGCATCTCACCCAAGTCGCTGGCAGCTACCGGGTTGCCTCGATCGTCCGGTGGAAACAAAGGCAATTTCACCCCCTTGACGAGTGTGCGCACCTTGACGATAGATTGGGTGCCTATGAAAAATACCATTGCACTGCTAGCGACCATGGCTCTTGCCGTTCCCTCGCTTGTTCGAGGCGGGGAAGCGGAAATGACCAATACGTCCACCTATCAGGCTCCGACTTATACCACTCAGCACCAAGGTTGGTACCTCGGCGGCGGGGTGGACTATTTGATAGATGCGGAGGAGCCCTTCTACAACGGCCATATCGGCTACGACTTCGGAAACGGCTCCTCGCTGTTCCTGGAGTCCGGGTGGTTGGGAGAGGAGGAGGAGCCTTCCTTCTTGTTCCCCTTCACCGCGGATGTCGATGTGGTGCCGATCACGCTGAACTACAAGTACGAGTACATGTTCACGGACACCTTCGGTCTCTATGCCGGGGTGGGCGGGGGCGCTTCGAACGTGGACGTCAGCGCGGCCTTTGTCAGCGATGACGACTGGGTCCTCACTGCCCAGGCCTTCGCCGGCCTGGTGTGGAACGTGACCCCGAATTTCGAGGTTTACGCGGGCGCACGTTACCTCTGGCTGGATGACGTCGATCTCTTTGGCGCGAACTTTGACGACCTCGACGACGTGGGAGTCGGCGGGGGGATCCGGTTCAATTTCTAAGCAGCAAGTAGTTTCCATTGCGCATCGAGGTGCCGCTCCTTTCACGAGGGGCGGCACCTTTTAATTTACTGCTTCCAAACTGCCCCGTGGGACGGACTCGCGAGGGAGGCCGCGGAGCCATCGGGGCCGAGGCGGGGAGACTCGCATTCTGCAACGGCCGCTGGCACTTCGCACGCCGGCGGTGGCCATGGCGGGGATAAGGGTGCCTGATTACCGGGCCTTGCGCCCTGCGGGAGGCCGGGCATGTCCATTGCTGGTGCTACAGGCCGTCCCACACCTCATTCATCTTATGAAAACCCTACGCGTTCTGATTCTAGTATTCCTGGTAGTTCACACGATCCCTGCCACCGCACAAGGCGCCTTGCGCATCCGGGATCTCTATGATCCCGCGCTAGCTCCATTCTACCATGGCGTCGCCTCAGGCGATCCTTTGCCGGACGGCGTCATTCTCTGGACCCGCGTCACTCCTCCGGGGCGGTTGGCAACGCGACGGAAAGTTCCGGTGACTTGGAAAGTTGCCACCGATCCGCTCTTGAGCCAGGTGGTTGCGAGCGGGAATACTTTGGCCACCTCCCGCACCGATTTCACGGTAAAGATCGACGTCCGCGGTCTTCAGCCGGGCCAGACTTACTACTACGCTTTTACGGCGCAGGGGCGGCAGTCGATCACCGGTAAAACGAAAACCGCTCCGGCAGCTCCTGTCGAGCAGTTGAAGTTCGCCGTGGTTTCGTGTGCGAATTACGAGTGGGGGTTCTTCTCCGGCTATGAGCAGATCTCCCGCCGCACGGATCTTGATGCCGTGATCCATGTCGGCGACTACATCTATGAGTATCCCGACAACGCCTCCTACAGCGCCGAGGAGATCCGGGACCTGCGCACGCTTTTCCCGCGGAATGAAACCGTCACGCTTCGCCATTACCGCACGCGGTACGCGACCTACCGTCTCGACCCGAACCTGAGGCGGTGCCACCAACAACATCCCTTTATTACCATTTGGGATGACCACGAATTCGCCAATGACGCGTGGCGTGGCGGCGCCGAGAACCACACTCCCCGGAAGGAGGGCCGCTGGACCAAGCGCAAGGCAGCCGCGATGCGAGCTTATCTGGAGTGGATGCCGGTTCGCACGGAGGGTACCAGCATCGTCCGCACCTTGAGCTATGGGTCGCTGATGGATCTCGTGCTTCTGGACACGCGCATCGAGGGCCGGGACATCCAGATCGACGACGTGAACGATCCGGCGCTGTATGCCCCGGACCGCACCATGCTCGGGCTTTCGCAAAAGGAGTGGCTCAAGAACGAGCTCTCCTCCTCGACCGCCACATGGAAAGTCATCGGAAACCAAGTGATCTTCTCCGAGTTCAATATCGGCTTCGCCGCAGACCTCGACCCCCTTACAACCGCTGATTTCCTTGAAAGCCAGTTTCTTGACATCTGGGATGGCTATCCTGCCGAACGGGCGGAGCTGGTGGACTTCATTGCCACTGAGCAGATCGATAACGTGGTGATCCTCACGGGCGACATCCACTGCAGCTTCGCTTTCGAGGTTGCTGATCCGGTATTGGGAAATCCCAATTATGATCCGGTCACCGGTGCCGGGGCGGTTGCGGTCGAGTTCGTCACCCCGAGCCTCTCCGCGGCGAATTTCGATGAAGAGATCGGTGAGTTCTTCACCGGCCTGGTAGAGGATGTGATCAACAGGCCGTACCCTGCCACCAACATTAACAACAATCCTCACATGAAATTCGCGGACTTGGACCGCCATGGCTACCTGGTCCTCTCGGTGGAAGCTCAGCAGGTGCAGGCGGATTACTATTACCTCGCGGATGTGCTGGTACCCCAGACCACCGAAACGTGGGGTGCCGGTTTCATTACGGCTGCGGGGAGCCATCTTCTTACTCCCGCCTTGGCGCCTGCGCCGCCTAAAACCGTCCAAGACGTCCCCGCTCCCTGATCGGGAGTAGCATCAAGGTAAAAAGCAGTTCGCTCTGACCGTGCGGACTTCGTCCCCTCCACCTCTGGAAAGGCTTTGGCTGTTCCTGGTCCGCCGGGGAGTGGCGGCCATGGAGGAGGTCCGGATCTCTTGGAGCGGGGATTGTCAGCCGAGGTCGCCATCGGGCCGAGCGGGTATATCGGATTTGCACGTCTCTTGAGCTCTGGCTGATGGAAGCAAATGGCTGCCGGTCAGGCCTGCCTGCTCGCCAATTCGGTGAAATGGTGCGGCGGGAAATAGGCCGCTCACCACCACGCTTACAGATCTTCGGTCGCCTGCATGGCTCCTGCTTCGCGAACCAGGATCCGGGCGACGGACCAGGAGAACCAGTTGCCGGGAAGGGGCCGAGTAGGGGATTCCTCCGCAGGATCGGGTGGAGCGGGGATCATTCCGCGGGCTTTGCGGAGATCTTCGGCCGCCCGCTGGCTGTTGCCGAGTTGCTGGTGGCTCATTGCCGTAAGGCAGAGGATCGAGGCGATGCGCGGGCCCGTCTTGTCGGGTGTCTCCAGGGATTTCCGGCTCCATTCCAAGGCCTCTTCAAAGCCCCCCGAGCGATAATGATAGAGCGCCATGGAAAACGCCTCCCACTCGGGAAAGCTGGGAGCATTCGTGGATTCGGGATGAGGATCGATGCTGCGCGAACACATCTCCGCCACCTGCTGTAGCTTGGCGAGCATGCCGGGCGGTGCGGGCGCAAGCAGGCAGGCTTTGAGCAGGTGCTCAGCTTCGAGGGTGTTCTTCGCCGGCAGATAGAGATCGACGACCTCCTTACGGAAAACCTCGTAGCTTTTCAGATCGCGATACTCGAGGTAGGCGGGGCCGGTGTACAGCAGGTCCAGGCCCTCGACAATGTTCCTCCGCTTGTCGAGCCGGTTGGCCTGATGGAGCAGCGTGAAACATTGCACCGCCTGCTCCCAGCGCCCGTAAACGGCATACCAGTTTCCCAACGATCGGAATACCTCGGCCGCCTCGCGGGAAGGATCGATGGAGGACAGGGCGTTCTGCTGCAGGAGCGCGTCGGCCTCCTCGATCTTGCCTTCGCTCAGCAGCACCGCCACACGCGAGATGTTCGCGCGCGCCTGAGCCTGGCTCTTGAGCCGGGATTCCTCCGCGCGTGAGGCTTCGGCCTCTTGCCGGAGCCGCTCCTGCTCGACCAAGGCGTCGCGCTCGCGCAGGTAGAGCACGGTGGCCGCGCTCATCCCGGCGATCAGCGAAATCGCCACCGCCACGCCTGAAAGGCAGGCGGCGCGGTTCCGGCGTACGAACTTGCCGAGGAGGTAGATCCGGCTCGGACGGCGGGCGATAACGGGCTCATCGGAAAGGAAACGCTGCACGTCCATCGCCAGGCTGTTGGCGGTCTGGTATCGCCGGTTGCGGTCCTTCTCCAGGGCCTTCATCACGATCCAGTCGAGATCGCCGGAAATCAAGGAGACGAGACGGCTCTTCTCGCTCCGGCGCTGGCTCGCGATCCCTGCCGCCGCCGGACCTGCCGCGTGCAAGGAAGCGGAGGGCACGAGCGGATCCTTCTCCAGAAGCGTGCGGCGCATCTCGGACATGCCGGACTTCAGCAGCGCGTCGCCATCGAAGGGCGGCCGGCCCGCGAGGAGCTCGTAGAGCAGCGCGCCGAGGCCGTAAACGTCGCTGCGGGTGTCGATATCGATGCCGCCCATGTCCACCTGCTCGGGACTCATGTAGGCAGGCGTTCCGACCGGCTGATCCAGTGCCGTGGACATGGCGGGAGCGGGCAGACGGTTCTCGGTTGCCTTCGCGATGCCGAAATCGATGACTTTTGGAAGGGCGACGCCGTCGTGAGTAGCGACGAGAATGTTGGAGGGCTTGATGTCGCGATGAATGATGCCCTTCTGGTGAGCGTGTTGGATCGCGTGGCAAACCTGGATGAAGAGGCGTAGCCGCTCAGGGATGTCGAGCTTCTCTTCGTCGCAGTAGGTGGTGAGTCGGTTGCCTCTCACCAGCTCCATGACGAAGTAGGGTCTCCCCCCGGCAGTGGCCCCTGCATCGAGCACCCGCGCGATATTCGGATGATCCATCAGCGCCAGCGCCTGTCGCTCAATCTCGAAGCGCGAGATGACCGTCTCGGTGTCCATGCCCAAGCGGATCACCTTCAGCGCCACGCGGCGCATCACGGGCTCCTGTTGCTCGGCCTCATAGACGACTCCGCAGCCGCCGGAACCGATGCGGCCGATCAGGCGGTAGCGCCCTATCGTGGATCCCGGCTCATCGTCTGAGAGGGAAGAGGGATCGTTCCGGTAGTCCTCCTCCCGCATCGCCATCAAAGTATCCTCCGCGAGAAGGTCGCGATGCTTGCGGGTTTCGATGAAGAAGGCGGCTGACTCACCCGCGAGCTCGAGAAGTTCCGACATTCGTGCCAGCCCGTCCGGGTCGCCATGGAAGGAGCGCTCCAGGAAGAGACGCCGCTCTTCCGGGACATCAATGTGGACCGCGGTATTGAAGATCGCGTCCTCCAGGTCGTTGAGATCCGTGGGTGCTCCGGCTTGGCTCGCTTCCATTCGCGTCACTGGCGGTGGTGGGAGAGCATGATCCGAATGTCCGCTGCTTCAAGAAACATCACGAACGCGGCTCGGGAAGAGGGTGCCCCGGCCCGCCCAACCCAAGAGGGCGGGCCGGGGCGAAGACCGCGCCGCAAACCCGCGGCGGCGCGGCGACCCCGAAATAGGATCACTCGACCCGGTTCACACGCAGGCGCACGAAGTTCTTCGTAGGCCCGGCAGGCAGGGTGTAGGAAATCGTGGTTGAGTTGTTGGTGTCGGGCGTCACAACCGCCCAAGGCTCCGGATCCGCGCCCAGGGTGGACGAGGCTTCGATGGCGTAGCTGACGTCGTTGTTGCTCACAGCCACGGCTCGCTTGGCAAAGCTGAGGGTGCCGTTGGAGAGGGATGGCAGGGAGTTCGCGGAGGTGGGATTCAAGCCGTCCAAGGCGTACTCGATGAGGTTGCGGAGACCATCTTGGTCCGGATCGGCATCGGCTTCCTTGTCCGCTGCACTGAGGCCGGGATATTGATCCATGAAGTCTGCGAAACCGCCGGAGCTACCGCCTACCTGGATGCTGCCGCTGCCGGTGATACGGCCGCCGGAGTTGCCGGCGTCGTAGGTGCCTTCCGCCTGTGCGGCTCCGTTCAGGACCAGGCTGCCCACCACATCGACCTCTCCGTGAGGCAAGTCCAGGACGGCTCCGCTAGCGACGGAAACAGTCGAGGAGTTGCCGAGCGTTGCCTGGGACAGCATCAAAGTGCCGGCGCTAACGGTAGTGCTGCCGGTGTAGCTGTTGGCTCCGGTCAGGGTCAGGGTTCCGGTGCCGGATTTCACCACGGAGCCGGTGCCGGTGAGAACGCCGTCGAAGGTCGTGCTCTCGTTGATTCCCCCGATGTCCACGGTGACAGGAGCCCCTGTCGTGTCTGCGAGTGTCTGGCTAGCGGTACCGGTCAGCCCGCCAATCTTGAAGCTGCCGGTATTCACCGCGGCCGCGAAGGACATGCCGTTCTCCTCGGTCGTCACCAGGGAGAGGGTGGCATTCTGCAGGGCCTCCAGATGATTCAGTTGCAGCAGGCGGTTGGTGATGCTGGTGATCGTGGACGGCTGCTCCACGGAAATCGTGCCCGAGTAGGGATTCGCGGCGCTGAGCCTCACCACTCCTCGGTTGGCAGAACCGTTGGCCGTCCCCGCGACATGAAGGGTGGCCGAACCCGAGATCGGAGCGGAGATATCCAGGGTTTCAAAAGCACCGTTGTTCGTTGGCGAGGCGAGTGCGCCGATGAAGGAATCTGCAGCCACGGTCACGTTGCCCTCCACGGTCAGCACCGCACCCGGGACGTCGGCAGAGGCTTGATCGAGCAGGCCGCCATTCAGGATGAGGTTGTCGATTACGATCGTTTGCTGCGCGTCCGGCGTACCCGCGCCTTTGCCAAGAAGTCGGCCCCCTGCATCCACGGAGAGCGAGGCGCCGGCAAAGGCGAAGCTACCAGCCGTGACCGGCGTGCGCAGCGTGAAGGCCTGGGTGAAGTAGTGGTTGATCGCCGTGGGAGCCGCCAAATTGCTCCAATTTCCCGCGGAGTTGAGCGAGCTGGCACCCAGCGCGTCGTTCGCGATCAGCACTACATTCTCCGGGACCGGTTCCCCCGTATTTACCTGAATCTTGCCCGTGCCGGTGATGTAGCCGCCGGGTGTGTTCGAATCATAGATCCCATCCGGCTGCACCACGCCGCCCAAGGTGAGAGCCGCCACGACGTCGGTTTCCTCGTGGAAGAGGTCGAGTGTAGCACCGCTCGCGATGGATAAGGTCGAGTCATTGTGAAGAAGCGTTCCTGTGCCCAGGCTCAGCACGCCGTCGAGAACGGTGGTGCTGCCGGTGTAGGTCTGGTTCGGTCCTTGCATGATCACGGTGCCTTCACCCGCCTTCACCAGGTTGCCGGTGCCTCGCAGGGCACCGGCATAGAAGCTATCGAGTCCGGTGCCGCCGATCTCCAGCGTTACCGGGTTTCCCGCGGTGTCGCTGAGCGTCTGGCCTGCGGACCCTGCGAGGCCCGCGACCCTGAAGGTGCCGGTATTTGCAGCAGCGGCGAAGGAAACCGGATTCTCGGCGGTGGTGGCGAGGCCGAGCGTGGCGAAGCGCAGGGCGTCCAGATGGTTCAGCTGGAGCAGGCGGTGGGTCGCGCTGGAGATCGTGCCGCCGTTCGTAGGCTGAAAGACGTCGATCTGCCCGGAGTAGGTATTTGCAGCGCTCAATCTCACCACGCCGCGGTTCACGCCCCCGTTCGCCGCGCCGGCGACCGAGAGGGGCTCGGTGCCGGAGATCGTAGCACCGATGTCCATGATCTCGAAGTTAGTGGCACCGTTCGTATTCGCGCCGATCGCGCCAAGAACCGAGGCGGCCGTAACGTGAATATTTCCGTTTAGGGTGAACAGGACGTTCGTGGTGTTCTCCCCCCCGGCCTGCTCGAGCCGCCCGCCATTGAGAATCAGATTGGCGACGGTGACGGTCTGGGTGGTGTTCGAGCCTGCACCCTTCCCGAGCAGACGTCCGGCGGTGCCGGCATCGATCGAAAGAGAATCCCCGCCGAAGGTGAAGCTGCCTGCGGTGTTGGGAGTGCGCAGCGTGAAGGCACCGGTGAAGTAACTGTTGCCCGGGCCGGGGGCAGCGGCATTGCTCCATGGGCCGGCGGTCGTGAATGAAGAAGTCCCGACGGGATCCGATGCATTCAGCGAAACGTCCGCTGCGATCGCGGAACTGCCGAACACGGCGGTGGAGAGGGCTGCGACTTGCAAGGCAAGCCGGAGCGGGTGGGGGTCGGTAGGGTTG
>CAMPGU010000045.1 GCA_946885645.1 uncultured Haloferula sp.
CGCCTACGGAGAGCATGCCAGGGAAGGTGCCGCCGCCTTTATCGCGCTGGCGGTGCATCTGGAAGAACAGCGGGGAAACGCCCGCGCGCTGCTGGCCTGGGAGCGGGTGCTGGACCTGTGCCGGCCGGATGATTTCCAGCGGGCGGCGGCGATCGCGGGCGTCCAGCGGCTGCGGCCGCTCGCGGCCCCGTGGAATATCGATCCGCAAAGCGCCATTCCCGTGGTCCTGGAAGCCTCCGTACCCGCCAAGGTTCCCGCCGACTCCTTGGAAGAAGTGCTCACCCGGTGTGCGAACGAGCTAGGCAGGCATTCCTCGGGCCTGATCAAGTTCACGCCGCGGCTGGAGCGCCCGGAACAAAAGGGCACCCCGGCTGCGGTCCTGTCCCTGCAATTCACCGCCGACGGCGTCGGCGCGGCCTCCACCGGCGAGCTCGACTTCCCCCTGCCCGCGGACCCGGAGTTGCTGCGCCGGGAGATTCTTTCGGGCGCTTACAAGCTGGTCGCCTCGCAACTCGCGGCCACCACCGAATTCAATCCCCCGGCCCCGCTTTCCACGGAAGAAAATCCCTCCCGCGCGCTCGAAACGAAGATCACCCGCCTGTGCTGGTCCGAGTTCGGAAAATCGCTCCAGCCGGCACATCGGCCCTAAGACAACGCTGGACCTGCCCGTTTCCCATGGGAACGTTCGCCCGCATGTTACGCGGAATCCTCATTCTCTTCGCCACCGCCGGTCTTCTGAACGCCGATCCAGCCACGGAGCGCGCGGCGGTGGAACCGCGCACGCTTCCCGCCCCCGATCAGCCGGTGGTGGAAAGCCAGCCCGCGGTGAAGGAGCTGGACGCCGAGCGGCTGCAGGTCGGGGAGGTGATCCTCAACCGCAAGACCCGGGAGATCCGCTTCCCCGCCGCCGTGAACATGGCCAGCGGCGAGCTGCTGGAATTCGCCATCGTCCATGCGAACGGAAAGGTGCACGAATCGCTCCTGATCACCAACGTCTCGGCCACCCACCTGAACCTCGGCTTCAAGTTGCTGCGCTACGAGGGCTCCCCGGAATACTACGCCGCCTATGAGGAGGACGGCAGCATCTCCAACCGCTTTCCCCAGGTGAAGGAGGAGCAGAAGGCCGCCGCCCGCATCGACATGGGCGTGGAATGGAAGGACCAGGGGAAGACCCGCACGGCGAAGCTCAACGAGTGGATCTCCAATGCCACCACGGGGCAGGCCATGCCTGCGGACCCGTGGGTGTATGGCGGCTCCATCTTCTACGACGGGAAGTTCCAAGCGGAGGCCACGGGGGATATTGCGGCGATCTTCCTCAGTAACGCAGCCCTGATCAATTTCTCCGGGAAGGATAATAATTCCGACGAAGTCTGGCTGCCCTTCCCGAAGCGTGTCCCGCCGGAGGGCACGAAGGTCACCGTCGTCATCTCCCCGCACAAGAAACCTGCCGAACCCGCCGAAAAGAAATGAAAGCAGCACTCTGTCTCGCCATCGCCTCGACGATGGCGCTTGCCCACGGGCAAGCCGCGAAGAACCCCTACCTTTCCCTGCAGATCGAGATCAAGGAAGCGATCGCCCGCGGCAACGCGTATCTGGCGAAGCAGCAGAAGGAGGAAGGAAACTGGGACAACCCCGAACTGCCCGCCTTCACCGCGCTCGCGCTGACGGCCGCCGTGCGCGATCCCGCGGTGGATCGGAAGAAGGATCTGCCCGCCCATATCGCCAAGGGCTACGATTGGCTGCTCAAGCAGCAGAAGGAAGACGGCGGCATCTACAACAAGGGCCTGTCCGTTTACAACACCGCCACCTCCGTGACGGCGCTCACCGCCGCCGACAAGGAAGCCTATGTCCCCGCGATCCTGAAAGGCCGCAAGCACCTGGTGGGCGAGCAATGGGACACCGGCGAGAAGGACAAGACGGACGGCAAGTACGATGGCGGCATCGGCTACGGCTCGAAGAACGACCGCTCCGATCTCTCCAATACCTACCTGGCCATCGAGGCCATGGCGCTCTCCCACAAGGTGGTGGAGGACGGTAGCGACGCGCCGGATCTCGATTGGCAGGCCGCGATCACCTTCCTTTCCCGCTGCCAGAACTTGCCGGGAAGCAACGACCAGCCCTGGGCTTCCGACGACGAGAAGAACAAGGGCGGCTTCATCTACAATCCCGGCGAGACCAAGGCCGGCGAGGACAAGCTGCCGGACGGCCGCACCGCCTTGCGCTCCTACGGCTCCATCTCCTACGCGGGCCTGCTCTCGCTCATCTACGCCAAGCTCGGCCCGGACGATCCGCGCGTGAAGGCGGTGAAGGAATGGCTCTCGAAGAACTACACGCTCGAGGAAAACCCGGGCATGGGCTCCTCCGGCCTCTACTACTACTATCAGACAATGTCCAAGGCGCTCTCCGCCGCGGGGATCGACAAGCTCAAGCTCGAGAACGGCAAGGAAGCCGACTGGCGAACCGATCTGGCCAACGCGATCCTCAAGAAGCAGCGTGAAGACGGCTCCTGGGCGAACAGCGACGGCCGCTGGATGGAATCCAACCCCGTCCTCGCAACCGCTTACAACGTGATGTCGCTGGAGCAGCTCTACTACTCGATCCCGGAGGAACCTTGACCCGCCGGCAGGCACGCGCCTTCAGTAAATCATGAAAGGCAGGGAGAGCGGCATGCCCGATGAAGCTCTCTGGAAGGGCTTTTTTGATCCCGCCGAAGTGGTCTCGCGGCTCGGCTGCACCTCACACCCGGGTGATGTGGTCGAGTTCGGCTGCGGTTACGGGACCTTCACGTTTCCGGTGGCTGCGGGCCTCGCGGGCACCGTGTACGCCCTGGACATCGATCCGGGTCTGGTCCGCTGGGTGAGCCGGAAAGCCTGCGACGAAGGATTGACGAATGTCCGGGCCGCCCGGCGGGACTTCATGACCGCCGGTACCGGCTTGGAGAGCGGTTCGATGGTCCACGCGATGCTCTTCAATATCCTGCACATCGAGGAGCCGGAGAAACTCCTTGCCGAGGCCTGGCGTGTCTTGGCCCCGGGAGGGATCGCCTCGGTGATCCACTGGAGGAACGACATCCCGACTCCGCGGGGGCCATCGCTCGGGATCCGCCCCTCGCCGGACCAGTGCCGGAGCCGGGCGCAGTCAGCCGGCTTCCGGAGCATCCGCGGGATTGCCCTCGGCGATGCAGCGCCGTGGCACTACGGACTTTTGCTAGTGAAGTAGCGCGGGGTGGCGGGACTCCCGGTGCGTCTTCTCCCTTTAGCGACCGCCGGGATTGATCAGCTCTTCAAATGCTTGCTCGAGCGCGTGATCGTCCCCCTCGGCGGGCAAGGGCATGGTCGCCGCAGACTTCAATTGAACGGCCAGATCATCCAGCGGCTGTCCCGCGGTTCCGGAAATCTTCACTTTCGCCCACGCGAATCCTCCGGCTCGCCGCGCAAAGGCACCACGCAAACCCGGCGAACCGTTTTCCACACCCGCCGCCGGAAGGCCGATGTTCAATTCCCCGTCCAGCTTCCCGTCTGCCGCCGCGAACACGCGGCCACTGATGGAAAGCCGCCCCCGGGCACCCAAAAGGAGGTTTTCGATGCCCTTCCGCTCCTTCTCCATTACCGCCGTCCCCTTGACGTCGAGGTCGAAGCGGGGCTGCCGGTACCATTCCTCGTTCATCTCCGTGGCGAGGAGATCGAAGAAGGGCAGGCCGGCGGCGGTGGATTCGGAAGAAGTCACGGCGCGGAAAGGAATGCGCGCCCGCAGGGCCGCGTCCTCGCCCGAAGTAAGGCGGACTTCACCCGGTTCGCCGTTCTCGGGCGATTCCACGGTCGCTGTCAGCCAGGTTCCGAAGGAGGTCCCGAGCAGGGCGGACAGAGGCATGTTCGTGAGCCGGGCTTCGGCCGCGGATTCTCCCCCGCCCAAGTTCACCGAAGCTTTCGCAGGATTGAGGATCTCGATTTCTCCCTTCCCCGCGCCGGGAGGAGCGAGCCGGATGTTTCCCACCCGCATGCCGGAGGACTCGAATTGGAAGGACGCGAAAGCCAGATTGTAGTTCCCCCATCCGGGTGCGTTCAGGAGGCCGTTCTTCACCACCAGGTGCGAGGCCGTGCCTTCCGGATCGTGCATCTGGAGTTCTGCCTCGCAATTCAGGACGACGAAATCCGGCGACTTCTCCTCGCCCATGCGGATATTGAAATTCGCGCTGCGGTAGCGGAACTGGAACGGCAGGTCGCCGGAGGGCCGTGCCGTGGGCATGGCCGTGCCGGTAGGCCGGTGCAGGACGAGCGAGCCCGCCGAGGCCGCCATTTCCGGGCCTTTCCAAGTCCCGCCGACCAATTTTGAAAATTCCAAGCCGCCCCTGATGTCCTGCAGTTTCAGGCTCTCCAGGGTCGAATTGCCGGGCCACTTGAGTTCCACCGCTTGGGCACTCGCACTGACCGGCGTGACACGAAGCTGGGTGATCTTCGGCTCCGCTCCGGTCCATTCGCGGATCCGGCCGGTCACCTTCTCCTGATAGGCACCGGTATTCAGGTAAACGACCGATGCAAAGAAGGCCAAGCCGAGGAGCACGACCAGACCCACGGCGGCAAGCACTTGGGCGACCCGGAAGCGCTGCTGCCGTTTCTCCTTCTCTTTCTTCGGCTGCTGGGAGCGGCGCTTGCGCTTCCGCACCTTGTAAACCTGCGATCCATCATCCCGGGTGACCAGCGTGGCCTCGCCGTCGCGAGGGCCTTCGCCATTGGACCTCAGGCGGTCCATCATCTCATCGATGGAATACTTCTCCGGTTCGGAATCGGAAGCTGGCATGCAAATGGAAGTACGTGCGGGGCGTGACGGTCCGCGCGGAATGTCGGGTGTCAATTGCCGTGGATTTTCTCGCCCGTGGGATCGAGCACCTTCACGGTCACGAGGAACAGCACCGCCGTGCGGGTGGGAGCAAAGGCCTCGTTCTTGAACAAGCGGCCGATGACCGGAATGTCGCCGAGGATCGGGGTGCTGTCTTCCACCTTCTGAACCCGCTCCTGGAGCATCCCGCCCACGGCGATCGTCGCTCCGTCCGCGATGGTGAGGTGCGTGTCCAGTTGGGCCTTCGAGAAGACCGGCATCAGGATCTCATTGCGCGTGAGAACCACCCGCGAATCCACCAGACCGGCGATGGAGGCCGGAGTCGCTCCGGACGGGCTGGTGATCGGCGTGCCGTAGTTGATGTAGCCGTCGAAATCGGTCATGCTGGGTTTCAACGCGAGATCGACGTAGTGACCGTCCGCGCTGACCGTGGGCAAGACGTCGAGCACCACGCCCACCTTCTCCATGTCGAAGGAAGTCGGCGTCGCGGGCGTGATCGGGATGAGCTGTGCGGCTCCGCCGAAGATCTCGCCGGTATCCAGATCGATGTTGACGTTGCTGCCCACCGAGTTCGGAAGCTCCGGGGGCTCGTACTCCGTGGCATAGATCAATTCGCGGATGATCTCCACGGTGGACTGCTGCCCGCTGCGGGTCACCGTCGAAGGGCTCACCACCAGATCCACGCCGGTCTTCTGCGAGAGTCCCCGCATCATCATGGTGACGTCCGTATTGTTGAGGATCGCATTCATCCAAGCGATGCCGGGCGCGCGCGAGGTGCCCGGGGAAAAGCCCTGCTGCTGCTCCAGGATGCGGTCGTCGATGGCATCGCCCGTGATGGCCTCGGTGCCGCTGCGGTTCCCGCTGGTGATCGCTCTCTGGAAGATCGCGCCGGGAGGCAGGTCAAAGTCGCTGAAATTCGCGGGATTCTGCGTGCCGCCGCTCAGGTGGCCGGCCGAAACGCCGGGGGTAAGCCCGCTGCCGCCGAGGCTGTAGTCTTCCAGCATCCAATCGAAGCCGAGTTCCTCCAGCTCGCTGCTCTGGATCTTGATCATGCGCACCTGCACCGCCACCATCTTCGGCTCGGCGCTGGTCAGTTGCTCGACGGCTTGTTCCACCATCGCGAGATTCTCCACGGTATTAACCACGCGCAGCGTGCTGTTGACCGGGTTGAAATTCGCGCCCGCACCTTCGGGAAAGGCCACTCCCAGCCCCTTCAGCACCTCGACCGCATCGAGGCGCTTAGCGAGAAGACCTTCCGAGGCCTCCTTGCTTTCAAAGGGATCGAGCACGCCCGCACCTCCCGCGGCGCTGCCGCCCGCGGAAAGGAAATCCGGCGGCACGGTATAGGACCGCGTGATCATATCGGCGGAAGCCGCACCCGCGGGCCGGATCACCACCGCCCACTCCTGGGGCGCGTAGGTCGTGCGGGTGACCTCCGCGAGATACTTCACCACCTGGGACATCGGCACGTTCCGGAGCTGGAGATCGATCTCCGTATCCAGGATCCTCCCGGCCACCGCCGGATCGTTGCCGAGTTCGAGGACGAAATTCACGCCCTTGCGGGACGGATCGGTCTCGAGCGTGTCCCGCTCGATCGATTGCTGGCGCAGGAAATCGAAGGCTTCCTGGATCTTCACGCCCTCGAAGCTCACCACCGGGAGGATGATCCGGTCGAGCTTCTCGGACAGCAGCACGGTGCTGCTGCCGGTCTGGCGGCCGGCTTCCAGCAGGCCGGCCAAATCCTCGTTCGGGCGAACCCTGAGCTGCCATCCCTCGTCAACCTCTCCCAAGATGACCGCCCGGGCCTCGTCGCGGGCGGCACGATAGTAGTCGGCCTTCAATTGGACGACCGTTTCCATCCCGCGGCGCGCTGCCTTGTTGGTGGGATCCACCCGCAGCACGTCTTCATAGACCATCTCCGCCTTGTCGAAGTCCCCGAGATTCTTGAAGCCTTCGGCCTTGTAAAGCAGCAGCCGCACCTCCTCCACGTCCCCGGCATGTTCCAAGGTGGCGGCCGGATTCGTGCGGATCGGATCGTTGATCTGCTCCTGCATCTCGACGGCCAGCCCGTGGTCCGGCGCGACGTTCTCCGCGAGCACGCTCTCCACGGTCCGGTTGGCACCCTTCACGTCGCCGAGACGCCGCTGCTGGCGGGCTTGCTCCACGGAAGCCTGCACCAGCCGCTCGGTGGCGGCATCCCGCATCGCGGCCGTGGCCGGAGCGGCGGGCAGAAGCGCGCGCGCTTCAGTATAAGCTTTCACGGCATCCGCCCATTTGCCCGCCTCGTAGGCTTCGTCGCCTTGCTTGAGCAGTTCCTGCGCTTGCTGCGCATTGGCCGCACGGCGCTGGAGTTCCGCCTGGGCGAGGGCTGAAGTTCCCTGAGCGGCCAGCGGCTGCCAGAGGAGGAGACAGGTCAGGGGCGCGATCGCAAGCAAGCGGGCGCGGGTCGTGACGGTATGGAAACGATCGGAGATCGGCATCGGGGTTTCCGGGTTGTATAGAGAGCCGCTTTCAACAGGGTAAGCGGAAAATCCGGGAAATTTCATCGATTTCCGGCCTCATCCCCACGAAGTATATACATCGCCTGCTGCGCATCCCGGACGATCTGTTGCTTCAACTCCTCAAGCGACCCGAACTTCTTTTCAGGGCGCAAATCCGCGACGAATTCCACCTCCAGCACCTTCCCGTAGAGATCGCCGGAGAAGTCGAAAAGGTGGACTTCGAGCGAACGGCTTTCGCCATCCACGGTCGGCCGCACTCCGAGGTTCGCGACGCCCCCGAAACGCCGCTCCCCTTCCCTCGCGCGGACCGCCCAGACGCCGTCCGGCGGGAATTGCTCCTCGCCGCGCTCCACATTGGCCGTGGGAAAGCCGATCTGCCGCCCGAGCCGCCGGCCCTCCACCACCCGGCCCTCGACGGTATAGGGACGGCCGAGCATTTTCGCCGCCGCCTCCAGATTGCCATCCCGGATCGCCTGGCGGATGCGGGTGCTGCTGATGCGCTCCCCCTCCATCATCACCGGCGGCACGGCGTCCAGGTGGAAGCCCAGCTCGCCCGAAAGCCTTGCCAGCAGGGCCACATCCCCTTGCCGCGATTTCCCGAAACGCCAGTCCTCGCCGACCGCGATGGTCCTCACGTCCGCCGCGGCGATCTCCCGCGCGAAAAGCTCCGCCTCCTGTCCGGCCCGCTCCAGGTCGAAGGGTAGGGCGAGCAGGAAATCCACGCCCATGCGCCCCAGGATCTCCGCCTTGTGGTCCAGCGAGGCGAGCAGGCGGCGCGGGGCTTTCGCCGGGGCCAGCACGCGGATCGGATACGGATCGAAGGTGAGCACGCCGCAGGTGCCGCCCGCGCGGGCGCGGCCCTCCAGAGCCCGCGCGATCACCGCCTGATGTCCCAGGTGCACTCCGTCGAAGACCCCCAGAGCCAGATGGTGCGGACCCTTCGCCCGCGCGAGTTCGTCGATCCCGGTGAAACGCAGCACGCGGGAACCTGAGCAGAAGGCGGGGGATTCCGACAGCGATTTCACCACCGCGCCGGAGCGCATTTTCACCCTCAGCCCATCGTTTCGCTGGACCTCCCGCCGCGGCCCGCGGAGGTTCGCGCCTACACATGGCTGAAGTCTTTCGTTCCACCCCGCAGGCACCCGGTTTGCCGGAAATCCTCGCCACCGTTCTCAAATGGCGCGATGTCCCGATTCCCCTCACCGAGGAGGACTTCACCACCGCCATCGGCGAGTTGAGCTCGGTAGTGGAAACTCTCGGCGACAGCCCGGATGCCGCCGGGCGCTCCGCCCGAGCGCTCGCCCGCATGGTGCTGGGGAACCTGCACCGCGACCACGGCCTGCTGGACCACGCCCTGCCCTTTTACCATGCGGCGCTGGAAAATCCCGCCGACCTGGATGACGGCACGCCGCGCGGCCGGAACGAACTGGCCAATCTCCACACCAACCGCGGGATCTGCCTGCTGAGCGGCGGCGAGGAAGAGCAACTACCCGCCGCGCTGGAGGACTTCGACCGCGCGATCGCGCTGCGGAAGGATCTTCCGCTGGAAGAGGAGCCGGGCATCCGCTGGGGGCTTTCCGCCGGCTGGATGAACCGCGGCGATGTACTCCACCGCATGGACCGCTCCGCGGAAGCCGCGGCCGCCTATGACGAGGCCATCGCGCATTTGAAGCAGCTGCCCTACGAGGAAAGTCCCGCCACGCTCCAGCGCTATGCCCTGGCTTGGGCCAACCGCGGCCTGGCGGTGGAGGATCCCGCCGAAGCTCGCCGCAGCTTCGACGAGTGCATCCGGGCCTTGGCCGAACCGCAGAATCCGCAACAGCTCCTTACCCTCTGCAACGCCACCTTGAACCGCGGCCGCCATTCCCTCCAGGTGCAGGACGACACCGAGGCCACGGCCGCCGACGCCCGCCGCGTGCTGGAGCTGCTGGTCCCGCACGAACGGAACCACCCCGCGCCCGCGGAGATGGCGCTCCAGGCCCGCCACCTGCTCGCCCACGCCCTCTGCGCCTGGCTGGACAGCTCGCGCAAGGGTCCCGGGGTCGCCGAGGACTGGATTGGCGACGCCACGGATACGGTGGAAGACGCGCTGGCCGTGGAGCGTCACTGGGAGCAGCGCGGCATCGAGGCCCTGCGCCCGCTGGCGGGCGATCTCTTCGAGCTCGGCCTGCACGTGTACCGCGTCTGCCAGCCGCACTTCTTCGCGGACTTCCTGGTCGAGTCCATGGACCCGGAAATGTCTCCCGGCGCGCCCTTCGCCGACCCCCGCTTCCAAGCCGCCGCCGCACGGTCCCTCCAGCAGGCCGTGAATGAAACCGCCCAGCGCGCGGCCTCCGCCACGCTCGATCCCGCCGAGATGGAAAAGCAGCAGAAGATCCTGCGGACCCTCAAGGCCGCGGATCAACGCCTGGCAGAGCTCCAGCGCTCGATGCAGATGGCGTAAACGAAGAACCCGGGCTGCCCCGCAAGGGGCGCAGCCCGGCGCGAAAAAGAAAGCCCCGGACCGGAAGTGAATCCGGCCCGGGGCTTCGAGCATCCGCGACGAGGAGGGTAACTATTCCTCCTCTTCAACCCTGAAGAACTTCTTCGACTCCACCGTGAAGGTCACGTCCTTCTCGGTCAGGGTGCCGGTGGCGGGGATATTTTCCTGCCCCGGCAACGGGGTCCAGACCACCAGATCGGTCGAGCTCATGATCCGGTACTCCGTTTCCGGAGTGGAGACCCAGCTGAAGCTCGCCGTGCCCGCGGCGGGATTGATGGTGCTGCTCACCAGCTCCAGCGGCGGCGGAGTGACCGCGCCGGGAGTCAGGGACCAGGAGACGATGTCGCTCGCTTGGTACCAGCCGCCGTTCTGGGCGATGAAGCCGACATAGCCGAGCCCGCTGCTATCGACGGCTCCGAGGGCCTCCAGATCGATGGCGAAGTCGTCGAGCACCAGCACGCCGTCGATCGTGACATCCATCAGACCGCCGGTGTAGGCGATATCCACCGCGTACGGCTCCGCGCTGAAGGATCCCGTCAGCGTGTTGAACGGAGAATCCCGGAAGTCGATCAAGGGGCTGAGGTCCACCGTCAGGATCGGTACGGTGGCGGAGCCGGAGTAGAACCTCATCGCCCCCTCTACCAGAGCGGTGCTGTCGTTGTCCCAGGTGGAGAAGTTGATCGTCAGGCCGTTGGTCGCCGGGCCGTTGTCGGTCGTCGGCAACAGCGCCGTGCCTTCCGGAGTGTTCTGGATCACGAAGCTGGCACCTTCCGCTCCGTAGAGGTTCCCGTCGCGGCCGACGCCGGCGGTGGCCAACTGGAACTCGAAGCTGGTCTCGAAGCCGTTGCCGACCGCCACCTTCTGGTGGAACCACGCGGCGCCTGCCTGCCCCGCCAAGTCCGGCACCAGACGCAGGCGCAGGTTATCCCCGCCCTGCGGCATCTGAAGCACGTCGTTCACGAAGGCCGCGGGCCCGTTCACCACGATTTCGTTCCCCGCGGTGTTGAAGTTCGTGTAGGCGATGGTCGTAGGCAGTTCGGTAGGAACCGCGCCGAAGCTGACATCCGCCGTGACCGAGCCGTGGATGTTCGTCGCGGTGAGCGTGTAGGTGACCGCACCGGCCGGGGTGACGGGCAGCGAGCCGTCTTCGGGGAGTCCCGTGCCGTTCGGATCGTTCACGGAAACTTCTTCGGCTCCCGTGGTGGCCCACTCCAGCGAGATGGTCCCGTCCGTCAGGCGCGTCCCGCGCAGCAGATCGATGGTCGGCGGCAGGCCCACGCTGATCCCCGGCATCGGGATCGTGATCTGCGCGTTATCCACCGAGGGCATCGGATAGTTGAAGGCGGTGAAGTCCTCGACCTTGGTCCAGATGAACTGGTCGGGGCTGACCTCCATGGTCCACTTCAGCGGATTGCGGCCGGGCCAGGCCGCCGCATCCCCGCCGAGGGTGAAGCGATACTTGTCGAAGGTCACTTCATCGCCGAAGTCGAATACCACCGGCCTCAAGGTTCCGGAGAACCACTTGGTCGCGGGGTCTGCATCCCGCATCTGATCCGGAGACTCCCCGCCCGTGCCGCCGCTACCGTCGATATAGGTGACCAGCACGGGGATCCGCTCCACGTCGTTGGCCTCCACTTCCTGATAGAACTGGATGTCGGCGAGCTGGATGTTTCCATCCGCCGTTTCCACGGGAGTGAAGCGCACGAAGCGGCCGGTGGCGGTGCCCCCGGCCACGCTCCGCACCTTGAGGGAACGGGTGGCGGGAGGATTCACGGTGGAAGACGCGGTCAGGACGTATTCCGTATCCGCGCTCGCGGGAGGAACGAGATCCGTGGTCCCGGAGGTGGGCAGTCCGGCCGGCCCGCCGGGCGTGAGGGTCACCGTGTCCGTCAGGTCCGTCGTCCAGGTGAAGGTCACCGGATCTCCATTGAGAACCACCACCGGATCCGAGGTGAAGCTCGTGATCACCGGCGGGATAGCATCCGGAATCAGGAAGGGCGGCGTGATTTCCGTGGTCGCCGCCAGCGGCGTGGGGTAGTCCGTGCGGACGTCGAGGACGTTCCAGGTCTCGCCATCGTCGCTGCCGGAGAGGACCCAGCTCGTGGGGTTGCGGCTGTTCTCCCCGTTCAGGGTGGCACCGCCTTGGGCGGTCACGAAGGTATAGGAGTTGATCGTCGGCGGAACGACCGCGTCGCCGAAATCGAAGATGACCGCGCGGAGTCCCGGGGTATCGCCACCGCCGAAGTTGAACCACTTCGTGGCGGTGTTGTCGTCGATGAGGTTCACCGGCATCTCATTGCCCGGACTCTCCCCGGCGGGGGTATTGAAGACTTGGCCGCCATTTCCGAGGTCGGGGCTGTGGCGGGTGGTCCCGTTCAAGAGCTTGAACTCGGACATCTGGATCAAATTCCCGCCGCCGAGGGTCTCGGTGGTCTGGAATTTGTAATAGCGGTAATTGTAATCCGCCGCCTCCAAGGGCCCGGCGGATCCAAGTGCCAGAAGAGCCCCCGCGAGGAGGCCCGTTCGCCGGGCAAAGCCGGCACGGTGTTTTTGTGGGTATTTATTCAGGGTCATCGGAGTAGCTGGAGCAAACTTCGTCCCCCCTGAAGGAGGGATGCCCGGCCATCGCGGACCATCCGCAATGACCGGACCGAGTATCACGGCTCTCCGGGCGTCATCGGCTTAGTTATTTTGAGCAGAAATTGACCTAAATCGTTCTCCTGCAATTGGTGTCTTTCTATGTCTCTGGCTCATGATGACACCCATAAGCATTAAATCGTGACAAATTTGCAACATTCAACCTCTCGACATCCGCGTCTTTTCCCTGCTGCAGCCGAAAAAAAAACCGGTCGGCCCGGACGTCCATCTGCGAAAAACATCGGGCCGGGACAGGGTGTCACCCGTCCCGGCCCGATGGAAACTCCGCTCCGCCACGCGAAATCGCGGCGGGACCGATGCCTCCCGCTTACTCCGGCAGCACCTCGAAGGTGGTCGTGTAGGAGACGCGGCGGCCCAGCGGCACGCCCTCGAAATTGCCGCCCTCCGTCTCCTGCGTGGCGTTCAGCCAGTAGCGGCCGGCCTCCGAGAAGGACACTTGGAAGGCACCCTTGGCGTCGGTCGTGATGACGGTCTCGCCGGGCTCGTTCCGATAGCGATCGTCGCCCTTCACCAGCGTGATCTTGGCATTTGCGGCCGGAGTGCCGTTGAGATGGAGGGTGAAACTCGCTTTCTCGCCCGCGTAGAGATCGTTGGGGTGATTGTCGCCGATCACCAGTTCCAGGCCCTTGCCGGTCGGCTTGAGCGCGACGTTCGAGGGCTCGCCGGAGGTCACCACGGTTTCAACGCGGGAGTGATTCTCGAAAACCTTCAGCTCGGGCTTGCCCTTCAGCTCCTGTTTGGCGAAGTCCGCCACGGGACCGCGCCAGCGCTTGACCTCCGCGCCTTCCTTCCATTGGGCGGAGAACATCTCGCGTACGGTGGCGATCTTGTAGCTGCCCGGCTGGGTCAGCTCGATATCGAAGGTGGTGCGCAGCTTGCCCTGCTTGCCGTTCTGGATTTCCACCGGTTTGCCGTCCGGCCCGGTGACGGTCATCGCCTCCAGCGGGGCGGACACGTGGTTCGGGAAGAAGAGGTTGTTGGAGATGGCGGCGTCGATGGTGACCCACTGGTTTTCCCCGGAGAGGACCGAGGTGGAGGGGATGATCCAGAAGCGGTGGGCCAGGACGGGGTTCGCGGACAGGGCGAGCAGCGCGGCGATGCCGAGCGATTTCTTGAGCGTGGTTTTCATGGTCTCGGTGGTGGGGTCAGGGTTGGATGGCGAGCCGGACTTTCCCGAGCTCGCTCTTGCCTTGGGCGGAAATATCGACGGCGGTCTTGCCGTCCCATTTGAAGGGCACGCGGAGCATTTCCCGGCCGCCGACCTCGCGCGAGGCCTCGACGACGAGGTTATATTCCCCCTCCGCCAACGGCGGCAGCGTGGCGGCCTTCCCGGGGAGCGTGACGGTATGGGTTCCCACGGGCCGCGTGGGCCCGCTGACACCGTCCACCGGCATTTTCAGCGAGCGGCCGGACTTCCGCCACCACTGGCGGATGTCCTTCAGCCAGGTCGCGCCCTCGCCGTCCTTCATGGCGATGTCGTACCACACGCTGAGATTTGCGGCCACGGAGCGGTCCGGCTTTTCAATCCAGGCGGCAACATAGGGACGGTGATACTCCGCGACGCCGAGTTGCGGGATCTCGATGGTCAATTCGGTGCCTGCCATGGCGGCGGACGCGGCGAGCAGGGAAACGAGGGCGGCGAAGGAATGTCTCATGGGTATCAGTGAACGAAAAAGATGATGATGATGACGGGCAGCAAGACGCCCGCCGCAACAATCGGCCAAGTCTTCGGGCGGCGCTTCGCGTGCACGTAGAGCAGGGCAAGACCCGTAAGGCAGAAGACCACGCAGGCGACGGAGAACACATCGATGAACCACGCCCACGCGGTGCCGGTGTGGCGGCCCTTGTGGAGATCGTTCAGGTAGGAAACGGTGCCGCGCTTCGTCACTTCGTGCGTAAGCTCCCCGGTCTCGCGGTCGATGGAGAGCCAAGCATCCCCGCCCGGGCGCGGGAGACCCAGATAGATCTCGAATTCCGACCAATCGGCTTCCTTGCCGGCGATGGGGGTGCGCAGTTCCTTCCGGAGCCACGCGGCCAGGCCATCCGGCAGCGGGGCCTTGGCATCGGCCTCGCCCTTGAAAGCGATCGACTCCAGCAGCTCGCCGGGAACCGTCAGCGTCCGCTCCGTGACTTCTGGCTGCGCGGGGATCTGCCCCGCATGGTTGAGAGTGATGCCGGTGACGGCGAAAAGCAGCATCGCCGCCAGGCAGATCGCGCTGCTGACCCAGTGCCAGAGGTAAAATTGTTTCGTCCAGAAAGCCTTGCGCTTCTTGGCCTCGGCCCTCGGGCTGGTGACGGGTTCTGGTGCTTCCGCGACTTGCATTTCGCTGGGACCTGACAATGCGGGACGGGAAGCACGCCCTGGCGATACTTCCCGTCCCTGTTTGCAACCGTAGCAGATGAAATTTCCTTAGAAGACGAAGCGGGTGCTCAGCGTCACCGACCGCCCGGTGCCGGGGACGGCGTGGCCGCCGCCGATGCGGTCGAGATATTCCTTGTCGGCGAGGTTATAGACGTTGAGCTGCACGCTCAGGTTCTCGTTCACCACGTAGCCCAGCATCGCGTTGTAGAGCCAGTAGGAATCGGCCTCGCGGGTGTTGGTATTGTTGTTGAAGCGGGTGTCCACGAAATTGGTCCCCAGGCCGAATTGGAAGCCGCCGGGGATGTCATGCACGCTCCAGAGGCTGAAGGAGTTCTCCGGGGTGTTGCTCAGTTCCTTGCCGACCTCCGCGGCGCTCCGGGATTCGAGGATCTCACTGTCCAGGTAGGTGTAGCCGCCCGTGATGTGCCAAGTATCGGTGACAGCCCCGGTGAAGCCGAGTTCGATCCCCTGCACGCGCTGCTCGCCGTCGAGCACCACGACGTCCGTCGGATCGGCCGGATCCTGGGTGCGGGCATTGGTCTTATCCGTGCGGAAGACCGCCGCGGTGAGCAGGAGCTTCTCGTCGAAGACTTCCCACTTGGTCCCCAGCTCCACCGTCTCGCTCTCTTCCGGATCGACGTTGATGCTGTTGGTGGCGGTGGCCGTGTTGCCGAGGGTCAGGCCCTCGGCGGAGGGGTTGAAGGACGTCCCGTAGGCGAGATAGACGCTGCCCGGCTCGCAGGGCTTCCAGGTGATGGCGCCACGATAGCTGAACATGTCATCGGTCCTGCCGAGGATGGTCGCGGCACCGCCGAGGGCGCGGTTCTTGTAGTCCACGTCGAAGTAGTCCCAGCGGACCCCGCCGTCGATCTGCCAGTGCTCGTTGATCTTGACCGTATCGAAGGCATACAGCGCGGCGCTGAAAGCGTCCGTGACCGCGCCCGCGCCGTTGCGGAAGATGATCGGGAAATAGGAGTCATACGGATTCGGCGCAAAGAGATCGGTGGTCGGTGCCGAGGCCGCGTTCAGATCGGTGCGGCCGTAGTTCTTGGAGCTCTCCAGGGAGAGTTCCATGCCGGTCACGAACTTGTGCTCCAGCTTGCCGGTGTTGAACTCCAGGTTGAGGTCGGTGTAGTTCGCCAGGATGGTATCGACCTGATCGCGGGTCTTCCAGTCGGTGCGGCGGATCGTGGTGCTCGTGTTGTTCAGGAAGCGCGGCGCGGTGACGCTCAGGTCCGTGGTGGTCACGCCGTAGCGGGTGATGTTCCGCAGCTTGGCGGTCTCGGAGAAATCATGCTGGATTTCCGCCGTGATGAGGTCGGTGGTGTTCTCCAGGTGGTCGCGCAGCACCAGCCCGTAGAAGTTGCTGGAATCCACCGGCGCGATGGTGTCGCCCCAGTTCGGGAAGGCGGTATTGGCGGCAGGCACCCAAGGGATGCCGTAGTCGGGGATGCCCTTCTGATCGAGGTGGAAGTAGCTCAGCGTCGCGCGCGTCTCCGTGCCGAGGCCGAAGGAGATCGACGGCGCGATACCCCAGCGTTCCTCGGTGGCGATGTCGCGGCCCGGGGTGTCGGCATTGTGATACATGCCGTTCACGCGGAAGGCCGCGCCATTCAGACCTTCGATCGGTTGGTTGATATCGAAGGTACCGCGCATGTAGTCGTCGGTACCGCCGCCGAGCATGAACTCATAGCGCTTGTCGAGCGACGGGGTCTTGCTGGCGAGGTTGATGGAGCCGCCGGTGGAGCCGCGGCCCGCGTTGGTGGAGGAGGGACCCTTGGTCACCTCGACCTGTTCCAGGTTGAAGGGGTCGCGGGTGTAACCGCCGAAGTCACGCACGCCGTCGATGAAGAGATCGGTGCGGGAGCTGAAGCCGCGGATCGAGAGGTTGTCGCCCGTGGGGACGCCGCCCTCCCCTGCCTGCATGCTGATGCCGGGGACGTTGCGCAGCACGTCGCGGAGGCTGGTGGCGCCCTGCTGCTGCATCACTTCCTTCGGTACCACGTTCAGGGTCTGCGGGATGTCCCGGATCGGCTGGGTGAATTTCGGGGAGGCCAGGCGCTCCGGCTTGTAGAGCGTCTTCTCCTTGTTGGCATCGACCACCAGTTCCGCCAATTCCTCGGGCTTCTTGGTTTCCTCTTTCTTTTCCTCCTGCGCGGTGGCGGCGGGAGCGGCCAGTTGGCCGAGAGCGAGGAGCGTTCCGGTGACGGCGAGGCCGTCCGGAAGCTGGGAGGAACGGAGGCGCCGGGATGTTTGGTCAGGGTCGATTTTCATTGCGGATGAGAGGCTCTCGGAGTCGCACCGCCTCACGGCGCGCACGAGTTGTTGCGAATGCGTCTCAATAGCCTGCGGAAGTCAAAGGGAAAATTCCCGCTGTCGGAAAAAGTCACCCGACCGCCACATTGGCTCCTCCCGGTCGGGATTGCGCTTGCAGGGCAGATCTATTGAGATCCAGTCTCATCTCGTCACCCTTGCTCCGCCGATGATTGTTTGCATCCCCGACGTCCTGTCCCCCGACCAAACCGCGGAGCTCCGCGCCCTGCTGGAAGCCGCCGAGTGGGAGGATGGAAAGGCCACCGCCGGCCATCAGGCGGTGAAGGCGAAGGACAACCTGCAGATCCCCGCCCAGCATCCCGCGGCGCGGCAGGCGGGCGAGGCGATCCTGCGCGCCCTGACGGCGAATCCCCTCTTCATGTCGGCGGCCCTGCCGCTGCACTTCCTGCCGCCGATGTTCAACCGCTACTCCGGCGGGCAGACCTACGGCACCCACGTGGACGCCGCCATCCGGCAGATCCCCGGCAGCGGCCACCGCATCCGTACGGATCTCTCCTGCACCCTCTTTTTCACCGGGCCGGACGAATATGAAGGCGGCGAACTCATCATCGAGGACACCTACGGCTCGAAGAGCGTGAAGCTCCCCGCCGGGCACATGGTGCTCTATCCGGCGACCAGCCTGCACCGCGTGACTCCGGTGACGGCCGGCACCCGGCTGTGCTCCTTTTTCTGGGTCCAGAGCATGATCCGCTCCGACGAGCAGCGCTCGATCCTCTTCGACCTCGACCTCGCGATCCAACGCCTCTCCGCGAGTCTGCCCGATCATCCCGCCGCCAGCCAATCCGGCGTGCAGCTCACCGGGGTGTACCACAACCTGCTGCGGCAGTGGGCGGAGATGTGATCACCCGCCCCGGAAGACAAGCAGCGGCACCGCCGCTGCTCGGGATATTTCGTTACCACAGAACCGAGCGGTCCACGTCCCCGAGCGTCGGTCTCCCCGTGAGCGCCATCGCGATCTCGAGCTCGGTGCGGAGGATTTTCAAAACGTGTGCGACCCCGGTCGCTCCGGCCGCGGCCAGCCCGTGAAGCACGGGTCGCCCGATCATCACGCCGGAGGCTCCCAGCGCGAGCGCCTTGAGAATGTCCGTGCCGCGCCGGATCCCCCCGTCCACCAGCAGCGGCAGCGAGCCCTGCAGGCGCTCCGCGATCCGCGGCAGGGCCTCGATGGCGGCGGGCACGGTGTCCAAGGTGCGGCCACCGTGATTCGACACCACGATCCCGGAAATGCCCTCGTCCCGGGCGATCCCCGCGTCCTCCGGATCGAGCACGCCTTTCAGGAGAATCGGCAGTCCGGTGAGCGAGCGCAGCCACTCCAGGTCCTTCCACACCGGCACGGTCGCCAGCAGTTCGCTGCCGAAGACGCGATCGGCCGGGGGCACCGTGCGCATGCCGCGCAGGTTCACGCTTTCGATCCCCGGCGGCACGCGGAACATCGCGCGCTGTTCGCGGTTCCGGAGGCCGGTCAAAGGGGCATCGGCGGTGACCACCAGCGC
>CAMPGU010000046.1 GCA_946885645.1 uncultured Haloferula sp.
AGAACGGCCCCTAGGACGACGGCTTCGGTCCAGACGGGTTTCCGTGAAACCCCGGAGGGATCCCGTTCACCGGAGGGTTCCATGAATTCAGCGGCGCCGGCGGCCGGCGATCAGCAGCATTCCCAAGGCGGCCGCAAGCAACGAGGAAGGCTCCGGGACGGCGTTGTAATCCACGTCCCAGCCGATCACATCGAAGGCGATCTTGTCCAAGGTGGTTGGTGTGTTCGTCTGCCCCGCGGGGTTCGCCGTGGGATCCATGATGCCAAGCGCCAGACCGTCCTTCCAGTGGCTGGCTTGGTTGCCATCGCCAAGGTCGGAGCCCGTCGAGAAGAAGCCGAGGTTCGTGGCTCCGCCGTCGAGGGAGAAATAAGGGGTTCCGCCCGCCGCCAGATCCAGCACTCCATCCGCACTGTAACGGAACATATCGAGCCCGGAAAAGATAGCGAAGGGGTCCAGATCCTCAGCTGCGCCCACCGCCCAGTCCACGGTGTCGATGCCGCTGGTAAAGCCGAGCGCGTGCCCCATCTCATGGATCGCCACGCCCACGAAATCCTGGAGCCCGGCACCGACTCCATCGCTGGAGTCGAAATCCCAGGAAAAGACATCGCTGAAAGTAATCGAGGCGTCGGATCCGGTGCCCGAGAAGAGTCCCAAGGCCTTGGCGTTGGCGGTGTTCAAGGACAGCCAGGCATTGTTCCCGGAATCATCGTTGTCCAGCGACACCAGCGCGCTTCCCCCTTCGGTGTCTGTCTGGGTCAGGAAACTGAGCCCGCCGAGACCGGAAATGGGAGGTAGATTCCCCACCGCCAGACTGTCATAGGAGGAGGCGGAATCGGCCGTCAGCGCCGTAAAGTAATCGAAGACCGAAATCACCGTTGTCTCCGATCCCGCTTGACCCAGAACTCCGGGACTAAGGGTCTGGAAGCCGATGTTGATATTGACCTGAACGGAGTCCGTCAGCCGTGCTTCCCAATAGGAAGCGGCCATCTGGAAGCCGGCCAAAGCCTGGGCGTCCATGCCGGGAGTGGCATTGAGCTGGATGTCCAGTGCCCCGGCGGGCAGGCATGCGGCGGTAAGGAGCAGGGAGGCAGCCAGTCGGGAGGTCATGGAAGTTCAAGAGACCTAGAATATCAGTCGCTTGGAATCCAGAAAAATTAGATCAAACCCCGCCGAGCAGATATTTTGCCGCTTGTTCCACGTCCTTGTCGCCGCGCCCGGAGAGATTCACGATCAGGATGGAGTCCTTCGGCAGTTGGGGCGCGATCTTCGACACGTAAGCCATGGCGTGGGAGCTTTCCAGCGCGGGCAGGATCCCCTCCGTGTGGGCCAGTTCCCGGAAGGCGGCAAGCGCCTCTTCGTCGGTGGCGTAGGTGTATTCCACCCGCCCGATGTCCTGCAGGTAGGCGTGCTCCGGCCCCACGGCGGCATAGTCCAGCCCGGCCGAGACCGAGTGGGTGAGCTCGATTTGCCCGTCCTCGTTGGCAAGCAGCCAGGTCTTGGTGCCTTGGAGCACGCCGAGCTTGCCGCCTTGGAACCGTGCCGCGTGCTTCTCGGGAAGGATTCCTAGCCCGCCCGCTTCGACGCCGACCATCCGGACCCCCTCGTCCCCGAGGAAGGGATGGAAGAGACCGATCGCGTTCGAGCCGCCGCCCACGCAGGCGACGAGCAGATCCGGGAGGCGGCCCTCCTTCTTCAGGATTTGTTCGCGGGCCTCCACGCCGATCACCCGGTGGAAATCGCGGACCATCATCGGGAAGGGATGCGACCCGAGCGCCGAACCGAGGATGTAGTGCGTGTGATCCACGGTGGCCACCCAATCGCGCATCGCTTCGTTCACGGCTTCCTTGAGGGTGGCCTGTCCCGCCGTCACGGCGCGGACTTCCGCTCCCATCAGGCGCATGCGGGCGACGTTGAGAGCCTGTCGCTCCATGTCCACCGCGCCCATGTAAACCACGCACTCCATGCCGAAGCGCGCGCACACGGTGGCGGTGGCGACGCCGTGCTGTCCGGCCCCGGTTTCGGCAATGATCCGCTTTTTCCCCAAACGCTTCGCCAGCAGGATCTGGCCGATGGCGTTGTTGATCTTGTGCGCGCCGGTGTGCAGCAGGTCTTCCCGCTTCAGATAAATTCTCGCGCCGCCCAATTTTTCCGTCCAGCGCTCGGCGAAGTAGAGGGGGGTCGGCCTCCCGACGTAGTTTTCGAGCAGGTCATCGAGTTCGCGCTGAAACTCCGGGTCTTTCCGCGCGGCATCGTATGCGGCGGACAGCTCCTGCAGGGGAGCCATCAGGGTTTCCGGCACGAACATGCCGCCGAATTTGCCGAAGTGTCCGGTTGCATCGGGAAGCGTGGTCGGAAGGGCTGCCATGGCGGCGGGAAAGAAACACAGGCGCGGGACGATGACAGCCGAAAAAACCGGCTTCCGGAATTCCCCGGACCCAAGGCCGCAGGGCAACTGTCGCGGCGAGCGACCCGGAGCCGCTGAAGCTAACGCCAGCGTTCGCGGAAGCGCTCGATGACCGAGCGCAGCTCTCCCGGGCAAACGGGCTTGGAAAGATGATAATCCATGCCCGCTTCGGCACATTGGCGCTTGTCGTCTTCCTGATCAAGGCCGCTAAGGGCCACGATCACCAGATCTTCTCCCTCCCGCTGGCGGCGGATGCGGCGGGCCGCTTCCAACCCGCTCATCTTCGGCATCCCGATGTCCATCAGGATCAGGCGCGGTTGGAAAACCGCGGAGCGTTGGACGGCTTCCAGCCCGTCATGAGCCACGCAAACTTCGTGACCCTCCATTTGGAAAAACATCGCCAGGATCTCGGCCGCATTGCGTCCATCCTCCACCACCATCACACGGATGCCGGAAGGGGAGTGGTCAAGAGCCGCGGGAGAGTTCGTATCCCGGGCGGCGGCCGGAGGATCTGTCACCAAGGGCATGGGCAAGTACCCGAGATATACCCCGGCCGATCTTTTTCAAGAAATAGCTGCCGAACGTGCAAATTGCCGTGCGCTTTTTTCGGGGCGCTTTCCAGCGTCTTTCAAAAAGCGCCCCGGCGGCGCGGGTTCCGAGCTGCCCTAAGTCGGATCATCCACGCCGCCGGGGTCGTATGTTGAGGTCGCGTGCGGGTGCACACCCAGCCTGCATTAAGACCCGTTGGCGACGCGTTCAATAGTAGCAGATGTCGTGCGCTCCTCGGGGCCAATTGATAATCCTTTGATTTTAAAAGAGGTTCCGGAAAAGCATGTCTTGGCGGGTCTCCCGGAGCATTGCAAAGCGACCGCTAATCGCGCAATTTCCCATGCAGAAGGCACGTTGGAAACAGTCAGGTGCCGGTGGCTGCCAATCTTTCGATTTCTTCCGCGACTTCCGCTGCATTTTGTTCCAGCAGGCGTTTTTCCCGCGCCGAGAAGCGCCGGGGTGCCGTGTCCATGATGCACAGCGCGCCGATCGGTTGTCCATTCGCGGCGTGAATGGGAGCGCCTGCATAAAAGCGGAGCGAATGCCGCACCAGAAGCGGGTTTCCCTTGAAACGATGATCCCGCTTCAGGTCCTCCACCACGATCACGGCATTCGCCGCCACGACATGCCCGCAGACGGATAGATCCCGCGGGCTTTCCTGCTCCTCGGCCAATTCCTCCGGGAGGCCCGAATGGGCTTTGAAAAACTGCCGCTCGCGATCCACCAGCGTGATCGCGGCTACCGATGTCTCAAATACCCGCGCCATCTTCGCCACGACCCGGTCGAGCACCGGTTCACGCTCGGAATTGACCAAGTCCAGGCGCTCCAGCGTTTGCAGGCGGTCTTCTTCGTCCTCGGGGACCGGCGGGCTGTCCCGGTGCTGGGCAAGCCGCACGGCGAATCTCCCGCACCAGGAAACGGTGTCGGCCAAGGATTTGAAGACCTCCTCCGCCCCGGCCTCCCGAAGAGCCTTGATTTCCTCCGCCGCATCTTCTTCATGGCCCCACAAGCAGATCACGATCCGCTGTTCCGGAAGCTCGGTCCGGATTTTCCGGCAGAGATTCCTGGCGTGGACCGGCTTGGAGGGAGGAATAGCCATGATGCACGCGACGTCCGGCAACATCGTTCCCAGCTCCCGGGCAAGCTCCCCTGCGCTCCGGCGGTCCGGAGCACGGCTTGCCTCGAAGCCCCGCTGTTTCAGCAGGTGGGAGAGCATCGCCGCGCCGAGTTCGTCCCGCTCGGCGCGGGCAGGAATGCAATGGACCCGGCAGTCGGGGATCGGGTCCGCGTCCTCTTCTCTCTCCGGTGTTGTCGCGGTGTAGCGTTCGCCGAGATCCTCGATGATTTCCGCCGTGGCCTTTGCGATGCGGTCCCGTTGGTCGGTGTCGATCATACCCTGACGCTGATCCTCCTCCGCGGAAACGATCACCGGGATGAGCACCGATTCGTAGAGTTCTTCGAGCGGCTTGGATTTCAGGAAGGCGTCCACCAGTTCCAGTTCGTCGTGCTCCCCTTGCCTGAGCATGCGGTGATAGCAATCCTCCGCGGGGGTGAGGGCCTCTTCTTCGCCCAGCACCACGCTGAAGAAGGAAAGCTGGGGAATGTGCCGTCCCATCACCACCAGACAGACGGTAAAGGGCGTGGCCAGCACCAGCCCGACGGTGCCCCACATCCAGGTCCAGAATACGGCGGCCACGATCAGGGCCACGGGCGAGACCCCCGTGCTGGTGCCGTACAGCCAGGGCTCGAGCACGTTGTTGCTCACCAGCTCCAGCACGATGAAAAGACCGATCGTCAGGAGAGGAGGCAGCCATGTGGGCGAAACGGCGAGCGAAAGGAGGATCGGGAAAGCCGCGGCGATCCAAGGGCCGATGTACGGGATGAAGCGTAGCACCGCGGCAAGGGCCCCCCACAGCATCGCATTCGGGACGCCGATGAAGTACAAGCCGATGGCGAGCGGGATGCCGTAGGTGACATTCACCACCAACTGCATCACCAGATAGCGCCGCACCCGTGTACCGGCATCTTCCATCGCGCGGGTGGTCGCACTGATGCGTCCCTGTCCGATGAGGCGGATCAAGCGCCCCCGCAGGTCCTCCCGTTTCAGCAGCATGAAGGCGGCGAGTAGCATGACCAGAGCGGCCGTGCCCAGGGGCCCCAGGATTGGAGCCGCCATCGCCTTCACCGTTTGGAAAGGTGTGGATTCGGGAGTTTCGACCACCTTCACGGGCATCGGTGCCGGGCTTTCGGCGGCACCGGGCGCGTTCTCCCCGGCGGTCGCGCCCGGAAGGTCTTTCTTGAGATCGCGAACCGTTTCCGAAACGCGGTCGAACGCCCCGCCGTTCGGTATCTGGAAAGCCTGGAGCTTCCCGCGGATGTTCTCCTTGTAGCCCGGGAGTTGGTTGGCCAGATCCACGGCCTGATTCCCCAGCGTCCAGCCCAAGCCGAGGGTTCCTGCCAAAATGAGCAACATGGTCGCGATGACCGCCCCCACGTTTCCCAGCCAGCGCTCGAGCTTCGTCACCAGGGGCGAGAGCAGGAAGGTGATGAGGGCGGCGAGCGAGAGGGGGATCAGGAATTCCCGGCCGAGGTAGAGCCCGGCGATGATCGCCGAAGCCAGGACCACCGCCCGGATCCCGCCCAAGGCCCCTGCGGTGGAAGGATGCCGGCGGGCGGCTGGGAGCGGGGCCGGGCGATTGGTGGACATTCGAGTTTCGATGGCGGCTTTGTCGCAGGAAAAGTGCCGTGTGCTCCTTCCTCCCCCATCGCACGCCTTCGCGGCGGGCTACATGCAAACTGCACTTACGCTTTCTGAAAAGGGGATGCGATTTGCATGCTAGAAGAAACCGGCGTCTTCCATGGCAAGACGCAGCGCCTCCTTGCCGCCGCTCTCGATCACCTCGCCATGCCCGGGGATGATCCGGTCGAAGTCCCACGCCATCAGTTCGGTGAGGGATTGCCGGAATGCCGTCTTGTCGGAGACGAAGAGACGGAAGATCCGGCTGGTGCCCGGGTAGCGGCGAAAGCCCGCCACATGGCGGTGGAAGAAGCGGTTCCAGCCCTGCTCGTCCTGGCGGAAATTAAAGACGAGATCCGCCACGATCAACGTGCGGGAAGGGATGTGAAGGAACAGGTGTTCTTCGAGCTTGGGTGCCCCGCGCAGCCGCAGCACCCGGGTTTCATCTTCCCACTCCCCCGGGGCAGGGAGAAGCCCCTCCACCGGGAAGCCGACGACCCCGCCGAAGCCCGGCGGGCCCAGGAAGGGAATGCCGGGAAAATGTTTCGGCCCTTCCCCCGCGTATGTGTCGTGCAGAAGCATCGCCTCGACCAGCCAAGCGACTTGGCCGATGTCCCTAATTTCGGCGAGATCCTCGCTGGTGAAGGGAGCCATCGAGTGGACGATGACTTTTCCAGAAGACAGGCGAATCACCGTGACGGTGCGCCCGTGGTTCGTTCCGAGAATGGTCAACGGGTACTTCGAGGTCCACAAGCCGGGCGCGAGCGATTTCATGTCCCCGCTATCTTCTCGCTGTCCGGAGAGACCGCAACTCCGGCGGAATCGTTTGCCCCTCTTGTATTCGGTGCGAAACTAAAGGGTCATCCTGCGGAGCGGGGAGTCTGGGAGGCCTCACCGTTCCACCAAACAGGTGACAAAGGCTAGCCTCGGTTAGGAGAATCCCCCCGGAACAACATTCCGGGGGGATTATCCGCCGGACGCCGGTGATCACGGAGGCGGGTTACTTTGATACCCGCAGCGACAGGATCTTTTCGCGGGGGATCCAGTTTTCAAAGGTCCCGTCCTTCAGCACGCACCACTCGTCGGAAACGTAAATGAGTTGTCCCCGCAAGGTGCCGTCCGCATGGAATCCCGAGGCCTCGCGTTGGGCGGAGACCGGGATATTCTGGTTCGCCTGGGGATCGACGGTGACAATGCACTCCTGTCCGTAGGGATAGGCTAGCTTCGTCCCGGATGTGGCACCGGGGGTTGCGGGGGTCTGCGCCCGGACGTCAAAATAAGAGAGCCCGCAGGCGGCGGTGGCTAAAATCAACAGAGCGGCTTTCATTTTCATGGTGCGGTAGGGATTGGATCAGGTTCTCCCTATCAGGAAGCGCGCCACCGCACCACGGCCTGGTTTTCCGCCGGGGGGAAGGCAGGGTCAGCGCGAGCGACCGGTCTCGGGCCCGAGGTCGAAAACGCCCCCCTGCGGGGAGACCGCGGGGATCTGCCGCTTCTCCGCGCCGTTGCGGTGTGCCCGGAGAAGCCGGAGCGAATCCAAGTGCCTCTCCAGACGTGGAAGGAGCACGCTGCGGATTTCCGCTTTGATCTCATCCGTCATGTCGGGATCCGAAAGGGCGCAGTAATAGTCGTCGATGCCCGAAAGCTCGCCGGCTTCCAAAGCCATCAGGGTCGTTGTACCCCCGAGAAGCTTTGCGACGCCCTCGATGGTCCGGGCGAAGCGGCCCCACGCCCCGGAGTTGTTATCGGGCTGCACTCCCAGATCGTCGATGTGGGCGCTGAGGCGCTGCACGCTATCGCGATGATCGGCACGGATGGATTCGAGCAGTGCTTGCTCGGGCTTCCGGCGGAATTTATCCAGCGCCTGATTGTAGGTTTCGACGGCCGAGAGCTCGCCACGCAGCAGGCTGTTGGAAATATCGATGCACTGGTCGAAGGTCGCGGTCATATCGGTCGAATTTATGCCTTTCTTATACAGTTTTCGGGCCGTGTCTGCCCGGTCGGGAGCTTCGCGTTGACTGTTAAAGGATTGCGTCGGGAGCGCCCGAGCTTGTTTTCAAGGGCTTTGTTGCATTTCTCTGCCAGGTGCCTCCCCGACCGCGCCGATTGCACGATTGCGGCCCCTCGAAGCTCGGCGTGGACTGTTAGCGTCGGGCCCCTTGACCGGACATGCCCGCGATCTAGGTTCGAGCATGGCATTTCGCGTCGCGGAGGGATATTCGGAGCTGGGAATGTGGCCGGAGGCGTTGGAGGAACTGGAGAATTTAGCTTCGGAATTCCGCGCCATGCCCCCTGTGCTCCGGCTTGAGCTCCGCTGCTGCGTGGCTTTGGAAATCTGGGAAAGGGGTGGTTTGGCAGCACGCCAGTTGGGTGGCTTGGGGGTCATCGACCGTATGATGGCTGCGGGTTTTTACGCGACCTTGGGGCGGGACTTGCTGAAAAACGGCCGACCCGACGACGCGGAGGCCGCCCTGCGGGAGGCGATCGAAACGTGGCCCTCGTGCAAGGACGTCGTGCTCCGTGATCCGTCGCTGGTCGCGGCAATGCTCTGACGGCTGCAAACGCCGTGGAACTTCTCCCCTTGCGTGCTGCAAGTTATGCCCGAGTTATTCGGCAGGAAGAGGGTGGCTGAGTCTGGGGGGAGTCGGTCGCCCGATTATTCCGCAAACACGCTCTCGGGCGTGGGGGTCTCCGGGACGGATGTTCCGGAGGCCTTTTTTGCATAAGGGGAGAGGGCCCCGCGAGGGATAGAGCGCAAATTGCAGACTGCCCGGAAATCCATGCAGCGTGCATCACCGCTGCAAAAGCCTCCATCCGCATCGCTTGATTTCCAGTCCGGAGGGGATCGGCATGCGCCCTGCGAGATTCCGCGGATCGACCGCGATCCTGCGGCGTGAACCCGAACCCATCATGATCACCAACCTCGAACAGCTCTATTTCGATCAGCTACGCGACATCTACAGCGCGGAGAAACAATTGATCGCCTCGCTTCCGGAAATGGCTGCAAACGCCTCCAATGAGGAACTGCGGGACGCCTTCAACCATCATCTCCAGGAAACCAAGGATCAGCAATCCCGCCTCAAGACGATCTGTGATCGCCACGGGATCTCGCCCGACGGCGAGGACTGCGAAGCCATGCGCGGCCTCATCAAGGAAGCGGCAAAACACGTGACCGCCACGACTCCCGGCAACGTGCGGGACGCCGTGCTGATCGCCTCGGCCAACCGCGTCGAGCACTATGAAATCGCGGCCTACGGAGTGGCCAAGGCTTTCGCGGACTGCCTCGGCTTCGATGACGACATGGCCCTGCTCGATGAATCGATCGAAGAGGAAGGGGCAGCCGACGAAACCATCACCCGCATCGCCACCGGCGGGCTTTTCAGATCGGGGGTAAACGAAGCCGCGCTCCATTGAGCGGAGGCGACCGGAACAGGGGCCGGATCCGCTGCAAGGATCCGGCCTGACCCCGCGGTGCGCGGGAACCCATGGACTTTGAAATCGACATCCTGACACGCGTCCTCGTGGCGATCGCGTTGTCCGGCGTGTTGGGATGGGAGCGGGAGTGCGCGGGCAAGTCCGCCGGGGTGCGGACCCACATGCTGGTCGGCCTCGCGGCCTGCCTGTTCGTGGTACTGGGGGAGCTTTTTGTACAGCACTTCAGCAGCCGGGAGGTGGAGGATCAGATGCGGTTCGATCCGATCCGCGTGATCGAGGCCGTCATCACAGGGATCAGCTTTCTTGGCGCGGGGACGATCTTCGTCTCCCGGGGCAAGGATCGGGTGAAAGGTCTCACAACTGCCGCCTCGATCCTGGTCACCGCGGCGGTGGGAATCATGGTCAGCTTGCGATATTACCTGCTCGCCTGCGGGATCACGGCGGTGATATTCATCGTGCTGCATGTGCTCGGCTGGCTGAAGGGGAAGCTGGGCGGGACGGCACCCCTCGAATAAGCGTGAAATTCAGCCATCAACGGAGCATCGGCCAATCCGCCCGCGAATACGGGCGCGGGATCGCCGGCGGGCTGATGTTTTCCCTGCCGCTGCTCTATACCATGGAAGTGTGGTGGGCGGGCTTCGTCCTGCACCCGTGGAGGATCCTGCTGTACATGGTTTGTACATTCGGCCTGCTGTTTCTTTACAACCGCTTCGCCGGGCTGAGGCGGGATGCGACCCTGCGGGAAGTGGCCATCGATTCCATGGAGGAGATGGGAATCGGGCTGGTACTGGCGGCGATGGTGCTGTGGCTCACCGGGCGGATCGAGGGAGCGATGCCGCTTTCGGAGATTGCCGGCAAGATCACGCTCGAGGGCATGACCGTTGCGATCGGCGTCTCGGTGGGAACCGCTCAACTGGGAGCGGACTGCAACGGGGATGAAGGATATTCCGGTGACGGCGATGGCAACGGCACCGGGGAGCCGGGCGGGTACCTTCCCGAGGCGTCGGTGGCGCTGTGCGGTGCGGTTCTTTTTGCCGCGAATGTGGCGCCCACCGAGGAAATGATCGTCATCGCCATGGAGAGCCACCCCGGAAAGATCCTGATGCTTGCCGTCTCCTCGCTCGCGTTGGGCTGGCTGGTCCTGCATTTCGCGGGCATCCACGGGTCCGGCAAGCACATCCAGCGGGACACGCCGCTGCTGGTTTTCCGCGGGGTGGTCACCACCTACGCCGTGGCTTTGGCGGCCGGTGCGGGGTGCCTCTATTTTTTCGGAAGATTCGACGGCGAGCCGTGGCGGATGGTGCTGAATCAAACCGTCGTGATCGGCTTGCCCGCGGTCCTCGGTGCCTCGGCGGGCCGCCTGCTCCTGCAAATCCGGACTCCCGGCTCTTGAAATACTTATGACAAGGCATCCCGAAACACCCCCGCCCGCAGGAAAGAATCCGTTGGAGTGGACGGTCTTCGCCGTCAGCACGCTGCTGGTTCTCGCGGTCATGGCGGTGCTCGGGATGGAAGCTCTGCGGTGGGGTGGAAAGCCGGCACACCTGGAGATCAAAAGGGGAGATATCGTGATGGAAAGGGGCCGCCTGTGCCTGCCGGTGACCGTGACCAACACCGGGGACAGCGTGGCGGTGAATGTGAACGTGACGGTCGCGGCGCGGGGGCCCGGGGGCGAAAGGAGCGTCGATCTCATCTTCGATTTCATCCCGCGGGGTGCGACCCGGGAGGGACGGGCCGCCTTTCCCGCGGATCAGGATCCGGGGCAGCTCGAAGTGCATATCTCCGGCTACGAGACGCCGTGAGCGTGCGGCTAGCGATCGAAGCGGAAGGTCCGCGCGTAGGGGTGGCGCCGCCCTTTCAGCTCGGCGCGAATGATGTCCGCGGCAAGCAGGCCGTGGACGATGCCGTTGCCTCCCAATCCGAGGGCGAAGTAGCACAAGGGGTGCCTCCGGTAGGCCCCGATACAGGGTAGCCCGTCTTTTATTTCGCCGAAAGTTCCCGCCCACGCATAGGCGGTTTCCAAGCGCACGGTCGGGAACATCTCGCCGAAGAGCTTTTCCAACCGGCGCGTTTTCCGGCCGATGAGACGGTCGCGGGCGAGCGGATTCCGGAAAGGAAGGTCTTCTCCGCCCATGATCGCGCGCCCGTCGCTGCTTCCGCGGAGATAGAAATATGGCCGTGCGGTTTCCCAGATCAGGCAGCGCCGCCACCAGCCCGGAACCGCGGCAAGCGGCTCCGAAGCGAGAGCGAAGGAGCTCCGGAGGTTTGCTAGCCTCGCTGTATCGAAGAGCTGCCCGGTCTCGTAACCGGTTGCGACTACCAGGCGCTTTGCTCTGACGCGGGCATCCCGGTCGGTGCGAAGGACGACCCCGCGGGCATTCGTATCCACGGCGGTTACCCGCGTCCGATCAAAGATCAAGCTCCCCCTGCGCAAGGCTACCTGCAAGAGGCCGTGCGTCAGGCGGTAGGCATCCACTTGGGCGGCTTGCGCGGAGTGAAGGGCTGCGGGTCGTTTGAATCCCAGGTGCCCGATCACGTCGGCTTGGCTCCACACCGCCACTTCGATTCCCGCCTGCCTGCGCGCTTCGGCTTCAGCCTGCAGGATCGGGACATCCTGCCGCCGGGAGGCGAGATAGACGCTGTCTTTCCGCGAGAAGTGGCAGTCCTCCAGCCCCAGACCGGTGATGCGCTCTTCCAACAGGTCGATGGCTTCGTAGGCAGCACGGTAGGCGAGGCGTGCCTGATCCTGGCCGTGCCGGGCAATCAGATCGACGAGGTGGGTATCGAGCTCGTACTGGAGCAGCGAAGTGCTGGCGCTCGTGCTTCCGGTACCGGCTTCCCGCGCGTCCAGCACGATCACCTCATGGCCGTCGGCGCTGAGTGCTTCGGCTGCGAGCGCGCCGGTGATCCCCGCCCCCAGAACCGCGATGTCGCACTTCCGGTCCGTATCCAGAGGAGGGTAGGTGGCGGGCACGCCGCTCTTCCGTTGCCAGTAGAGATCGCCGGAGCTCAGGTCCATGCGGGTTCAAGTGAAGGCGTGGGCCGGATCATCCGAACGGAGGGATCCGTCGTCGCGGAGGAGCCGGGTCACCATCCGGTTCCTCCGGATCCACCACCACGTCCACGGAGTGGCCTCCTTCCCGGGCACGTTCTTCCAGATGGCAGCGGATGCCTTTCCGGCGTAGCTCCGTAATCTCGGCGGCGGCCTGTTCATGCGCGGCGAGCGTTTCGGGGGCGGAGACGATCCTTTCCTTCATGGCGGCGGATGATGAAACAAAGAACCATCGCCCTGCCTTGGGGATCATGCAAGGAGCAGAGCGAGATCCTTGCAAAACCGGCCGGAGGAGCGGAATGCGGGATGCATTTCGCATCCCGGGCATGGCCGCAAAGCCCCGGACTGTAGGCCTTTCCCGGAGGTACGTCCTCTGCTGATGACGTAGCCTCTGATGAAGAAGCCGTCCCCGCCGCGCAGCGGCAAACCTCCCTCCCCCCGGTGTCCTGTTCTCGGGGCGGTCCCGTTCGATGAAGGAACCCATTTCCGGGTGTGGGCTCCCCATGCCTCCGAGGTCGGCGTGGTCGGGACCTTCAACGATTGGTCGGAACCCGGGCTGGCGATGGAGCAGCAAGAGGATGGCTTCTGGAGCGCCTTTGCCGACGGCGCGAAAGAGGGGGACCACTACAAATTCCGGATCAGGAATGGGGATCAGGTCCTGATGAAGGTGGACCCGCGTGCGCGGATGATCGACCCGGAAACGGGCAACGGGGTGATCTACCGCGATCATTTCGATTGGGAAGGAATCGAGGGGAGGGCCTCTCCCCTGAACGAACTGGTGATATACGAACTGCATGTGGGGACCTTCGGGGGGAGAAAGGACGGCCGGCCCGGGACCTTCGCCGAAGTGGTGCGGCGCCTGCCCTACCTCAAGGATCTCGGCATCACCGCGATCGAACTCATGCCTCCCACGGAGTGCCCCGGTGAAACGTCCTGGGGCTACAATCCCAGCCATCCCTTCGCGGTGGAAGCCGCATACGGCGGTCCGGACGGCCTGAAGATGCTCATCCGCGAAGCCCACCGCCAAGGAATCGCGGTCCTGCTGGACGTCGTGTACAATCATTTCGGGCCGGCCGATCTCGATCTCTGGCGCTTCGACGGGTGGTCGGAGAACGATCTCGGCGGCATTTACTTCTACAACGATTGGCGGGCCGAAACCCCATGGGGGCACACGAGGCCGGACTACGGGCGGGAGGAGGTGAGGCAGTACCTGCGGGACAACGCGCTGATGTGGATCGAAGAATTCCGGGCGGACGGTCTGCGGCTCGATGCCGTAAGCTATATCCGCCGCTCAAAGGGGAACGAGCATCACGAGTCCGTCGATCTGCCGGAGGGCTGGCAGGTCCTGCAATGGATCAACAAGGACTTGAAGCTGCACTCGCACCGGACCATTTCGATCGCGGAGGATCTCGGCAGCAATGCGGCCCTCACGACTTGGGTGGACGATGGCGGCGCGGGATTCGACACGCAGTGGGACGCCAGCTTCACGGCACCTGTCCGGGCGGTGCTGGAGAACCCGGAGGACGACGCGCGTGATCCCGGTGCCATGGCTTCGGCGATCATTCCAGGCTTCCCGGGAGACGTCTTCCGGCGGGTCATTTACACGGAGTCCCACGATGAGGTGGCCAATGGCAAGCAGCGGCTCGTGTCCGAAATCGACCCCGGCAATCCCTCCAGCGTGTGGGCGCGGCGGCGGAGCCTGCAGGCGGCAGGGGTAGTGCTGACTTCTCCCGGGGTCCCCATGATTTTCCAAGGACAGGAGTTTCTGGAGGACGGCTGGTTCGGCGGGGACGAGGTGCTGGACTGGGAAAAAGCGCGGCGTTTCCGGGGGATTCGCTTGGCCTATCGCGATCTGATCGGGCTACGGCGGAATTCGGGCGGCGTCACCCGGGGGCTGACCGGGCAGCACGTGGATGTTTTCCACCGGGACCAGGAGAACAAGGTGCTGGCGTGGAATCGCTGGGACCGCGGCGGGCCGCGCGACAGCACCGTCGTCATCCTCAATTTATCCCACCGTTCCTACGATTTCTATGAGCTGATCCTTCCCGCCGAGGGGGAATGGAAGGTCCGCTTCAATGCGGATTGGTCCGGCTACAGTCCCGACTTTGGCGATGCGGAGCTGACGGCGATCGAGGCGAAACGCGAGGAGACAGGTTATCCGGCGGTGGTGGGAGGGATCCAGTTGCCACCGTACGCGATCGTCATCCTCAGCCAGGACTGACGGGCGAGCGTTTGCAGCATGCAAATCCCCGAGGAGAAAAATGCAATCGGAATGTCCCGCAGGTCCACCGGAACGAGATAGGTGGCGAGCGGGAAGGAGCAACTTTTCTCTATCCATCAATGACCGGTGAAAACGCGCCGCCGGCGACGCCGCGCTGGCACGTCCCGCGCTAAGGAAAAGGTTCGTGAGAAAGGGGGAGAAGAGGGGGCGGAAAAGGGCTCCGCACCGCTCCCCGCTTGCACGCCAACTGCACTCGTCCATCTGTCATGGCCTCCCACTTCGCTTCGACGACTTATCCCGGACCTACGGACACGAAAGATGCCTCGCAAAGGGCAAGGCACCCGAAGCCACGGAGACCACGCATTCTCATCGTCACGCCGGAGCTGAATGGCAGCAGCTATCTGGGGCGGAACGGCAGCGCGGGGCCGTGTGCGAAGGCAGGGGGCTTGGCGGACATCAGCACCCTTCTGGTGGACGGGCTTTCATCACGCGGGATCGACGTGCGCGTGGCCATGCCGCATTTCCGCAACCTGTTTCCGGCGGCGGACCTGCTTTTATCCCGGCGGCTCCATTTGTGCCGGGACCGGGAGTTCTTCTACCGGCGCTCGGTGTATGACGGTTCGCCGGAATCGAACCGGAGGGCCGCCTTGGCGTTCCAGCGGGAGGTGATCCACCATGTCCTTCCCCGGGTGAAGCCGGATATCGTGCACTGCCATGATTGGATGACGGCACTCGTGCCGGCTGCGGCGCGGAGCATGGGAATCCGGAGCCTCTTCACCGTGCACAATCTCCACGACGAGCGGATGACGCTGGGGGAGATCGAGGACAGGGGGATCGATGCGGAGCCGTTCTGGAATCACCTCCACTACTCGCACTTCCCGGGGACGTACGGGGAAAGCCGGCATTCCAATCCGGTGAACCTCATGGCCTCCGGGATCCACGCCGCGGATTACGTCAATACCGTCAGCCCCTCCTTCATGCAGGAGCTCATGGACGGCCGCCACCCGGCGGGCTGGAGCATTGTGGACGTATTGCGGGGGAAGGCCCGCTACGGGGCCGCCAGCGGGATCATCAATGCCCCGGACCCCTCCTACACCCCGGACTGCGATCCGCAGCTCAGCCGCCCTTACGACGCTTCGACCCATCGCGCCGCAAAACGGGCGAACAAGGTGGCGCTTCAGAGGAGCCTCGGACTCGAAGAGGATGCGGACGCACCGATGCTTTTCTGGCCCTCCCGCCTCGATCCGGTCCAGAAAGGCTGCGGTCTGCTGGCGGATATCCTCTACCGCTTGGTGAGCGACTACTGGGGCCTTGCGTTGCAGGTGGTTTTCGTGGCCGACGGGCCTTTCCGCTGCCATTTCGATCACATCGCGGACTTCCACGGGCTGCGCCGCCGGATCGCGGTCCGGGGCTTTGACGAGACACTGTCCCGCCAGGCCTATGCGGCTTCCGATTTCGCGCTAGTGCCTTCAGCCTACGAGCCCTGCGGGCTGGCGCAGATGATCGCGCTGAAGTACGGTAGCCTGCCCGTGGTCCACCGGACCGGCGGCTTGCAGGACACGGTCAGCCATCTCGATGTAGAGCAGCACCGCGGAAACGGCTTTGTTTTTGAGACACACGATTCCCATGGGCTGCGCTGGGCGATCGACGAGGCGATCCGCTTCTACATCCGCCCGGCGCAGGAGAGGGAGCGGGAGATCGCGCGGATCATGAGGGAAAGCCGCAGCGCCTTTTCCGCCGAAGCCACCGCCGAAGCCTATATCCGGATCTACGAGAAGCTTTCCGGCAGGATCATCGGGGGATTGCCTCAGGCGAGTTCCTCCACAAGAGGCGGGATCATCGCGGGTTGAAACGGGCTCAGGGTTCCCCGGCGAGACTGCGCTTCAGCAAGGGAAGGGTGATCTGCCCGGTGCCGGCGGGGAGGGGATGCACCCCGTCCGGAACGAGGGCGCGGAAGGCGGCGGGGTTCTTCTTCGAGAAGTCTTCCCAGTTCCGCGCGTGGTCCACGAGCAGGAGGGAACGCTCTTTCGCCACCTCGCGATACATCGAATAATAATCCGCCAAATTCGGCCTCCGGGACGCGGAGGCATTGCTGCCTTCGGGCGAGTCCCAGGCGACGTTCATCGTCTGGAGGATCACCTCGGCCGCCGGGTTCCGCTTCAAGACGGCATCGATCATCGCCTCAAGGTTCTGGCGCGCCCGGGTGACGGAGAGACGCGGAGTTCCGTCGTCGTAGAGGAAGGCGTCGTTCACCGCGAATTCGATGAACACGGTGTCGGGATGGTGCTTGAGGACCTTTTCCTCCAGACGGCGGAGGCCTTCGGCGGAGTTCTTGCCGCTCATCCCGCTGTTGATGAGCTCGCACCTGCCGGGGTAGCTGCCGGCGAGCCAGGTTTGCATCTGGGGCACCCATCCTCCGTTTGCGGTGAGGCTCGTGCCATAGACGACCACCTTGCGCGAATGACCGGCGGCAAGGTGCTTGATCAAATTGGAAGCCCCGGGAGCCGCGGCCGCACGTGGAGCGGGCGGAGAGAATCCGACTGCATCGGCGACAATGTGCCCGTCCGCATCCCGGTTTGAAATCCGCACGCCCTCTCCGGACGCGCCGGTGAATTCAAATTCGCCGAGAGGATGCCAGGTCCCGCCGCCGCTGCGCTGATCGACGGAGAGGACGGCGCTGCCTCCGTGGTGAAGCACTTCGATCCGCGCGTTGGACGCGCGATTGCCGTGCGAGGTCCAGCGCACGCTCACGGTCCGGGGGCCCATGTTCCCCTGCGGGAGCCGGTAGAAGATTTCCTTCTCCCCGCGGTTGGTCCCATCGTCGTGGAGATAGTCTTTACCGAAATACCCGGCAGAGGCGGCGGATGGCTTCCACTCCCCTTTGATAGAGACGAGGGCGGAGTCGTCGTTGTCCACGACCGCGGCGGGGTTCTCGGGGGAGGATTTTCCCAGGGCCTGGCCGGCGGCCAGGAGCAGGGGCCGGAGCGCGGCGTAATCGACATCCTGAGCGGCGAGGCCGAGGTCGAGCGCGAGATCCGCGGCGATGGCGGCACTCTGGCCGAGCACCATGAAGACCGGCTCCATCCGGATCGAGCCGAAGGCCATGTGGGTCGCCGAGATGCTCCAAGGCACCAGCAGGTTCTCGCATTCCCCCTTCCTGGGAACCAGCGAGCGGTAGGAAACCGGGTAAGGCTTCACGCCGTGGATCTGTACGTCGCCCTCGTTCTTCACCATTCCGTCTTTCACGTGGCGTTGGACGTGGTGGGAATCCATTGAGTAGGCGGCAAGCCCCACGGCATCCGCGGCGGTGCGGCGGCCGGTGCAGTTGTCTTCATTCATCACGTACCCGGAGACCATCCGCCGGGCCTCGCGGACATAGAGCTGCCAAGGCCAGTGGCCGTTGTCGGTGAACTCGTCCTTCGGCAGACCCCACTTCGCATGGGATTCGCGGATTTGCTCCGGCACCCGGGGATGGTTCTGCAGGGTCCACAGGAGTCCCCGCTGCCACTTCTCGTGCCGGGAGGCCAGCGACTTCCGCTCCTTGTGGCCGAGCGTGGTCCAATCCCAGCCGGGACCGTAGTTCCCGCCGATCAGGTCGGTGGAGATCCCGCCCGTGTTGTTGGAGTCGGTCTTCCGGTTCGGCGTCAGATCGAACTTGAAGAAGCCCGATTTTTGCCCCGCTTCGATGGAGCGGAAGAGCAGTTCGTAATCGGCCTCCTCGTAGCCTTCCGGTTTCCCGATCTTTACCCGGTTCGAGGGCACGTCGGTGAGCACCATCCGGTAGCAGTATGCCTGCAGCCGGTGATCGGCGGCCCCGTCCGGTCCGCCGGCATCCGCATTCACGCCGGGGAGAAGGCCGCTGGCTGGATTTCCGGCCTCGACGTAGGGATCGATGCCATCCACAAGCTGGTTCTTCGCCGCTTTCGCGACCTGGATTCCGCTGGAAGTCTCGCCATGGGCGGCGTTTGCCTCGCGGCCCACGGTGAAGGTGACCTTCGCCCCGGGCAGCAGGTCGCCCTCGTAGCTGGCATCGATGAACATCTTGCCGGAGAATTCGCGTCCGTCTTCCGTACGGATGGCCGCGATCCGGTTACCCTGCATTTCGACCCCTTTCGCGAGGTCGAGCTTTCCCTCGACCACCTGCACCTTTGCCTCTTCAAGCA
>CAMPGU010000047.1 GCA_946885645.1 uncultured Haloferula sp.
GGTGTCCGTTGTGAGCGACCTCCTTCGTCGCAAAGGAGAAGGAGGGTGGAACTCGTGCCGTATCGGGATACCCTCTCCGGAACCTCAAGAAAACGAGACGATGAGAGTCATGGTGATGGTAAAAGCGACGAAGCTGTCTGAATCGGGTGCGATGCCCGATCCGGAAATGCTCTCCGAAATGGGCAAATTCAACGAGGAGCTGATGAAGGCCGGCGTGCTGTTGTCGGGGGACGGTCTGCACCCGAGCAGCAAGGGCAAGCGCGTGCGGTTCCCGGGAGGGGAGACGGTTACCGATGGCCCTTTCCCTGCTACCAGCGAGCTGGTGGCCGGTTTCTGGATCTGGCAGGTGGAATCGATGGAGGATGCCGTGAACTGGGTGCAGCGCTGTCCGGACCCCATGCCGGGGGAGGAGTCGGAGATCGAGATTCGGCCCCTCTATGAGGAAGAGGATTTCGCGTAGCCGGAGCGGAGAGGAGGGGATTAGTCCCGCTCCGTCTGCAGCCGCCCCTCGATCGCATCCAGCACGGCATCCGGGGAAAACTCCCCCGCCGTGAGCCCGATCCGGCCGATCCCGGCGAATTCCTTCGGATCAAGTAAGCCGGCGTCCGCCACGGCATGAGCGGGGAGACCCAGCCGCCGGGAAGCATCGAGCAGCGCGCGCACGGAGGACTCTCCCGCCTCTCCGGCCACGATGATCGCTTCCGCCCAGCGGCTAAGCCCTTCCACGGACCGCTCGCGCTCCAGCATCGCGGGCGTGGTCGTATCGAGGAAAACCAAGCGGCTGTCCGGGTGGCGCAGCCGGATCGCCTCCGCCACGGCATGGGCGCGGCGGCGCGAAAAGGTGGTCTGGCAGACAAAGCCGAATTTCGGGGCAAAGGGCAGCAGGGAGGCCTGCTCCGGATCTTCGACGACCACCGTACCGGGGACCTCTCCGGCTATGGCGGCTGCCTCGGCACTATCCCGCCAGCCGATGACCACCGGCTTGCCGTGCTCCAGGGTGAGGAGCCCTAGGGAAGTCTGCGCCCGCTTCACGGCAGGCAGGGTGAGATCCAGGAGTTCGTGCCCGCTTTCCTTCCATTTGCGGAGGCAGGCTTTTGGCAATCCGGTGAGGGGGACCACCACGGTATGGGTGGGGGCGCGGTATTCCTCCGCCGCGCCTTCCAGCACCCCGCGCCGCCGGTAGAGTTCGCACAGGGCGGTGTCCGGAGCCAAGGGACCGAGCAGCGTGACCGCGCCGCGCCGGAGCCGCGTTTCGAGGCGGTCGAGGGCGGCCCGCACCTCGGTAGCGTGGCCCAGTATGAAAGCGCGGCGGAGGACGTGCAGCACGGGCGGAGTGGAAAGGAAGCTTGAAGACATTGCTTTGTGTTACAAAGTTACCGGGCGTGCCGGTCCCTCGAATGGGTCAAGGTGACGTTACTTTGTATAACAAAGTAAATATGGCAAGCGGAAATCGGAGCGGATGACACGTCCCGCCCGGTTCCGCGTCTTGTCGCGGCAGGAACCGCCTGTCATCACCCGTCAACTCCGTTTGGATCCATGAAACCCCTCCGTCCGTGCCTTCCCGGTGTCCTCACCGCCTTTTTCGCCTGCACCTTTGTGTCGCCTGCCCCGGCGCGGACGGCGACGCACCAGGATGCAGCGGCGGAGGTGATGGCGCACATCCAGGAGAATTTCTGGGACCGGAAATCCGGCCTCTATGCGGGCAAGTCCGGAGGAAAAGAGCCCGACACCATCTGGGGCTGCGGGGTGATGTTTTCCGCGGTGGTGGCCGCCGCGCGCCACGACCGGGAATACCGCAGCGTGATGCGGAAGTTCTTCGAGGCGATGGAGGCCTATTGGGACGTGAAGGTGAAGATTCCAGGCTATGAACCGGCCCGAACCCAGGGCGGCAGCGACAAATACTACGACGACAACGCGTGGATGGTGCTGACCTTCCTGGAGGCATACGAGCTGACCGGCGAATCCCGTTACTTGAAGCGTGCGGAGGAAACGCTGGAGTTCGTCGTCAGCGGCTGGGACGAGGAAGCCGGGGGCGGGATCTGGTGGCACGAGAAACACAAGGACGGCGACAAGAACACCTGCGTGAACGCCCCTGCCGCGCTCGGCTGCTTCCGCTTGGCCCGCTTCGGGAAGGAAGCCGCGGCCGCGAAATGGAATGGTCAGGGCGAAAAGATCGCGGTGTGGACGGTGAAGACCCTGCAGGCGCCGAACGGCTTGTTCTGGGACAACATCGACGTCGCCAGCGGGCAGATCAACAAAGCCCAGCTCACGTACAACTCCGCATTGATGCTACGGAATTACTTGGCCCTCTACACCCGCACGAAGGAGCAGTTTTACCTCACCGAGGCCCAGCGCCTCGGCAAGGCGGCCGCGTCCATGCTTGATGGCCAGGGGGTTTACCGCGACCCCATCAAGTGGGCCCACCTCATGGTCGAAGCCGACTGGGAACTCTGGCGTCAAACGGGGGAGGCCTACCTGAAGGAGCGGGCCGTGAAGAACACGGAGGCCCACTATCAGGCTTGGAAGGCATCGCCGCCTTCCGATCTGATTTCACAGGCGTCGCTGGCTAGAGAGCTGTGGTTGCTGGTCGATCATGAAACGCAGGTCGGGCGCGACTTCTGGAAGAAGTCGGACCAGGCAAAAGCCAGCCGCTAAAGGTATCGGGACGGCGGTCTCACCGGAATGACTTCATGGCGCTCCGCAGCGCAGGGTGGCCCCGGCGCGAAGGAAATCCGGTCCCTTTTCCCGCCCCTCCCCGGTGGTTGACCCCCTGCGGGGGCGCTGCTAGCGTCCGCGCCCGCCGATGAGTTCCGAATCCCAATATAAAGACACGCTGCTGCTGCCGCAGACGAGTTTCCCGATGCGCGGGGACCTCGTTGACAACGAGCCGAAGCGTCTCGTGATTTGGGAAAAGCAGGGACTCTACCGCCGCATCCTGGAGCGCCGCCGCGCCCAGAAGGCCCCGAGCTTCATCCTGCACGACGGCCCGCCTTTCGCGAACGGGGACGTGCACATGGGCACGGCGCTGAACAAGGTGCTGAAGGACCTGGTGGTGAAGTCCAAGACGATGGCCGGCTACGCTGCCCCCTTCGTCCCGGGCTGGGACTGCCACGGCCTGCCGATCGAGTTCAAGGTGGTGAAGCAGGCCACCGGCCTGGAGCCCGCGGAGATCCGCCGCCGCTGTACCGAGTTCGCGGAAAAGTTCATCGACATCCAGCGCGGATCCTTCCGCCGCCTGGGCGTGTTCGGGGATTGGGAAAATCCTTACCTTACCATGGCTCCCGGCTATGAGGCCGAGATCCTGCGGGTCTTCGCGAAGCTGGTCGAAAGCGGCTCCGTCTATCAATCCAAGAAGCCCGTCCAGTGGTCCTATGGCGCGCACACGGCATTGGCGGAAGCCGAGGTCGAGTACCAGGACAAGGAGAGCCCGGCGATCTTCGTGAAATTCCCGCTGACGCCCGAGTCGTCCTCGAAGCTTGGGATCGGGAATGCGTCGATCGCAATCTGGACCACCACGCCGTGGACGCTCCCCGCGAACCTGGGCGTGGCGGTGCATCCTGAATTCACCTACGAGGTCAGCCAGTTCGAAGGCACCGGCCGGAAGGAGATCCTCATCATCGTGAAGGAGCTCGTGGCCGAGCTCGAGGCGAAGTCCGGCATGCGTCGTACTTCCGTTTTGAAGACGGTGAAGGGCCGCGAGCTGGAATTGCTCGAGGCGCGCCATCCGTTCCTCGATCGCACTTCGAAGATCATCCTCGGCCAGTTCGTCACCACGGACACCGGTACCGGCGCGGTGCACATCGCTCCCGGCCACGGCGCGGACGACTATGTGGTGGGCCAGCAGTACGGCCTCGGCGTGCTTTCGCCGGTGGATGACGATGGCAATTTCACCGCCGAGGTGGGGCTGCCCGAACTTGTCGGCAAGCATGTCTTCAAATCGAACGAGCCGATCGTCGAGCTGCTGGAGGAGAAGGGCGTGTTGCTGGCGCGGGAAGTTTACCGCCATAGCTACCCCCACTGCTGGCGCTCGAAGACACCGATCATCTTCCGCGCGGTGGAGCAGTTTTTCATCTCGCTCGAGAACCTGCGCGGGAAGGCGCTGGATGCGATCGACAAGGTCGAGTGGCTGCCCGCCTGGGGGCGCAACCGCATCTACGGCACCGTGGAGGCGCGCCCGGACTGGTGCATCTCCCGCCAGCGCACCTGGGGCGTCCCGCTGCCGGTGTTTTTCGATGCCGATAACAAGGCGATCCTTTCCGCCGAAGTCGCCCGGAAGGTGGCGGACATGGTGGAGACGCAGGGCACCAATCTGTGGTTCGAGCTTTCCGACGAGGAACTGGCGGAAAAGCTCGGTCTGCCCGCGGGTGTGAAGAAGTGCCGCGACACGCTGGACGTCTGGATCGATTCGGGTTGCTCGCACGTGGCCGTGCTGGAGAAGCACCCGGAGCTTCATGCTCCTGCGGACCTTTATCTCGAAGCGACGGACCAGCATCGCGGCTGGTTCCAGAGCTCGCTCATGATGAGCGTGGCCTGGCGGGACAAGGCGCCCTACAAGGCGGTGCTGACCCACGGCTTCGTGGTGGACAAGGACAAGAAGAAGATCTCGAAGTCCGACGCGGCCAAGGCGGGCAAGCCGACCGATGCCGCCCACTTCTACAACAAGTACGGTGCGGACATCGTGCGCCTGTGGGTTTCCTCGGTCGATTGGCAGAGCGAGGTGCCCTTCAGCGAGGACCTCTTCAAGCAGGTCGCCGAACCGTATCGCCGCCTGCGCAACACGCTGCGGATCCTGCTGGGCAATCTCGATGGCTTCGATGCGGAAATGGACCGCGTGGCCCCGAGCCACATGCCGCTGCTCGACCAGTGGATCCTCGAGCGCCTCAACGGGGTGGTCTCCGAGTGCCGCAAGGCCTACGACCAGTACGAGTTCCGCAAGGTTTTCAATTCGCTGAACCAGTTCTGCTCCACGGATCTCTCCGCCATCTACATCGATGCGACGAAGGACCGGATGTATTGCGACGCGAAAAGCTCCGTCCGCCGCCGCGCCAGCCAGACGGCGATGTACGATGTCTTCAACGCGCTGGCGCGCTTGCTTGCGCCGATCCTTGCTTACACGGCGGACGAGGCCTGGGAGCACGCGGCCTTCACCGAAGGCAGCATCCATGAGCAGGATTTCCCGGAACCCGATGCGGCCTTCGCCTCCGGCGTGGCGACGGCGAAGGTGAACCGCTTGCTCGAGATCCGGCGCACGGTACAGACCTCGATCGAAGAGCAGATCCAGGCGAAGGCATTTTCCAAGAACAACGAGGCGGCCGTAAAGCTGGTGGTCCCGGCCCAAGACCCTGTGTACGACCTGCTGCGCGACCGCCAGTTCGCGACGGAGTTCTTCATCATTGCCGATCTCGACGTCTCCGCCGGGCCCGCGCTTTCCGCCAAAGCGGCGAAAACCGAACACAAGATGTGTCCCCGCTGCCGGCGCTACGAGCCGCTAGGGAAGTCGGGGATGTGCGCGCGCTGTGAATCGGTGGTGCAGGCGGTCTCCCATGCTTGAAGCGGGAATCCTCAATCTTCCAATTATTCATCGGAAATGCGGCCTGTGGCTGAAACGGAAAAGAAGGAATGGGGCTTCGTGCCGGTGTTTCTCGCGGTGACCCTCCCGCTCTACATTCTGGACCAGCTCACGAAATTCTGGGTGATCGGAAGATTCCCGCCGCCGTGGAACGATCCGGATCCGCCGGAGAAGATCACTGTGATCGATGGCTATTTCAACATCATCCGCGTCCATAACCAGGGTGTCGCTTTCGGCTTCGGCAACGGGAGCACCTGGGCGCCGGTGGTTTTTCTGATCGTCCCGCTGATCGCTCTCACCCTGATCACCGTGGGCTGGCGGAAGAATTTCTTCGCAGGGGTTTGGGGCAGGATCGCGGCGGGGCTGCTGTTGTGCGGCATCCTGGGGAACCTGACGGACCGGCTGGTACAGGGATCTCTCCTGGAGGAAATGAAAGGGGCTCCCCTTTGGGACCGCCTGCGGGAGGGCTACGTGGTGGACTTCCTCGATTTCACCATCCCTTTCTTCAACTACCGCTGGCCGTCCTTCAACGTGGCCGACTCCTGCATCTGCGTGGCAGCCGCGCTGCTCTTCTTCACCGGCTTAAAGGCCGACATGAAGCAGGCGAAGGGGTCCTGACTTGCCAAGCCGGGAGGCCCGGAAATGATCGGCGGCATGAGGGGAATCGCCGCCGTGCTGCTGTCCATCCGGGCGATGTGCGCGGTTGTGTGCGCGCAGGAGGAGGAGTTCATTGCGCCGCCCCCACCGGCCGACGGCGTTCTCGACGAAGCCCGGATCCTGGCCCGGGAGCCGGAGCGGCATCGCGCCATCGCGGAAGCGATCGGAGAAGTTCAGGCAAAGCACGGCTTCCGCCTGTACTATGCGTTGTACGATTCCCTGATCAGCAGCAGCGCGGGCGAGCGGGCGATGCAATTGCAGCAGGCATGGCTGGGAGACAAGCCGGGGATGGTGCTGGTGCTGGAGACCGACCGGGGCGTCTTCCGCTTCGGTCAGGCACCCCCCAAGCAGGAGAAAATCGGCCCGGGCGGACTGATCGAGCGGAGCGATCCTGCGAGTATCCCCGCCTTCGCCCTGGCGGAGATCCTGCGCGGGATCGAAGAACCGCTGAGGGAATCCAAAGACCGGGGGGAATTCAGCGAGAAGCTGGGCATCGGGGTGGCACAGGGGATCGGGAAAGTCCTGGATGAGCAGGCGGCGGAGCCGGAGGGAGGCACACGGCTGCGCATGGTGGTGCTCGCCATCGGGCTTCTCGCCGGGACCGGGCTGGCGGCACTGCTCGTGGTGGCCGGCCTGAAGCGGGCGGAGTCGAAGTCGCAGGAGCGCTTCCTTTTCCCGAAGGTCACCGTGGGGATGCGGCTGGGAGCCCCCTACGGAGGAGGAAAGATCAGTTCCCGGAGCTTCGGGGAACGGCGGGAATGATCTTCACGCCCTTCCGTCTGGGAAGTTTCGGCAGGTGATGGGGCATCACCGCGGAGAACAGGTGCACCAGCGGAAATGCCAGCATGCCGAGCAGGAGGCCGGAAACGCCCGCTCCCAGCATGAAATTACCCGCATGGACCAGACCCAGACCCGGGACGGTGTGAGTGCCGAGGATTTCGGGCTCGGGCAGGCTCAACCACTCCTGCAACCGGTTTCCCAGCCACAGTTGCGCCGCCCAGATCGGCACGTTCGTCAGCGGATTGCTCAGCCAGGTGGCCGCCACGGCGAAAGGCACGTTCACACGGAACTTCATCGCGGTGATGGCCGCGAAGAGCGATTGCGGTAGCATCGGCAGCATGCCGAAGAACAGCCCGATAGCCATGCCGGTGGCCACCGTGTCGCGGCAGGGTTTCCATAACTCCCGCTGCATCAGGGGGCGGGTGAGTTTCTGCCACCATTCCCGGTGCCGTAGCCTCGGGTGGCGCAGTGCCCTGTAGGCGCGCCTGACCATCCAAAGGTACTTCCGCTTCATCAAAAAATGCTCCGTTCCGAATCCTACGGCGGGCGCGTGAACCTTCTCTCTGGTCGGGCGGAGAAGCAACCGCAAATCCCTTGCCGCGGGAGTTGCAGACCGGCAAGGTCGCGCCACTCCCTCATGAATTGGTGGCAAGCTCTCGTGCTAGGCGTGATCGAAGGGATCACCGAATACCTTCCCGTCAGCTCCACCGGCCACCTGATCGTCGCCCAGAAGCTGATGGGGGTCGGGATCGATGCCGATCCGTTCCAAGCCGTGCTGGAGAACGAAGCGGCGAATTGCTTCGCGATCTGCGTGCAGGGCGGGGCCATCGCCGCGGTGGCGGGTCTTTATTGGCCGCGCGTTTACCAGATGTTCCGGGGGCTGCTCGGCAGGGACAGGGAGGGACTGCACTTGGTCCTCGCATTGCTCTGCGGTTTCCTGCCCGCCGCGGTGATCGGGATCCTCGCCAATGACTGGATCGAGGCGAAACTCTTTCATTTCAAATGGGTCGCCCTCGCTTGGTTTGTCGGCGGGGTCGGGATCCTGGCCGTGGACCGCTGGATGAAGCGGGGCGGGGGCGCTCGCGGAGTGGAACTCGCGCAGATCACGCTCAAAATGGCGCTTTTGGTCGGCCTCGCCCAATGTCTGGCAATGTGGCCGGGCACCTCGCGCAGCCTGATGACGATCCTCGGAGGCCTGCTGGTCGGCCTGAGATTGGGGGCGGCGGTGGAGTTTTCCTTCCTTCTCGGCCTGGTGACTCTCGGGGCTGCCACGGCGAAGAAAGCGGTCTGGCCGGTGGATCTGGCCGAAAAGTGGTCGCTGATCCCGGGATACGAGGCTCAGACGGCCCTCCACGAGGTGGCCGTCAAATACGATACGAAGCTCGGCGGGGCCATGCTGATGTGGGATACCTACGGCTTCCTGCCCCTGCTGGTCGGGGTGATCGCGGCCACCGTTTCAGCCGCGCTGGCGGTAAAATGGATGGTAGGCTACCTGAACCGGCGGGGCTTGGGTGTTTTCGGCTGGTACCGGATCGCGGTGGCGATCGCCGCCGCCATCATGATTGCCAATAACTTCCTCCACTTGGGAGAGGCCTGAGCGGCCTGCCGGGCACCTGTCGAATTTGGCTTGCCCGTGGGTGCCTGCGGCCTTGCACTGGCGGGGTGAGCGGACTGCCGCGTATATCCCTTCTCCCGGTAGTCCTCGTGCTGCTGGCGATGCTGCTGATCCCGGCGCACGGGCAGCAGAAATCCGCGCGGGTGGCGCTGACGGATGGCTTCGACTACCCGGTCGGCAAGCCGGACGCCACGGGGTACTACAAGGCCCGCGGCCTGCGCCTGCGCCCGCCGGTCCACTTTGGCGAGGACTGGAACGGCCGCGGCGGCGGGGATACCGACATGGGCGCGCCCGTTTACAGCATCGGCGATGGCGTGGTGACCTGGGCCTACGACGTCCGCCAAGGCTGGGGGAATGTGGCGATCATCCGCTACGGCTACCGCGATCCCGCCTCCGGGCAGGTGCGCTTTTGCGATGCGCTCTACGGGCACCTGCGCGACATGACGGTGCGCGTGGGCCAGATCGTGAAACGGGGCCAGCAGATCGGGACGATCGGCAATAACCGCGGGATGTATGCCGCCCACCTCCATTTCGAGATCCGCCACAATCTCAGCATCGGCATGCACCGGGACAGCGTCGCGCGCGACATGACGAACTGGGCGGACCCGACGGAGTTCATCAAACGCTATCGCCGCCTGAACCGGGACTGGGGGAAGTCCGCGATGCCGCTGGGTACCTACAAGGAGTATCAGGGCTTCAAGGGACTCTGAAGGAATGGCACGTCGTGCAAGGCGGAAGTCCTGGCAGCTCGCGGTGATCCTGATCGGCGCGGCGCTGGTGTGGTTTCTGGACCAGCGGCACACCGGCCCGGAGGAGAAGCCACGCGGGAGCGAGATCCGCTCCGCGAGCAGCTCCTACGAGACATTCACCGGCTGCCGCCTTCACGAGCACCGCCAGAACGACGGCGATAGCTTCCACGTGAAGCTCCCGGACGGCAGGGTGGAGCAATTCCGGCTCTATTACGTGGATGCTCCGGAGAGCGCCTTCCGCAGCTATCGCGGCGGTGCCACGAACCGGGAACGCATCCACCAGCAGGCGGTGGAGCTCGGTCTCACCGACGATCAGGCGGTCGAGATCGGTCGCCGGGCGAAGCAGCTCGTCCTGGGGACCCTCGCCCGCGGCAGCTTCACGGTCCAGACCAAGTGGGACGATCCTTTCAACGACAGGCGCTACCACGCCTTTGTAACCCCTGTCGGCGGGCCGCTGCTGGAAGAAACGCTTGTCCGCGAAGGGTTGGCGAGGATCCATACGAAGCCTGCCGACCTGCCCGACGGGACCCGCGTGAAGGCGCGGATGCAGCAGCTCGAAAAGTTCGAGGCCGACGCCAAGCGGGCCAAGCGAGGGGCTTGGGGGCTCAGCAGGCGCTGAATATCAAGGTTTTCCAAGTAAAACGAAGATGGACGGCGGAGGGGAAGATCTGCTAGAACGGGCAGGTTCACCCCCATCCCCCCAATGAAATCCCCTGCGATCCTCGCCGTGGCGATGCTTGCCACCGCATTGCCCCTTGCGGCCCAGTCCCCGGTTTACACCCTGCCGGGCGAGACGGGCGGCATCTTCACCTACCTGACCATCTCCCAGCAGGCGGAATACGCGGATTCCGCGCATCTCGCCGGGACGGACCGTTTTCTCGATCAGGCGATCGTGACGGTTTACTCGAACGTGGCCCGCCAGGTCACCGCCACGCTTTCCTTCTATCAGATCGTGGAGGATGAGACGAACTATGAAGGCCCGCTCGGCCAACCGGGAGTCGATCCGGGAGCCCTCGCCGGCTTCAAACCGGCGGAAACGCCGCTGTGGTCCTCCGAACCCCTGGTCTTTTCAGTCGATGGCGACGGCTCGAACAACCTGAACCTCAACCAGCTGGTTTTTTCCAATATCAACACGCTGGTGCCCGACGACATTTTCTGGTCGATCAAGTTCGAGAGCATCAGCAATTACAGCGATGGCGGGCCCTTCGGCCCCAAACTGGAGAATGCCTCCGCCCTGAGCCCTAGCGGTGCCGCGACGGATCCCAGCCGCTTTTACGCGCGCGGGGAGTTCTCCGAGGGCGAGTGGATGCCTGTATGGCTGACCTCCGGAGCCCCGCCGACCAGTACGCTCTCGATCCAGCTGACCGCCGTGCCGGAGCCTTCCACCATGCTTCTCCTCGCGGGGATGGCCGCGGGATTGATCCGCCGCCGCCGGGGCGCTTGAGTCGGCACGTAGCCCGGGCCATCTGGCGAGAGCCGGAGTCGAGCCTTATTTGTCATCGGTGTCAGCTTCCCCGGCAGGCTCGTTGTCCTCCTCCTTGGGAACGTCGATATCGACGGTAGGCACCTCCATCTCGACCTTCTTCTTGCCGACGGTTACGTCGGGGCCGTTGACGTCGTACTTGGGAAGCTTCGCTTCGCCGTCAACCTTGACCTTCACGTCGGGAAGTTCGCCGTCTTCGGTTTTGTCAACGTCACAGGAGACGAGAGCCACCGTCATCCAAGCTGCGATCACGGCATGGCCACCGACTAGAACTGAGTAATAGGGAATTTTCATGGCGGATCCTTCGAGCAAAGCGGATGCCCTTGGCGTCTTGGCGCTGGTTATTACGGCCTAAGGCATTTAGGACGAGAGAGCTAGAATCCAAGAATGCAGAAAGGTGCTTCAGGCTCGAAGGCGTGATTCTGCCCGACGGTTTGTTGCACATTGCAGGAAAGGGCAGCCTTGAGCAGCCCTGAGAAGCCCGTCACGCACCTGCAGCGCGTGCGCCGACGCGCTGGTCAAGCTCCGGAACGGCCGCTATCACCTGCGCGTCGATTCCGAGAGAAAGGCTCGGGCCCTTTGCCAACAGCCGGAACGCCGGATACCCACCGCATGCACGCCAGACAAACGACCGCAGACAGGCTCGCCGAGGCCGCCGAACTCCTGTGCGATAGGGTGGACTGCCTCTCGTTCTCAAGGCCGGTCACCCACGTTTACAACCCCTTGCGTTACGCGTGGGACGCCCACGAGTCCTATCTGCGGAGGTTCGGCGATTCGAGGAAGAGGGTAGTGTTCGTCGGTATGAACCCGGGACCTTTCGGCATGACCCAGACCGGGGTGCCTTTCGGAGAGGTAGCGGCCGTCCGGGACTGGATGGGCATTTCGATGCCGGTAGGCAAACCCCCTTTGGAGCACCCGAAGCGGCCCGTGCAGGGATTCGATTGCCTGAAATCGGAGGTCAGCGGCCGCCGGCTCTGGGGGCTCTTCGCGGAACGCTTCGGCCCGGCCGAGGAATTCTTCCGGGAGCACTTCGTGCTCAACTATTGTCCCCTTGTATGGATGAGCGAGACGGGGGCCAACCTGACTCCGGACAAGCTGGCGGCGAGCGAAATGGCGGCCGTAGAGGAGGCGTGTCTCGATCACCTGGCGGAATCGATACGGGAGCTGGATCCGGAGTGGCTGATCGGTGTCGGCGGCTATGCGGAGGGACGGCTCAAAGAGGCGGCCGGTAGGATCGGCAGCAAGGCGCGGCTGGGGCGCGTGCTACACCCATCGCCAGCCTCCCCGGCCGCGAACCGCGGCTGGGCCGAGGCGGCGACGAAGCAATTGCTTGCGCAGGGTGTCTGGGATCCCGCCTAGCCGGCTAGCCGCGCCACTCTAACCTCAGGCGTAGATCTTCCCGTAGTATTCCGTCGCCATGCGGTCGGAATCGAAGAAGGGAACGACTTCGTTCATGGAGTTCAGCACCAGTTTCCACCAGCCCTCCGGATCGTCGTAATAGAGCGGGAGGATCTTCTGCTCCATCGCTTCATGGAATCCCAGCAGGTCGTGGCGATCCCGCGCCTCGGGGGCGAGGCCGCCATCGGCAGGAGGAATGATGAAGCTGTTGTGGCCATCCTTCGAGAATTCGCAGACCCAGCCGTCGTAGGTGGTCAGATTGACGGCGGCATTCATCGCGGCCGTCATGCCGGAGGTGCCGGAGGCCTCGCGGGTGACGATCGGGTTGTTCAACCAGATGTCCGCGCCGTATTTCAACTGGCGGGAAAGGTCGAGTTCGTAGCCGACCAGCACCGCCACGTTCGGATAGTCCTTCGTGATCTGGACGAGATGGTTGAAGGTTTCGATCGCGCCGAAGTCGAAGGGGAAGGGCTTGCCCGCCCAGATGATCTGGACCGGCCGGTCGTTGTTGTTCACCAGCGCGCGGAACATGCGGATGTCCCGGGTGATGAGGTCCGGGCGCTTGTAGCCGGCGAAGCGGCGGGCCCACACGATGGTCAGGACATCGGGGTTGAAGAGCTTGCCGGTCTGGTTGGCGACGGTCTGGAAGAGGCGGGATTTCAGCTCCCGCTTCCGGCTGCGGAGCTCGCTGACATCGTTCTCCAGCCGTGCATGCTCCAGCCCGCGGTCTTTCCAGAATTTCGCGTTCTGCGCGTTTGTCACGTGGGTGATCGGGCAGATGCCGGCTTGGCCTTCCCACATCTTGCGGGAGACATCGCCGTGGAGCTTCGAGACGGCGTTGGCAAGGCGGCTCATCCGCAGCGCGGCGAGGGAGTGGTTGAAGACGTCGTCCGAGATGCCGGTCACCTTCCGGACCTCTTCGAGAGGCACGGCTCCGAAGAAGGAGAAATCGTGCAGCAGCTTGAAGTCGTGCTTCTCGTTGCCAGCCTCCTCGGGCGTGTGGGTGGTAAAGACGAAGCGCTTCTTCACGGCATCGATGCTACGATGCTTCTCGTACACCCGGAAGGCGGCGGACAGGCCGTGGGCCTCGTTGAGGTGCCAGACTTCGGGATCCACGCCGAGTTCTTCCAGAAGACGGGCACCGCCGGCACCCAGCACGATGTACTGGGCGATACGGCGCAGGGGGTCGTTGTCGTAGAGCCTGTGGGTGATCGCGCGGGACAGGCCGTCGTTTTCATCGATGTCCGTTGTCAGGAAAAACATCGGCACGGTGCCGAAGACGTCGCCGGGCAGGAACATCGCCTTCACCCAGACGGGGTGCCCGTGGACCGGCACCTGGAACTTGATGCCGGTGTCCTGGAGGAAGGCGTACTGCTTCTTGCGGAACTGCACCGCCATCTCGCGTTCCTCGCCGCGTGCCTGGTCGTAGTAGCCGTAGGTCCACAGCATGCCGATGCCGCAGAGGTTTTGCCGCAGCGCCGCGGCCGAGCGCATGTGCGATCCGGCCAGGAAACCGAGGCCGCCGGAATAGATCTTGAAGATTTGATCGATGGCGAATTCGCAGGAAAAATAGACGGCGCTTTTCGAGAACCGGGGATCGATCTCGTAAGTGTGGGAAAACGGCTTCGGTAAAAAGGATCCGGACATGGGAACAGGCGCTGGGTTCGGCGGGAATCTCGTCCACGGCGCGGGTGAGGCCGCGGACGGCTGCTGCCAGCCTTGGCCCACGCCGCGCGTTTTGTCGAGTCCGGCTCCCCCGGATGCTGTTTCCGTACCAGCTTGCAGGGGATTCCCGGGTTCCTCTGCAAAGGTGACAGAGCACGGGAGTGCCGGTGGCACGGGAGTTGCTCTCGCCCTGATTCACCATGAGGGTCGCGTTGCCAGGCAGAGCCGATGGATCCGGCCGGATATTCCGGTGCCTGATGATATGCCTATGGGGTATCGCGACCCCCGCCTTCACCCGGGAAGAGGGGCCGGAGACCGCGCGGGAGATCGTGGCGGCCGCGGCCGTCCTGACGGATGCGGACGAGCAGAAGAAGCTGGTGGAGAGTCTGGCCGGCGCCGATGCGGACGAGGTCTCGCTGTGGCTGGCGAAATGGAAGGAGGGCGAAATCTACCTCTATCAGGACGCCGCCGGGACGGATACGGCGGTGACCTTGGCAGGCGAGCCGGATGCCGCCGACAAGTACGCCTTGAGCACCGTCGCCACCGGGAACCCGGTGACCGCCGGAGACGGCAGCGCCGTGCTCATGACGAAGGACGAGCTCTATATGGCGGATACCGATTCCGCGCTCCGGCGGGCGATGAAGGGAGTGACGGATCGTCTCGCCTTGAGCTCGCCTCTCGTGGCGAAGCGCCTCCGCGCGGTGCAGGACACCGGACTGGAGCAGGATCTCGCGAAGCTTCCGCTGCTCGAGCAATGCCTCGCGATCGAAAAGGACGGGAAGGTGAAGGACGCGCTGGCCGAGGCGATGGCAATGCTCAAGCTGCGCTCCGAAGATCCGGGCGTGCGCCAGACCGCCGTCGCCAACCTCGGGAATATGGGTTCCATCGCCTCGCAGGGAGCGATCAAGACCGTGCGAGGCGAGGCGGAGGCCGGCGGACAGGTCGGTCTGGTGGAAGCCTGCGACAAGGCTTTGGCGGATATCGCGGCGCACATTTCGCGGGTGAATACGGTTGGCACGGTTTTCCGCGGGCTTTCCAAGGGAAGCATCCTGCTGGTTGCGGCCATCGGTCTGGCCATCACCTTCGGCTTGATGGGCGTGATCAACATGGCGCACGGCGAACTCATTGTCGTCGGCGCTTACACCACTTATCTGGTCCAGAATCTCTTCGCGAAGGGCATCGAGATGTCGCCCTTCGGCCTGACGATCAGCATCCCCGGCATGAACCTTTCGGGAGGCGGATGGGACTTGTACTTCCTGGCGGCTATTCCCGCCAGCTTCGTCGTGGCGGCGCTGGTGGGATTGGTGCTGGAGAGAGGCATCATCCGCTTCCTTTACAAGCGTCCCTTGGAGTCGCTGCTGGCGACGTGGGGGGTTTCGATGGTGATCCAACAGCTCTTCCGCCTGGTTTTCGGAGCGAACAACGTGCAGGTCGAAAGCCCCTCTTTCCTATCGGGAAACTGGACGGTGAACGACGTCGTCTTCGGCTGGAACCGTGTCTTCGTGATCGCGTTCGCGGCCCTGATCATTTTCCTGACCTGGGCGGTTCTGACGAAAACGTCGCTCGGCCTGCTGATCCGAGCCGTGATGCAGAACCGCGGCATGGCTGCTTGTATGGGAGTACGGACGGAGCGGGTGAACATGATGACCTTTGCCTTCGGTAGCGGCCTCGCGGGCCTTGCCGGGGCCTTCCTTTCGCAGATCGGCAATGTCGGGCCGAACCTCGGCCAGGATTACATCGTCGATTCCTTCATGACGGTGGTGGTGGGCGGTGTGGGGAATATCATGGGCACGGTGATCAGTGCCTTGGGCATCGGCATGGCCGACCAATCGCTCCAGCAGATCCTGGGGAACCCGGTGCTCGGAAAGATCCTCGTGCTCGGTGCCATCATTCTCTTCCTCCAGTGGAAGCCCTCCGGCCTCTTCGCCACCCGCTCCCGTAGCCTCGATTGATGAAAACCTCGCTCGCCGCGAAAACCCCTAATCTCCTGCTCGCCGCGATCGCGCTTTTCCTGGTGGTGGTCATGCCGGCCTTGAATGCCGGGGGCGCGGTTTCCGACTTCACCCTCAACACCTGGGGGAAGTACCTTTGCTACGCGATCCTCGCGATCTCGGTGGACATGTTGTGGGGCTACACCGGCCTGCTGTGCCTCGGCCAAGCGCTCTTTTTCAGCCTCGGCGGCTACATGCTGGGCATGCACCTGATGTTGATGATCGGGAAGCTGGGGCAGTACAGGAGCGACCTGCCGGATTTCATGGTCTTCCTCGGCCTCAAGGAGCTGCCGGATTTCTGGAAGCCGTTTTATTCCTTCCCGCTCGCCGCGCTGATGGTGCTCGTGCTGCCGGGAGTGCTGGGGTGGATCTTCGGCTATCTCGCATTCCGTTCGCGGATCAAGGGAGTGTACTTTTCCATCCTCACCCAGGCGTTGACCTACGGGGCCGCGCTGATGTTCTTCCGCAACGACCTGATGATGGGCGGGAACAACGGTTTCACCGATTTCCGCAGCTTGTTAGGCGCGGATATCCGCAGCGCGGAGACAAAGCGCCTCCTCTACATCGCCTCCGCAGTGACGCTGACGCTGGTGTTCATCGGCTGCAAATGGCTTACGACAAGCCGTTTCGGGCTGATCCAAAGGGCGATCCGGGATAGTGAAAACCGCGTTCTTTTCTCCGGTTACTCGGCGGCGAATTTCAAGCTCTTCGTCTTCGTCATCAGCGCCATGATCGCGGGCGTGGGCGGGGCGCTCTATGTGCCGCAGGTGGGGATCATCAATCCGAGCGAGATGATGACCGAGAAGTCCCTCGAAGCCGTGGTGTGGGTAGCAGTCGGGGGCCGCGGCACCTTGATCGGGCCGGTCATCGGCGCGGTCGGCGTCAACCGCATGAAGAGCTGGGCCACCACGAACTATCCCGATTACTGGCTGATCATCCTGGGCGCGACCTTCGTGCTTGTCGTGCTTTTCATGCCGAAGGGCATCGTCGGCATCCCCGGCCAGATCCGTGGATTTTTCGCGAAGCGCCATGGCCGCAAGCTGGCCGCGGCCGAGGACGACCTGATCCCAACCCCCGCCCCGAAAGCCGAATGAGCATGGTTCCCTATCTCCTGGCCGCGGAGGGGCTGAACAAATCCTTCTCCGGATTCCAGGCCATCCGCGATCTCAACTTCGCGCTCGAGGAGGGGGAACTGCGCACCGTCATCGGGCCGAACGGAGCGGGCAAGACGACCTTCCTGGATCTCATCACCGGGCGGACGAAGCCGGATAGCGGCACGCTCCACTTCGAGCAGACCCACGATTTGCTCAAGATGAACGAATTCGAGATCTACCGGCTGGGCATCGGGCGGAAATTCCAGACGCCTACCGTCTATACCGATCATACCGTCCGCGAGAATCTCCTGCTTTCCCTCGCCGGTCCGCGCAGCATCTGGCACTCGCTCTTCGGCCGCATCCGGAAGGAGCAGGAGGAGCGGATGGACGAAATCCTCCACACCATCAAGCTTGTCGAGCGGGCCCACGTGAAAGCCGGATCGCTCGCCCACGGGCAGAAGCAGTGGCTGGAGATCGGCATGTTGCTGGCTCAGGATGCCAAGCTCCTGCTGGTGGACGAACCGGCGGCCGGCATGACCGACGAGGAAACCTACCGCACCGGCGAGCTGCTGCTTTCGCTGGCGGGCAAGCACACCATCGTCGTCATCGAGCACGACATGACCTTCGTCCGGCAGATCTCGCAGGGTCGCCTGGTCACGGTGCTGCACCAGGGAAACGTCCTGTGCGAAGGCCCGGTGGACAGGGTGCAGAACGACGAGCGGGTGATCGAAGTTTATCTGGGCCGCAAAAAGAAAGCCGCATGAGCACCGTAGCCGTCGAAGCCCCCACGCTGAAGATCCGCGACATCTCCGTCTCCATCGGCGGCAGCCGCATCTTGCGCGGCGTGAATCTGGAGATCCGCCCGCAGACGGTCTTTTGCCTGATGGGTCGCAATGGCGTCGGCAAGACGACCACCTTGAAAGCCATCACGGGCCTCATGGGAGCGGACACGGGCTCGGTGAACCTGCTGGGCACGGAGATCTCCCGGATGAGCCCGGAAAAACGCGCGCTGCGAGGCCTCGGCTTCGTCCCGCAGGGCCGTGAGATTTTCCCGCAACTGACCGTGGAGGAGAACCTCTACGTGGGCACCGTCGCCCGCGGCCGGAAGCCGAAGCCGGCGGAACTCGACCGCGTTTTCACCCTCTTTCCCATTATCAAGGAATTCCTGGCCCGGAAAGGCGGCATGCTTTCAGGGGGGCAGCAACAGCAGCTCGCGATCGGCCGGGCCTTGCTCACGCGACCCAAGCTGCTGATCCTCGACGAGCCGACCGAGGGCATCCAACCGAACATCATCGATCAGATCGGGGATGCCATCAAAATGCTGCGGGACGAAGGGGAAATGGCCATCCTGCTGGTGGAGCAGTATCTCGATTTCTGCAAGGAGCTCGGCGACGATTTTGCCATTCTCGAACGCGGCCGAGTCGCCGCGGATGGACCGATGACCGGCCTGAGTGACGAGCTCATCAAGGA
>CAMPGU010000048.1 GCA_946885645.1 uncultured Haloferula sp.
TCCCATCCCTGCATCCGGCCGCTTGCCGCCGCCTTCGTGCTGCATGGAGGAGTGGTTCATTCCTTCCATGGGCCCGTGGCCACCGTGATCCATCGCCATGGCTTCATGGTTCATCCGGTCCATCTTCATCGAGCCGTGGCCCGTTCCTTCCATCTTCATTCCCCCTTGATTCATGCCCCCCATGTTCATCCCGGGCCTGTCGAATGCACCGCTTGCCACCATCCGGTCGCTCATCCCCATCGCTCCCTGCGGGGTAAGCGCAAAGGCGTGCTTGGGGTCGAAGTCCATCATGCTCTCGTAGAGGAAGGGTCTGGGAACGTCCTCGGCGAAGTGCCGTTTACCGGAACCGATCCAAAGTGACGTTTTCCCCGAGCCGTCCTGAGCCGTGGAACGGAATTCGTAAGAGCCGGCTGCGGGGACCCTCACCAGAACGTCGTAGGTTTCCGCGATTGCGATGAATAGCGGCTCCTTCATTTTGAACGGCTCCACTTTCTGGCCATCAGCGGCTATGACCGTGAGCGGACCACCGGCGTAGTTCATGTGGAAGTAGGTTCCCCCGGCGGCATTGATGATCCGCAGGCGAATCGTCTCGCCGGGTTTTGCCGCGAGATGCTCCTCCGGCTTGCCGTTCGTGATGAAGGCGTCATAGGCGACGTCCGATAGATCCATCGCCGGCATCCGCATGGCCTCGCGGCTGAAGAAATCGCCTAACGTTCCGGTCTTGGCCGCTCCCAGGACGCTCTGGGCGGTTCGCTTCTCCACGCCGAAGAACTCGGATCCACGTCTCAAGGTGCGGAGGACCTCCTGAGGATTGCGGTTCGTCCAGTCGGACAGCACCACGACGTGCTCCTTGGTGTTCTCCCGGCCCGATCTCGGGTCGATGACGATCGATCCGTAAACGCCGACCTGCTCCTGAAGATGGGTGTGGGAATGATACCAGTAGGTTCCCGACTGCCTTATCGGAAACCGGTAGGTGAAAGTTGTCCCCGGCCCGATGGGAGGGAATGTGAGGTATGGAACCCCGTCCATGTCCGGCGGGACCAGCATTCCGTGCCAGTGGATGGACGTGTCGTGCTTCATGCCGTTGTGGACATGGATTACCGCGAGATCCCCCTCTCTGAACCTGAGAGTGGGCCCGGGAATACCGCCATTGATCGTCATGGCATGGACCGGTTTCCCTGCGATGTCCACGTGCTGCCCGGCAATGGTGAGGTTGTAGCTGACTTCCTTTGCAAGGGCTGGCACCCAGCCGAGCAGGACAACCAGAAGGTGGAGTTTTCTCATGGCAATCGGGGAATCTACAAAAATGGGAAAAGGCCGCCAAGCTCTTGATCAAGTCTGGCGGCCCTGCGGTTCACTTACATGGCGAGGGAGTCATGCAGCCATCTTCCGGCATTCCTCGGCACAGCGCCTACAGGCTGCCGCGCATTCCTGGCAATGGCCGACGTCGTGTTTGGCGCATTCCTCCCCGCAGGCGTCGCAGGCATCGGCGCAGACTTGGCAGAGTGCTGCTGCGAAGGGGGAACGGCGGGCCATCTCACGGGCGGCGATAGAGCAGAGGTCGGCGCAACTGTGGTCGAGACTGATGCACCTGGCCATCATCGCTACGTTATCTTCGGCGAGACACGAGCTTGCGCAGTGTTCACATGCCAACGTGCATGCCTGGCACGCCTCAATGCATTCCTGATATTCTTTCATATGGTTCCTTTCTGGTTTGGTTTACGGGTTGGCGATGCATGCCGCAGAGGAGGTATGCAGCCTGCACACCGGAAAAGGGGGCATTGCTGTGGCTAGACGATGAGTGTTTCATCCGCGCATGTTCTTCGGTTGTCATGGCGGGCATGCTGTCATGGCGGGGATTGCCGGAGGATCCGGGTCCCTGCGGCGCAGCTCGCAAGAAGTGTTGTGAGGGGTCGCGAGAATGAGCAGGCCTGTTATTTTCATCGGCGTGTGAGAGTAGGGTTCACCTGCAACGGGCGTGCCAGCATCTCGAGGGCGCGCAGGTGTGCGGGGTTCCCGCTTGATACGAGGCAGGCGTCGGGCCTGGAGGGATTTCTCTCGCGCCCTGCTTGGCTTCCTTTCTCTTCGGCTCGTCCTTGCCGGGATCCTGGCCCTCATGGGCGAGGGCCGGAGGCGCGGTGGTGGCGGCGAGCGGAACGAAGCGCGATTTCATGGCATGCAATTTTTTAGGTCCGCGCAGCCGAGCGGCCGCTTTGCTTGCATCCTCAAACCGTCGGGAGGTCCGGCGGCGGGCCGAGCGACGCATGAAGATGGCCTTTCCTGAACTCGCGCCCTCGGAGCCACAGGAAAATGACCGGGGTGACGATCAGGATGTGGACAAGACTGGAGATCATTCCGCCGATCACCGGGGTAGCGAGAGGCTTCATGACCTCTGCGCCCTGGCGGTGGCTCCACATGATCGGCAGCAGGCTGGCGACAATGGTGGCCACGGTCATCACTTTCGGTCTCAGCCGCAGGCGGGCGCCGTCTTTCACCGCTTGCACCAGATCATCGTAGGTGAAGGCGGTTCCTTTCTCCGCTAGCCGGGCCTTCACGGTCTCCTCCAGATACACCACCATCACCACTCCTGTCTGCACGGCGGTGCCAAAGAGAGCGATGTAGCCGACCCAGACGGCACCGTTGAAATTATAGCCGAGAAGCTTCTGGAGCAGCACGCCGCCGCTCAAAGCGAACGGTACGGCGAGCATGACGTGGGCGGCCTCCAGAGCGCTATGGTAAACGAAGTAGAGGAGGATGAAGATGATCATCAGGACAATCGGGAACACGAGCTGCATCGTCTTCACGAACCGCCGCTGGTTCTCGTACTCGCCCGACATCTTGTAGGTCATGCCTTCCCAATCGACGGTGCGGAGTTTCTGCTCCACCTCCTGGACGAAGCCGCCGAGATCGCGGTCCTGCACATTGGCCTGGACGTAGGAGCGGAGCAGGCCGTTCTCTGACGCGATCTCGTTCGCGCCCACATCGCGGGTGATCTTCGCCACCATTCCGAGCGGGATGTAGGGCACGGGGGTCTCCCCGCCGCCACCGGTCATCGGCGCGGCGGAAGGCGCCGCTCCTCCGCCTGCCATCCCTCCGCCCATGCCTCCTCCTCCGGTGGGCGGTGCCGGTGTCGCGGTCATTCCGGGTCGCACGGCAATAAGGATCCGTCCGAGCTTTTCGATGTCGTCGCGCTCGCTCCGCTGGACCCGGATCTGGATCGGGAAGCGCTGCCTCCCTTCGATCGTGGTGCTGACATTCTTGCCGCCGATGGCAACCTCGACCGCGTCGAGTACGTCCTTGGCGCTGAGCCCGTAGCGGGCCATCGCGTGGCGGTCCACCTGGATATTGAGGTAGGGCTTCCCCTGGATCCGGGATGGTGAAACCCCGGCTGACCCTTCGATTCCGCGGATCAGCGTCTCGACCTCGAAAGCCTTGCGCTGGATCTTGTCCAGATCGTCGCCGTAGATCTTCACTCCCACCTGCGCGCGGATCCCCGTGTATAGCATCAGGATGCGGTTCTCGATCGGCTGGAGGAAAGCCGGCACGTAGCCCGGCACCTGCTTCATGGTCTCGGTCAGCTCGGCCTTAAGCTTCTCCACCGTCATGCCCTCTCGCCAGGCCGGGTTGCGCTTCACGCGGAAGCGTCCGTCGGGAATATACTCCGGCTTCAGCATGATCGTCGTTTCCAGCATTTCGGTGGGAGCCGGGTCGGTGGCGGTCTCGAATCTCCCGAGCTTGCCGGCGACCGAAGCCACCTCAGGCACCTTGCTCATCACCTCGTCTTGCCAGGACATGACGCGCTGGATCTCGGTCAGACCGGTCTTCGGGATCATCACCGGCATGTAGAGCAGGCTGCCTTCATTGAGCGGCGGCATGAACTCCTTGCCGAATCCGGTCACCAAGCCGGCGGCGCGGGGGTAGCCGGCATCCTGGATTTTCTTCACCACGCCGCGCGGCAATCCGAAGGCCTGCAGCAAGGCGAAGGCCAGGATCAGCATCGCGAGCACCACCACGGTCTTGCGATGCTTCAAGGCCCAATTTAGCACCGGCTCGTAGATCGCCAGCAGGGCCTTCATCACCACGTTCCGGTCCTCGGAGTGGAAGGGACCACGGACCAGCAAGGAGCAGAGCACGGGTACCAGCGTGACCGCGAGCAGTGTCGAACCGATCATCGCGAAGGTCTTGGTGAAGGCGAGGGGGTGAAAGAGTTTTCCTTCTTGTCCCGTGAGCGCGAACACCGGGACGAACGCCAGGATGATGATCGCCATCGCGAAGAAAATAGGACGCCCGACCTGCTTGCACGCCGTCAGCGTCACCGCCCAAGTCTCCCGGGGATCCAGCTTTCCTCCTTTCTCTTCCTCGGCCCTTTCGCAGTGCCGGATTACGTTCTCCGTCACCACGATCGCCGCATCCACGAGCACGCCGATGGCGATGGCGATGCCGGTCAGGGACATGATGTTGCTGCTGATCCCGAATTCCTTCATCAGCAGGAAGGAAACGAGAATCGAGATCGGCAGCGGCAGCGTGACGATCAGGATGCTGCGGAAATGCCACAGGAAAATGACGTGGGCGAGCGTGACCAGAATGATTTCCTCGATCAGCGCGTGCTTCAGCGTGCCGATCGTATTGTCGATCAGTTCGCTGCGGTCATAGAAGGGTTTGATGCTCACGCCCTCCGGGAGGCTTGGCGCGATGCGCTCGATCTTTTCCTTCACCCGCTCGATGACCGCTTTCGCGTTCTCGCCCGTACGCATCACCACCGTGCCGCCGACCGCTTCCTTGCCGTTGATATCAAGCGCACCGCGGCGGAAGTCGCCGCCGATCTGGATCGTGGCGATGTCCCTCAGGTACACGGGGGTCCCCTCCATGGCTTTCACCGTCACCAGCTCGAGGTCTTCCTTCGAGGTGACGAGCCCGACGCCGCGGAGCACGAATTCCGCGCCATTCTCCTCCACGACCTTTCCCCCGACGTTCAGGTTCGCGTTCTGCACGGCGGTCATCACTTCCATCAGGGTGACGTTGACCGAGCGCATTTTGGACGATGACAGTTCGATCTGGTACTGCTTCACGAAGCCGCCGATGCTGGCGACCTCGGCCACTCCCTGAACGCTGGCGAGCTGGTAGCGGATGTACCAATCCTGAAGCGAGCGCAGCTCCGCGAGATCGTAGCCGCCGTTCCTAGCGGTCGCGGGATCGACATCGAGGTAGTACTGGTAAACCCAGCCTAGCCCTGAAGCATCCGGCCCAAGTTGCGGGGTCACGCCCGAAGGCATGGCGCTTTGCAGGAAATTGAGCCGCTCCAGGACACGAGCCCTTGCGAAGTAGGTATCGACACCGTCTTGGAAAATAACCGTGACCAGCGAGAATCCGAACATCGAGGTCGCCCGGACCTCCTTTACTCCGGCCAGCCCCTGGAGCCCGGTGGATAGCGGGAAAGTCACCTGGTCCTCCACCTCCTGCGGGCTGCGCCCCATGTAGTCGGCATACACCAGCACCTGATTTTCGGTGAGGTCCGGGATGGCATCCACCGGGGTCAGCCGCACGGCCCGGATCCCCAGGGCGATGACCAGGAACGCGGCGCAGAGGACGATGAAGCGGTTCTTAAGGCTCCATTCGATGATTCTTTCAATCATACATGTCGGGGATCAAGGTTGGATCTCCTTGCCGCACTCGAGCATCTCGGCGCCGAAGAAGGGATTGCCGCCCGGGCGTTCGCCGGTCTGAAGCCAGCGAGCTTTCTTCGGCACACCCGGTAGGGCCTGGTCCGTCATCGGACATTCCCAGACCCGGAAAGCCGGCATCCCCTCGGCTTTGCGGAGGGGCTCGAGGACGGCTGCGGCCGCTTGAGCGAACCGGTGGTAGGCCTTGCGCGCGGCCGCGAGATCGGCGAACCCGTGGAAATGCCGCGCGTCATCCAGATCGGCGAGTTTGTTTGAAAGTCCGGCGAGCGCCTTGGTCATAGCCCCGGTAGTCTCCATCGCCGGCTTGCTGGCTTCATTGAAGGCGGCCAGATCGTCCGCGGAGAGGGCCTTGGCCATGGCATCCGCGACCTTGAGGAAATCCGCGACGGCTCTCGCTTGCTTCGCATCGAGCTTGGCGGCCGCGGGCACCTCCGCCTTTTCCGGCCCGGTGCCGACCATGAAGGTGCGGTTCATTTCGGCCTGGCCATCGATCAGCAGATTGCCGTTAGTCACGACGCGATCTCCGTCGGCGAGGCCGGAAAGAATTTCGACCAGCATATCGCCCCGGCGGCCGAGCTTCACGACCCTCCGTTCGTAGGCACCTCCTTCACGATCGACATAGACTACCGCCTCAGCCCCTGTTTCGATGACCGCGGACCGCGGCACCGTCAGCACCGACGGCGTGCTCACCTCCACCGCACCGTCTGCGTAGAGGCGATGGAGAAGGGCCCGGCGGCCGTTAACCATCGGATTCGGAAGTTCCACGCGGATCTTGGTCGAACGGGTGGCCTCGTCGAAGTTCGGGTCGATGAAGGTGACCCTGCCTTCGAAGGATTTCCCGGGAAGGGCCGGGGTGGTGACTACGACCTTCTGCCCCGGCTCGATCCAAGGCATGTCCATTTCGTAGGCGCGGAACATGAACCACATGGTGGAAAAGTCCGCGATCTCGAAGAGCTTCTCGCCGGTGATCACATACTGGCCCTCATAGACATTCTGAGCTACCACGGTGCCGGTCATCGGCGCGAGGATCTCGCTGGAAAGGATCTCCGCAGGTTTCGATTCGACAGCGTCGATCTGCTCCTTGGTCAGCCCCATCTGCCGGAGGCGGAGCGCCGTATTGCTTTTCAGGTCCCCCGTGAGCTGGCGGTACTCCCGCTCGGCTTGCAGGAGGCTCGGGCTGTAGAAGTCGGCAAGCGGCTGGCCCCCGGTCACTTCGGCCCCGATGTAGTTCACGTGCAACTTCTCGATGCGTCCGTCCACGTACGCGGAGAGGATGCGGTGGCGGGTGGCGTCGTCGTCGATCATTCCGGCCACGCGGAGGGTACGCGTCAGAGGCTGGACCTCGGCCGCCGCCGTTTCGACATGCAGCACTTGGATCTGGCTTTGCGTCAGGGCGACGATGTTCTCGCCGCCGGCTTCGTCGAAGCCCTTGTCTCCTTCGTACACAGGGGTCAGTTCCATCCCGCAGATGGTGCAGCGGCCCGGCTTGTCACTCTTGATCCAAGGATGCATCGCGCTCTGGTAGTAGAGCACTTCGCGCTCCCCGGAGGCGGCCGCTGACGGGGTTGGAGAAGAAAGGCGGTCCTTGATGAACCATGTCGCGGTGGCGGCCAGCGCGGCGGTAAAGACGATGGTGATAAGAGTTTTCATGGAGGTATTTCAGCGGGTGGTTGGTACCAGGACCTCTAGGTCCTCGAGGGCCGAGAGCTGCATGGCGATGTAGCGCCGCTGCTCCAGGCGGATGGAGAAGAGGAGACGATTGGCCTCGAGGAGGTCGGTCAGCGGGGCGTTCGAGCTGATCCAGGAAGCCTCGAGGGTTCGGGTCGCCTCCTGGCTTTTGGTGAACACGTCACCGGAGTAGGCACGTGCCTGTGCCGCGGAGTTGGCCACCTCGTTGGTGGCGGAGATGACTTCGGCGGCGATTTCCCGGATCACCGCGTCGGTGTCCTTGGTAGCCGCTCGTTCACGAAGGCGCGCGGCATCGATGCGGGCCTGATACGAAGGCTCGTTGAACCACGGGAGGTTCACCTTCACTCCGACGGAAGCGCTCCTCAGATCGCCCCCGGAATACATGCTGCTCTCGACGGCGAGCGAGACACCCGGCAGCCGCTCGCGGTCGGCGATCCGGGTATCAGCCTTGGCGGCGGAGGCCATTTCCTTCATGGCGAGAACCCTCGGGTTGACGCGGCCAATGCGGGCGACCTCCCCGGCTGCCAGCCGCACCGGCAGAGGCGAAGCAGGCAAGCGAAGGACCGGCCAAGGGGTTTCGAGCGGTCGGCCGAGGCTCAGGTTGAGCCGTTTCGCAATGCTGTCCCGTGTCCGCTTCGCCGCTTCCAGGATCTGCTCCTCCCTGGCCAGCTCGCTTTCCAGGCGGAGGGCATCGGCGCTCGTCTGGTCGGGGTTGATTGCGCGCTGCCGGGCGTTTTCCGTCATCGCGCGCATCCAGCCGATTTGCTCCCCCTGGAGGCGGATCGATTCGTCGGCCAAGGCCAGTTCAATGGCGTCTTTCGCAGCCATCGCACCCGCGGCGAGCGAGGTCGTCCTTGCGTTCTCATTTTCGGCCCGGCGCATGGCATCGGCCTTCGAGCGGCTGGCTTCGAAAAGACCGGGCCGGGGAAGAGGCTGTTCGAGGCTCACGCGGATGTCGCCATCGTTCATGCGCATCTCTTTTCGCGCGCCCATCAGCATGAGCCCCACCATGGGATCGTCCCACAGGCGGACCGCTCTGACATCGCGGGCGGCGGCACCCGCCTTGAGCTGGGCGGACTTGGCGGCGGGGTGCTTGCGCGCCGCCTCGGCCCGGAGCGGCGCGAGGAACCCCTCGTCGGTTACGGGTGCGGGCTTCTCAGCAAGAAGCGAGCCGACGGGCACAAGCAGGCCCATCAAAAAACATAGCGTGGATTTCATGGAACATATGAGTCGGGAAAGAGTGCCTCCGGGAGCGCCGATCCATCGCGGCCGACCAAGCGACCGGGCGAAATGGGCGCAGTACGCCTGGCAAGGCTGCGACTCAAATGACCAAACGGCAGAGCGAGACGGTGAGTCCCACCCCGGAATATCCCGCTTGCGGAAGCCGGGAAAGCTCCGGAAGCAAGATCCGTCCTTCATGGGTGCGGGCGATCGTCAGCACGCCGACCACCGCCGGTGGAACTACCGCGTCCACCCTGAGCGGGCGATCGGGTGGAGCTACCGGTTCCGCGGGCGTCTCATTGTCCTTGGAATCGCTCGCGCACGGGCAACTCGTCTTGCCTTCGCAACACGAGCAATTGTTTGCCTGCATTTCGCACCGCTCCGGCGGGACCCATGCCCCGGCTGGCACCACCAGAGCGATCTGGAGCAGCAGCCCGAGCAGCAGCCCGGTGATGGAGCGGAGGGTCATAGGGATACCAATAAATGCGATTGCCTTAATTAAAACTACAATTCCGGCGAAGCCTTCGGAGGCATCCCGACGTGGTGTAAATGTCCAGCCGGCGTGGAAACCCTTGGAGAAAACGTTTTTTTTAGATGCCCGACCCTCTCGGGAAGATTGCGGGGCAGGCGCCGCCCTGAGCCACCCGCGCCCGTGGCGAAATCATGGAACCAGGCCCTTGAGCTGGTCCCTGAGAAGCTGCCGTGCCCGGTAGATCCGGGTTTCCACTGCTTTTGAACTGCATTGGCTGACGGTCGCGATCTCGGCGTATCCCATCCCCTCGTAGGCGAACAGGGTCATCGCTTCCCGCAGGTCGGGCGGCAGGCATAGGAATGCGTCGTGGTTGTAGCCGAAGTCCTCGGAAATCCGCTTCAATTGCACCGGATCGAGCCACACCAAGGGATTGGTTCCGGCATCGAGCAGAAGCTCCAGCTCTCCGGGATTGAAAAAGGTGCCGTAGCAGGTGGTGCAGCGTTCGATCCGGACCTTCGGCTCGGTGTCGAACTCGATTACGTCCAAGGGCGTGGCGCAGTGGGGGCAGGGCAGGGAGGCATCGGTGCCGAGGTCCCGGAAGTGGATCTGCCTCAGGTTCACATCCTGGCGGACGCCGCAGAAGGGGCAGAAGCTCATCGAGCCCTCAAGTCGTCCGCCGCAGCTGGTGCATTTCACGGATGGGATTTCGACAGGATCGCGATGCCGGGTCAATTCCACGCCCGGGGCTGCTTTGGAGCGCCCCTGGCGGGGAACGGCAGGCTTGCATTCTCTAACGAATCCCGGACGCTACCGCGGCCATGACCGCTTCCGGAACACCAGCGCCCCGGCTGCGCTCGCTTGATGCGTTGCGCGGGTTCGACATGCTCTGGATCGTGGGTCTGGCAGAGCTCTTCCATCAGCTCGCGAAGGTCGTGGATTTCGGATGGCTCCAGGCCTGGGCCCACCAGTTGGAGCACGTCGAGTGGGAGGGATTGAGGGCGTACGACCTGATCTTCCCGCTGTTCATGTTCGCCTCCGGAATGTCGGTGCCCTACGCGCTGGCTGCGAAGCTGGGCAGGGGCGATAGCCGGGCCGGGCTGTTGCTGGGGATCTGGCGGCGGGCCTTGGTGCTGGTGCTGCTGGGGATCATTTATAACGGCGGGCTGGAGCTGGAATTGGCCACCCAGCGCTACGCCAGCGTTCTGGGGCAGATCGGCCTCGCCTACGGCATCGCGGCCACGCTTTTCCTTTTCACGAAATCCTGGAAAGCGCGTGCGGCCTGGTGCGGGGGCATTCTGGTCGGCATGGCCGGGCTCCAGTTGCTTTTCCCGGTGCCCGGTTCCGGGGCGGGAGTTCTTACCCCGGAGGGAGTCGTCAATGCGTGGATCGACCGGATGTGGCTTCCCGGGCGTCTCCATGGCGTTGTCTTCGATCCGGAGGGACTGCTCTGTATCGTCTCCGCGTCCGCGCTCACGCTCGGCGGGGTGATCGCGGGGGACTATGTAAAGAGCTGGGGCGAGCCCTCGCATACCGCGGCCACGCGCATGCTCCTGGCGGGCGCGGTGGCGCTGCTGGCGGGGTGGCTGTGCTGGAAGGCCGGCTATCCTCCGATCAAGACGGCTTGGACCACCACTTTCAACCTGCTGGCAGGCGGGATCTGCCTCTGGATCTTCGTGGTCTTTTACCTGCTGGTGGACTTCAAGCCGCAATCGAACTGGAGCTTCCCCCTGCAAGTGGTCGGCATGAATCCGCTGACGATCTATCTCGCGGATCGCATCATCTCCTTCCCGGACATTTCGCGGTTCTTCTTCGGCGGGATCGCCGGACGGAGCGGGAAATGGGAAGAGGTCGTGATCGTCCTCGGCATCCTGCTGATCGAGTGGCTCTTGCTCTGGTTCCTCTGGAAAAAGCGGGTGTTCCTGAGGGTGTAGGAATGGGGACGAAGTTCCTCAGGGAGCCGCAGCTTCTTGAAACGCCTGCCGCACCGTGGAGCCGTCGGAGTTCGGGAAATTCGCGCGCTGCACCAGCATCACGTACGCGCGGTTTTTCACCGGGTCGATCCACGCCTGGGTCCCGTAGGCGCCGCCGTGCCCGAAGCTGCCGGGAGAGAGTGCCGCGCTGACCCCCTGCGGCTCCCGGACCACGCACCAGCCGAGGCCCCAGCCGTTGCCGGGCGTGAAGCCGGTTTTCAGGTCCCCGCTCTGGACGGTGATCATTTGTTTCACCGACTCCTCCTTCAGGTAACGGTGGCCATCCAGCTCGCCGCCGCGGAGGATCATGCGCGCGAACTTCCCGTAGTCCGCGGCCGTGGAGAAAAGGCCTCCGTTCGCGCGGGGATATCGTTCGCGGCTCGTGATCGGCTTGTTGCCCAGGAACATCAGTCCGGCTTTCGCCAGCTCGCCGCCTTCAGAGCGCGTGTAGGAGGTGGCGAGGCGCGCCTCCTGCGCTGCACCCGGATAAAAGGTTGTATCCTTCATACCCAGCGGGCCGAAGAGGTGTTTCTCAAGGAATGAAGGGAAGTCCTCGCCCGACACCACTTCCACCACGCGCGCGGCGGTATTGATTCCCGTCTGGCAATACTCCCACTTGGTCCCCGGCTGGAATTTCACCGGTTTCGCGACGATCAGGGGCATCAGGGCCTCCAGGGTGGCGATATCCCCCGATTCCTGCGGCGAGACCTCACTGAGCCCGGCGCTATGGGTGAGGCATTGCTTCAGGGTGACGACCACCTCTTTTCCCGCGGGATCCTTGAGATCCTTGAACTCCGGGAGGTATTTGGACACCGGATCATCCACCGAGAGCTTGCCCGCCTCCTGCATCATCATCACGGCGGTACCCGTCACCGGCTTGGTCATCGAGGCGATCCAGAAGATCGCGTCGGCAGGCATCGGGGTCTTCTTCCCGAGATCGGAGAAGCCGTTGGTTCCCAGATGCAGGATCTTGTCCTTGTCCGCGACCAAGGTGACGGCCCCGGCGATTTCCTTGGCTTCGATAGCGGCCTCCATCGCCTTGCCGATCGCGGGAATGGACGGTTCCCCGGCGGCGGAGCTGCCGAGCAGGGTGGCGGAAAGACAGGCCAGGAAGGGAGCAGGTTTCATCATCCGCAGGCTAGACCGGCAGTCTGAGGCTGCGCAAGGAGGGGGTGCGCCACCGGGAGGCGCACGGCGACCTTGTCCGAGCCGGGGGCATCCGATAGACCTGACCCACAACCCCGTAAAACCCGTCGTGAAACTCTACCCGCTTCTTGCCGCCCTCCTTTTCTCCCACATCGCCTGCGCCGCCCCCGAAAAAATCTTCGATGGCAAGAGCCTGGAGGGCTGGAAGGTGGAGGGTCCTGCCTACTGGAGCGCTGCTGACGGCACCCTGAAGGGCGAGAGCGACGATAAGATGCAGAATTCCGTGCTCTGGACGGAGAAGAAGTTCGGCGACTTCACCGTGGAATTCGAGTTCCGCTTCTCCGGCGATATCGATTCGGGGATCTTCCTCCGGGACCTCAACGAGCAGATCCAGATCGGCACCTCCCGCTCCCTGAAGAGGGACCTGACCGGCTCCCCCTACATCGGCAGCAAGGGCAAATACCCGCAGGAGGCCGAGGGCGTGAGGGAACTCCTGAAGGAGGGCGATTGGAACAAGATGAAGATCGTGGTGAAGGGAAACACCTACACCGTGAGCCTCAACGGCAAGCAGGTCATCGAATACGTCTCCGACACCGCCAAGAAGGAACCCGGCCCGCTGGGCCTGCAGATCCACCAGGGGGTGAAGATGAAGATCGAGTTCCGGGGGCTGGAGGTGGAGGCAAAGTAACCGGCTCCCGGTCCCACCGGGGTGCCGCCGCCGTTTCGGGCGGATTCCGGGATTTATCCCGGTGGAAGCCTTCATTCGATCACCTGGGGGAACAGGTACGGTGCCTGCTGTGGCGATTGTGCCAATTTCCTGACCCACGGGGGCATTGACGGCCCGGGGAGCGCGTGCACAATTCCGCCCCCGGCGCGAAGGACATGCCGGGAAATCAGGCCGCATCCGCGGCCGCCACGACCTACCACCATGACCACCATCGCCATCAACGGGTTCGGGCGCATCGGCCGCCTCGTCTTCCGTGCCCTCGTCGAGCAGGGCCACCTCGGAACCACCTTCAACGTCGTTGCCGTGGGTGACATCGTTCCGGCCGACAACCTCGCCTACCTGCTCAAGTACGATTCCACGCAGGGCAAGTTTGACGGCACGGTCTCCTCGAAGAAGTCCAAGCCGGAGCTGGAAGAGGATGACGTCCTGGTGGTCAACGGCCACGAAATCAAGGTGGTGAGCGCCCGCACTCCGGACGGCCTGCCTTGGAAGGAACTCGGCGTGGAAGTCGTGATCGAGTCCACGGGCCTCTTCACCGCCGCCGAAAAGGCCAAGGGTCACCTCGCGGCCGGTGCCAAGAAGGTGATCATTTCCGCTCCCGCCCAAGGCGAGGACGGCACCTTCGTGCAGGGCGTGAACGACGAGCTCTACGACCCCGCCAACCACCACATCATTTCCAACGCGAGCTGCACCACGAACTGCCTCGCCCCGATCGTCCACGTGCTTCTCAAGGAAGGATTCGGCATCGAGGAAGGCCTGATGACCACCATCCACTCCTACACCGCCACGCAGAAGACCGTGGACGGCCCTTCGAAGAAGGATTGGAAGGGTGGCCGGAGTGCCGCGATCAACATCATCCCGTCCACCACCGGTGCCGCGAAGGCGGTCGCGCTGGTGTGCCCGGAAGTGAAGGGCAAGCTGACCGGCATGTCCTTCCGCGTGCCGACGCCGACCGTGTCGGTGGTTGACCTCACCGTGAAGACGACCAAGACCACCTCCCTCACCGAGATCAAGGCGGCGCTGAAGAACGCCTCCGAGACCTACCTGAAGGGCATCCTGGCCTACACCGAGGACGAAGTGGTCTCCACCGACTTCATCCACGACAAGCACTCCTCGATTTTCGATGCCGGTTCCTCCATCGAGCTGAACCCGACCTTCTTCAAGCTGGTCGCTTGGTACGACAACGAGTGGGGCTACTCGAACCGCGTCATCGACCTCCTGTTCGACGTGGTGAAGAAGGGGATCTGATCGGTTTCCGGTTCATGCTTTTCCCGGACGCCCGGCCTTTTCGGAGGCCGGGCGTTCCGTTTCCGGGCGGGCTGCCCGCCCGGGACCCGTGACCGAAAACCTTCTGGCAATCCTATCGAAGCGACGCTTAGGTTGGCAGAAGTGAAGATGCGGACGATGGGACTGCGCGGGAAATTCGCGTTGGCGCTGGCCATCGCGGCGCTCCTGCCCCTTCTGGTCGGACTCGTGGTCCTGCAGACGTTCGGATTCCGTCACCTGCTGGCGACGGAGGGGCGCCAGCACGAGGCGGAGGCCACGGCCTTGGCCCGTTCTCTCGAAAATGCCGTGGAATCCCAGGCCGGCAACTTCTGGAGCTGGATCGCTGCCGATCCTGCGGTGGCGGAGGTAGTGGCGCGGCTGGACGCCTCCGCGGCTGACGCGGAGGAAACGCAGCGGATCGAGCGGCAGTGGCTGCAGATGGGGGAGGGTGACCCGGTTCTCCAGTCGATCCTCGGCAATCCTGCCTCGACCAGCCTTGCCCGCTTCTCGTCCGTTCATCGGCACGCCGCGGAGGTGCTGGTCGCGGATACGGCCGGACGGATCGTGGCTGCTTCGGGAAAGCCGTCCGACTACGACCAGTCCGACGAGCCGTGGTGGCAGATCGGCCGCTCCTTGCCGGAGAACGGGATGTGGACCGATTCCCTGCATTTCGACGACAGCGCAAAGGTGTTTTCGCTCGATCTGGTGCTGCCCCTTTACCGAGGAAGCGTGTTGAAGGGGGTGGCGAAACTGGTGCTGGACGTGACGCCGATGTTCCAACGTTTGCGCGGTTCGCGGGATGATGGGGGCGGCCAATTGGAGATCCTCCTGCCGGACGGCCGGATTCTCGCCCGCGCGGGCTCCAAAGGCTACCGCGCGCAGGGTGTCTTGCTCGACCCGGAGACGATGTTGTGTATCCGGGTGGGGCGGAACGGCTGGACCCTCGCCAAGGCGGGCGGCAGCGGCGAACGGATGACCGGTTTTGCCGCGATCCAGTCGCCCGCGATAGACCGCCGGAAGTACGAGCCCGGGGGCTACGTGCTGTTCTCGTCTCCCAAGGATGAAGTTGTCGCTCCCTTGCGCAGGCAGATCCTGATGACGGGAACCGGGGCGGGTCTGGCCACCGGACTGTGCCTCCTGGCTGGCTACGCGCTGGTGAACCGGAAGATCCTGAGGCCGCTTGCCGTGCTGGGCCAAGCGGCCCGGTCGGTTTCGGCCACGGCCCGCCTGCGGAAAGATGCCGATCTGTCCGAGGGCGAGGCTTTCGCGCTGCGGAAAACCGCGGAGGAAGACCTCGCGCGGATCGAGGCCATCCAAACGGGGGACGAGGTGGAGGAGCTGGCGGAGGACTTCGGCGTCATGACCTCCCGGGTGATGCGCTACAACCGCGAACTTGAGGCCGAGGTCCATGCCACGACCTCGCTGATCCGGGAAGAGCTGGAAATGGCCAGGGAATTCCAGACCGCCCTGATGCCGTCGATCGCTCCCGGCTACGCGACGGGACAGGTGAAGGATCCCCTCCGTCTGGCCTTCGCTCATTTCTACCAGCCCGCCTCGACCGTGGGGGGCGATTTCTTCGACCTTATAGAGCTCGATGAGCACCGCACCGGGGTGATGATCGCCGACGTGATGGGCCACGGGGCGCGGTCCGCCCTGGTGACTGCGATCCTGCGGGCGGTGGTGCGGAACCACGTGGTGTCCGCGGGGGATCCCGGAAGGTTCCTCGGGATCTTGAACCGCGAGCTGCACGAGGTAATCGAGCGCAGCCACCAGACTCTTTTCGTGACCGCCTTTTTCATGGTGGTGGATACCAAGGAAGCCCGGGCTACCTGGGCCGTCGCGGGGCATCCCGCCCCGCTCCGCGCGCGCAGGAGCACCGGTAGCCCGCCGCAGCTCCTCTGGTCCGGCGCCCAGCGGCAGCCGGCGCTCGGGCTGGTGCCGGATGTCACCTACCATGCCTCCACCTCGCCCATCAGGGCGGGCGATGTTTTCCTGCTTTTCACGGACGGGGTCGTGGAGGCCGAAAATCCCGCCGGAAAGGACTTCGGGATCCAGCGGCTGATCACGGCATTCGACGAGGCGCTGGACGGGCCTCTGGCTGCGATGCCCGCGAAAATCGAGTGCGAGGTGGCCGCCTTCCAAAAGCGGCGGAATCACGACGACGACGTCTGCGTGGTGGCCGTGGAGGTGATTCCGGGGGCGATTCCGGAGCTTGCGGCGGATTCCTCCGTCCTGACAGGATCGGTCCCAAGCGGGGCTTGACTTGCACGGCGTCCCCGGCCATTCCCGCCGGATGGCCAAGCTCTCGATCCGCGATCTCGACGTCAATGGTAAGGAAGTCCTTATGCGCGTGGATTTCAATGTCCCGCTGGAAGATGGAGCGATCACGGACGACACCCGCATCCAGGGTGCCGTGCCGTCCATCAAGCACCTCCTCGCGGGCGGGGCGAAGCTCGTGCTCGCCTCTCACCTGGGTCGCCCGAAAAGCGGCCCGGAAGCCAAATTCTCCCTTGCTCCGGCCGCTGCCCGCCTCGGCGAGATCCTCGGCCAGGAAGTGAAGCTCGCGCCCGATAGCATCGGTGAAGAAACCGCCGCCCTGCGCGCCGCGCTGCAACCCGGCCAAGTGCTGCTGCTGGAGAACACCCGGTTTTATCCTGCCGAGGAAGCGAACGACGCCGAATATGCGAAGGCTCTCGCCGGCCAAGCCGAGATCTACGTGAACGACGCCTTCGGCACCGCGCACCGTGCCCATGCCTCGACGGAGGGCGTCACCCATTTCGTTGGCAAGAGCGCCATGGGCTTCCTGATGGAGCGCGAGCTCGAATATCTGGATGGCAAGCTGCAGGACCCCGAGCGCCCCTTCCTGGTCATCATGGGCGGCGCAAAGGTCTCCGATAAGATCCAGGTGATCTCCAAGCTGATGGAGAAGGCCGATGCCTTCCTGATCGGCGGTGCCATGGCCAATACCTTCCGGAAGGCCCAGGGCTACAAAACCGGCAATAGCCGCGTGGAGACGGACAAGCTCGATCTCGCGCTCGAGATCCTTGCCGCCGCGAAAAGCAAAGGCGTGGAATTTCTCTTGCCCGCCGATACCCGCATCACCCGGGAATTCAAGGAAGGTGCCGAGACCAAGTGCACCGGCGCCTATGAAGAAGGCGGCGAAACTCCGGACGGCTGGGAAGGCATCGATATCGGTGACAAGGCCATCGAGGCATTCGTGAAGGAAGTCGCCAAGGCGAAGACCATTATCTGGAACGGCCCGATGGGCGTTTTCGAGATCGAAAGCTTCGGCAAGGGCACCAGGGCGATCGCCGAAGCGATGGCGGCCAGCAACGCCGTGACGATCGTCGGCGGCGGCGATTCGGTGACCGCCGTGAACCAATACGGCCTTGATGATAAGATGACCTTTATCTCCACCGGTGGCGGCGCATCTCTGGAATTGCTTGAAGGAAAGGTGCTTCCCGGCGTGGCGGCGTTGTCCGAAGCTTGACTTGGCCCGATTCCCGCTGTTGATCCCGCACCCATCTGCTACTACATGATCCGCAAGCCCATCTTTGCCGCCAACTGGAAGATGAACAAGGGGCCCTCGGAAACCGAGGATTTCGCCCGTAGTTTTCTTTCCAAAGTCCAGAACCGGACCTTCCCCTGCGATATCGTGATCGCGCCGCCCTTCGTATCCCTGGCCAAGGCGGCGGAGATCCTGGGCAATGTCTCCAGCATCGCGCTCGCGGCGCAGAATTGCTCGCAGTTCGATTCCGGTGCCTACACCGGCGAGATCAGCGCGATGATGCTGAAGGAGTTTTTCGTCCACTACGTGATCCTGGGCCACAGTGAGCGGCGTGCGATCTACGGGGAGACGGACGAGGTGATCAACGCGAAGGTCCGCAAGGCCCGCGAGCTGAACATGAAGCCCATCTTCTGCATCGGCGAAACCCTGGAAGAGCGGAAGGACGGCAAGCTGGAGAAAGTCCTGCGCACCCAGGTGAGCGAGGGCCTCAAGGGTCTTTCCGAGCGCGACTTGCTGGACACCGTGATCGCCTATGAGCCCGTATGGGCGATCGGCACCGGGGTCACGGCCACCGCCGCGCAGGCCCAGGAGGCGCACGCTTTCGTCCGCTCGCTCGTCGCCGAACAATTCGGGGCGGACAGCGCGGCGAAGATCCGCATCCAGTACGGCGGCTCCGTGAAAGCCAACAATGCCGCGGAGTTGATGGCCTGCCCGGACATCGATGGTGCCCTGATTGGCGGTGCCTCCCTGGAGCCGCAGAGCTTTCTGGATATCATCCAGAAC
>CAMPGU010000049.1 GCA_946885645.1 uncultured Haloferula sp.
CACCTGCTGTGGACGCTGTGGATGATTCCGCGTGACCAGCCGGATCTGAAGGAAAACGGCACCTTCCTTTCGCTGGTGATCATTTATCTCGCGAACCAACTCGTCCTCGCTGCGCTCCTCTGCGCGGCGGCGACGCCGTTCGGCTTCGGGGAGTTCGGCCGGGAGTGGTTGGCGAATGGCGCCCGCACCATGGAGGGTGTGCTCCGCGTGGTCAGGGAGATCAGGGTGGAGCTCTGAGCTCACTCATCCGCCGGACCGGAACCTCCGCGCTCCGGCGAGACCTCCCAGAGGGCGAGGAATTCGCGGGCGCTTGCGGGGTCGTTGAGGAGGACGCTGCCGCCGCGAAGCGTGCCGCCGCCCAGCGCTGCCGGATCACCCGCCCGCTCCTTCCGCAGGATCTTCAGCCGGCAAGCCCGGTTCGGCGCGGATTTCTTCATGAGTTCCAAGGCGATCCGGCCCATGGTCATCCGCACGTTGAGCTCCACCACGTGCTTCAGGGCCAGCGATCCGTCCGGCTGACGGTGCACCATCGCATCGATGCCGAGCGGCCCGATATAGCCGGGCAACAAGTCCCCGAGAGCGGCGGGGACTTTCTCCTGATACCACTCCATCACGCGGGCCTCGCGATGCAGGAAAGCGGCGACCTCCGGGTCGAGCATGCTGGCCCATTTCGGCGAGACGCGGCTGCCTTGGAAGCGCCCCGCAGGATCGTTGTCCATTACCGTGAGGCCGATCAGTTCCGCGCTCCCTTTTGCATCCATTTCGTAGAGCGCTGAAAAATCGGTCACCCGCTCCAGCCACCGCTCGATCACCACGCAGCCGTGGCTCGCGATGGTGTTCTTCAGCCAATTGCGGGTCTGCTCCGCCGGGCTCTCCCGATTGATCCGCTTATGGCCGCGGCCGGCGTGCGAGTAGGCTGCCTTCGCCAGCGCCTGTCCGCTCGCGAGGAGCGGACGGAGTGCCTCCATCGCCTCGTCCACGCTCCGGCAGATCTTCCCGCACCCCCCGCCGAGGCCCAAGCGCCTCTCCAGCGCGATCCCAATCTCCTTGGAAAACCAGTCCCGGGGCAAGGCCTCGCGCCACCTCCACGGGACGCGGCGCGACATCTGCCCCGCGAACTCCGCCAGCAGCGCGCTGGCATCGGGAGACCAGGCCCAGGGCCTCAGCCCACCGAGCTTGCGCCCGCGCAGGTCGGCAGGGGAAACCATCTCCGGCAGATCGAAGCCCGCGCGTTTCAGCTCCGCGAGATGCTCCCGCGATGGCGGCTTGCGAAGGATCGCCACGTCGTCCTTCCGGCACCAGCCGATCACCAGCATCTCAAGGTCCTCCTCCAAGGCTACTTCCGTTTTGGCGGGCTGATAGCGCCCCGGCATCGCATGGGATTCCGCATTCGGGTTGAACCAGTGGACCACCGGCGTGCGGCCGCGCGACTGATCACAGATCTCCAGATGACGGATGAAATCATCGTCGATGCCCGCCAGCCGCCGGCCTTCGGCATTGAAGGGGGCGAGGCCTTTGGCACGCGCGGGGCTGAGGGGAAAAGTCAGGGATTTCCGGTAGGTTTCCCAATCGCTGCCGCCGCCCTCTTTCCAGCGCCGGAACCACTTCACCCCGTGCCCGACGTGGCCGATCTCGTCCTGGTAGATCTTCTCCAGCACGGCCGCGGTGGAGCTGTCCCCGGCCTGGCGGAACAGCGCGGCGTAGTGCTTCGAGAAATCCAGATTCGCTTGCTCGAAGGTCAGGTTGAGCCGGGTCACGAAATCAAGCGGCGTCTCCATCGGCGCGATGATCCGCCAGAAGTAATCGTTCACCGGCAGCTCGCCGAATTCGATCCCGCATTCGCGCATGCGGCGGACATACATGCGCGTGTGCATCTGCTCCTCCCGCATCGCCTCGTACACCCCTGCCCGGTACTCCGCGGGCGCATCGGGAAATCTGAGCAGCACGAGCGCCATCAGCTCCGCCGCGAGCAGTTCGTGGTTCGCCAGGAAGTGCAGCATCACGCCGCGCTCGCGATCGTCGTCGAGGCGGTGGATCCCCGGGAATTCAACGCGCACCCCCTTCGCATGAATCCGCAGTTCAGGGGGCCGCCCCGGCTTGTCGGGCAGCATGATCGCGGGTCCGGGCGTGTCGTCGCGGAGAGCCTTGGGGGAGAGAGCCAGCTTCTCCTCCAGCGTCTCCGCGAAGAGAACCCGTTCCGCCGCTTCCCGCATCTGCATGCCCGTGAACATTGGCTCGTTCCGGCGGCAATGCGACCCTTCAAAGGCGGGCCGGCGCCTTCACCTTTTCCGCTTTCAATTGTCCGCAGCCGGCCGCCACATCGATCCCGCGGCGCTGCCGGAACGTGCAGGGGAATCCCGCCCTCAGCAGGATCCGCTGGAATTCCTGTCCCGCAGCCTCGGCCGCCGGGGTCCCCGCGAAGCCGCCGGTGGGATTGAGCGGGATCAGGTTCACGTGGGCGTCGATGCCTTGGAGCAGGGCCGTCAGCCGTGCCGCGGTTTCCGGCGAGTCGTTTTTGCCCGCGATGAGCGTCCACTCGAAAAAGATCCGTTTGCCGGTGATGGCTCCGTATTCGCGGCAGGCCTCGATGAGATCGGCGAGAGACCATTTCTTGCTCGCGGGCACTAGGGCCGAGCGCTCCTCCTCCGTGGAGCCGTGGAGGCTGACGGCGAGCCGGTACGGCTGGCCCTCCTTCGCCAGCCGCAGGATGCCCGGCACCACCCCCACCGTGCTGATGGAAATCCGGGAGGGGCCGATGCCGATGCCGCGGACGTTCGAAATGATCCCGAGCGCGCGGATGACGGAGTCGTAGTTGTGCAGGGGCTCGCCCATGCCCATCAGGACTAGATTCCGCAGGCGCCGGCCCGGCTGGGTCGCCTCCAGCACGCGGCGTGCATGCAGCACTTGGGCGACGATTTCCCCCGGTCGCAGGTGCCGGACGAAGCCCATCTGTCCGGTGGCGCAAAAGACGCAGCCCATCGCGCAGCCGGCCTGGGTGCTCACGCAGGCCGTGTGGCGGCCGTCGTAGCCCATCAGGACGGTCTCCGTCATCTGGCCGTCGCGGTGTTTCAGCAGGAATTTCCGGGTCAGACCGTCGCTGCTATTCGTCTCGCTCGCCACCGGCGGGGCATCCAGAAAGAAAACCTTTTCCTCCCCCACGTGGTCTTCGATCCAGCGCTTGAGCGGCGGAGCGAAATCCCGCCTGGCGAGGTCGAGTTCCCCCTCACGCTGCACGGCGCGCCAGAGTGCCTTCGCGTGATGCGGATTTATTCCCCCCGCCGACAGCTCCGCCTCGATCTCGTGCAGGGCGAGATCGTGGAGCGACCGGGCGGCGGGTGCATTCATCGGGCGACCTCTCCATCGGCGGCGAGCGTGTCCGCTTCAAGTCTCATTTCCCGCAGAATTCCTAACGGCACTTTCTCATGCAGAGGGCACTTTCGTCACGGGTTTGTCCGCGATTGTCACTTTCGGGTTCGCACTCAAGCTGCGGGAAGATATCTGAGGTAAGCACCCGCTGCCGTCCCGGAGTCTTCTGCTTGATACGCGAACATTTTTGGAGAAATCTCACGGCCCGGGTCCTTTCATCCGGCCACCTCCGGCGAAGCCCGCTCTCCGTCCCGTGAAACCCTACTTACGCCGTCTTCCCGCCCTAGCCGTCTTGGCCGTCCTCATATCCGGTCCGGCGTGGGCCCGGACGTGGACCGACAAGCAGGGGCGCAAGATCGAAGCCACGCTCGTGACGTCCGACGACACCGAGGTGACGTTGCAGTTGGATGCGAACAATCAGATCGTGAAGCTCTCCTTGGCGCGGCTTTCTCCGGAGGACCTGAAGTTTCTCGGCAAGGCGGTTCCGGATGCGCCGCCCGAAAAGCAGCCCCTTCCTCCGAAAAAGGAAATCGAGCCCGTACCCGGGCCGGTGGCGGAGAAGGAAGTGCCGAATTTCGATGCGCCGTGGCCGCAGAGCGTCCGCTTCGACGAGGACCCGCAGATCAAGACCGTGACCGAGGACAAGGAGACCAAGCGCTTCGTGTACGAGAGCACGAATTACCGCTTCGTCTGCAATGTCCGGCTCTCCCAATCGGTGGTGAAGGGCTTCGCGGTGATGTTCGAATCCACCTACAATTATTGCCGGGCCCTGCCGCTGGGCATTTCCGGCGGGGCGAAGACGGAGGGGAAATTCCTGATCCTGCTTTTCGAGACGAAGGAGGAGTACGTGCGTGCCGGCGGTCCGCCCACCAGCGCGGGCGTGTACATGCCGGGCAAAAACACGGTGATGGTGCCCTTGACCAGTCTCGGCGTGCGTCCCGTGGGCAGCGGCTACATGCTGGACCGCGACCGGACGAACGGAACGCTGGTCCACGAGCTCACCCACCAGCTCACGCCCGGCCCGTATTATCAGCGCGGGGCAATGGGGTGGTTCAGCGAGGGCATCGCCGAGTACGTGACCGCCACGCCCTACCGTGCCGGACTTTTCAAGGTGAAGTCGAACTTCGACGACATCGTCGCCTACGCCACCGGCTACGGGAAGGACGACACCCGCGGTCGTGCGCTCGGCGAGGAAATTTCGGCTCCCGCGCTGAAGGACTTCATGCTGATGAGCTATGGCAACTTCACCGGCCCCCGCGCGAATTTCAATTACGGCTTCGGCCTGATTCTCACCACCTACTTCCTCCATCTGGACGGGGAGGGCGATGCCGCCCGCGCGAAGAAATTCCTGCAAGCCCTGCGGAGCGGGAAGGGTGGACAGGAGGCGATCGACGTCCTGCTGGACGGTCGCAGCTACGAGGAGATGCAGGAAGCCATTTCCAAGGCGTGGAAACGCAAGCGCGTGGAGATCAAGTGGGACGAATCCTCGATGAGCGAGAGCGAGGAAGAGGCTCCGGAAGAGGACGAGTGAAGCAGCCCGGTGCGCTCGGCGAACCAGAAGAGCCCCGCGAGCGCCAGCGCCACGCAGGCCCAGCGGCGGAAATGAGGCCACGCCTTCGAACGGCTCCATCCCATCGTCGCGAGCCATGCCGCGGCAATCACCACCACCTGGCCAACCTCGACGCCCAGATTGGCCGAGATGAGGGTCGGAAGGAAGCCTTCGCCGGGGCGGATCCACGTTGATAGCACCCCCGCGAAGCCGAGGCCGTGGACCAGTCCGAACGCGAAGACCAGCCATAGGCGCCACGGACGTGCCTCGGTGACGAAAAGATTTTCGACCGCCAGCGCGGTAATGCTGAGGGCGATCGCGGGCTCCACAATCCAGCCGGGGATATCAACGTGGCCCGCGGAAGCAAGGCCGAGCGTGATGGTGTGGGCGGCGGTGAAGGCCAGCGATTGCTTCAGCAAGGGCTGCCAGCGCCGTTGGAGCAGGAAAATGCCGAGCACGAAAAGGATGTGATCCAGGCCTTCCGGGATCACGTGCAGCACCCCCTGTCGGAAGGCCACGGCCACCGGAGTCCGGCCAGCTTCCGCGAGCTGATCGGGGCCGGCGAGAAGGATCGCCTCCCCGCCCGGAGGCACCGTGAGGTAATTTCCTTCCTGCTCTCCCCCCGGCATTTTCACCACCAGATCGGGATGGTCTCCGGCGGCCACGCCGATGGACACCCCCGTGGAAGGAAGCGTCACCGGCTCGATGAGTACGTGAAAGTATGCCCCTTCGTTCAGGAGGGACGGGAATGCCGGCGGATCGGACCCGAAATCGGGAAAAGACATCTTCCACCCCAAGGGGCTGCCGGATGAGCGGAAGGAAAGCGCCTCCCTCAGATAGTTCTCTGCTTCCGCGCAGAGCCGCTCTTGCTCGGGGCGGGGCAGTTTCACCAGCCATTCGCGGGCGGGCTGAGGGGTCGCCGCGTCGTTGCGTCCCGCAGGGTCGGCATAGCCCGCGTCGAAAAGGATCTCCAGCTTCCAGCCCTCGCCTTCCTGGGCGAGTTCGCCGTAGAGCTGCTTCACCACATGGGCCGCCGAAGGCGCGGTGCCGCCGACGAATAGCAGAAGCGCCATCAAGACCCGGCGCAGCAGGCCGATCGGCAAAGGAAAGAGAACTTTCGGCCCTGTTTCCATGGGGGAGGATCCGGAAGCTTTCCTCATTCCGGCCTCCGGGTCAGTTTCCAGATCGGCACGTCCGCCTTAAGGCGGTCGATGGCCTCTCCGAGGAGCGCCAGCGCTTCCTTCCGGTGGGAACTTAACACCCGGATGAAGAGAGAAGCCTCGCCGACCGGCACCCAGCCGGTGCGGTGGATGAAATGGACCGCCGTGCACGGATGGAGAGCCGCCAGCTCGGCCAGATGCCCCTCCAGCACCCGCCGGGCCATCGGCTCGTAGGCTTCGTAGAACAGCCCCGCCAAGGCATCGCCGTCTTCCAGCTCGCGCACGATGCCTCGGAATTCGACCGCGGCTCCGATCTCCCGGGAAGGCATCTCTTGCGGCGGGATCACGATGGGATCCGCGGTGAAATGGATTTCGGTCAACATGGGGCTCAACCTCCCGAAACCGGTGGAATGATGGCGAGCTCTTTCGCGGAGCCGAGCGGCGTGTCCCAGGTCGCGAATTCGCAGTCCAGCGCCACGCGCCAGTCCTGCACGTCTGCATCCTGCTGCAGGCCCAGAAGCAGCGTGCGGGGCGTGTCTTCCGGACGGCACGGCACTTCCTTCGTGGAGAAGCCGAAGGTGTCCCGGGACTGGGCGAAAGCGAGGACCGTGATGGACATCGGCGGAAGCCATAGCTCCGGGGAACCGCGAACGCGACCGGAATGTCGGCCATCTATTCGCTTGTGCCCGCCGCCCTCCGCTCCTAGTCCGAAACCCGTGATTTCCCTCCAAGAGGCTCGCCGCATGATCGCCGGAGTGCTCCGTCCGCTGCCTTCCGCGTCGGTCGCGCTCGCGGCGTCCCGGGGACGGGTCCTCGCCGCGCCGGTGCTGGCGGATGCCGCCTACCCCTCCGGAGATCGGGCAACGATGGATGGCTACGTGATCCAAGGCGACGCCTTGCCCGGCGAATTCCAAGTGGCCGGTGAAATCCAGGCCGGAGCGGATCCCGACCGGAAGCTCGCACCCGGCGAGGCGATGCGGGTTTTCACCGGGGCCTTGCTACCTCCCGGCGGGGGGCGCGTCATCCCGCAGGAACAGGCGGAGCGGAAGGGAGACCGCGTGAACTTCGCCGCTTTTCCAAATGCCCTTTTCATCCGGCCGGAAGGCTCCGAAGCCCGGCCCGGCGATGTCATCCTGCCAGCGGGAGCGGTGCTGGGCGCTCCGGAGCTGGCCATGCTGGCGCAGGTCGGCGCGGTGGCTCCCGACGTGGTCGGACTCCCCGTCGTCCGCCACATTGCCACGGGCGGGGAAATCGTCCCGCCGGAGGAGAGCCCGCCGCATGGCAAGATCCGGGACACGAATACCACCTTGCTCGCCGCCTTGCTTGCCGACCTTGCGGCTTCCTTCACCTCGTCCCGTTGCCCGGACGATCCGGCCGCTTTGGCCCAGCTCTGCACCCCGCCCTGCGATCTTTTGCTGATTTCCGGCGGGGCCAGCGTGGGGGACTATGATTTCGGCTCGGAAGCGCTGCGACGGCTCGGCTTCACGATCCATTTCGACAAGGTGAACCTGCGCCCCGGCAAGCCGCTCACTTTTGCAAGCCGGGGGGCTCAAGCCGCCTTCGTCATCCCGGGGAACCCCGTGTCGCACTTCGTGTGCTTCCACGTGGCGATCCGCCTGGCGCTGGACCTCCTGTCGGGGCGCGAGCCTTCCTGGATGCTTCTTGATCTGGAGATCGAGGGCGGCGAAGCGCTGCGGGTGAATCCGCGGGAGACCTGGTGGCCGGCGCGCGTCCATGCCCGTGCCGGCGCTCTTGCCGTCTCGCCACTGCGGTGGTCCACTTCCGGGGACACCTTCTCGCTGGCCGGTGCCAATGCGCTGGTGCTCGTCGATGAATCCTCTCCTTCCGGCAACCGCGCCAAAACCTTGCTGCTCGGCCCACCGCACCTGACCTGAACGATGTCCTCACCCGAATTTTCCCATCTCGACGCCGAAGGGACCGCCCGCATGGTGGACGTCGGCGCGAAACCCGTGCAACGCCGCCTCGCGGTGGCGACGGGCTTCGTCGGGTGCGCGCCCGCCACGGTGCAGGCGCTGCGCGACAAGGCGCTTCCGAAGGGCGATGTGCTCACGGTGGCCCGCATCGCTGCAATTCAAGCGGCCAAGCGCACCGACGAGCTGATCCCGCTCTGCCACGGCCTGCCGCTGGACAAGGTAGACGTTGACTTCGAGGTGGGCGGGGAGGGCGTGGCGATCCGCGCGACCTCCAGCACCTCGGCGAAGACCGGGGTGGAAATGGAGGCGCTGGTCGCCGTGTCCGTGGCCGCGCTGACCATCTACGACATGTGCAAGGCCGTGGACAAAGGCATGGTGATCGGCGGGATCAAGGTCATCGAAAAGATCAAGGAATGAAGGTCGCGCGCCTCACCTTGAGCGACCGGGCCAGCGCCGGGATCTACGAGGACCGCAGCGGCCCGGAGATCGAGCGCGTCTTCGGCGCTGACGGTGGCGAGGACGTCGAATGGCTGCGTCTTCTGATGCCCGATGACGGGGCCGGGATCGAGGCCCTCCTGCGCCGCCTGGCGGACGAGGAGAAATGCGATCTCATCCTCACCACGGGTGGCACCGGTCCGGCTCCGCGCGATGTCACCCCGGAGGCTACCCGCGCCGTGCTGGACCGCGAGCTACCGGGATTCGGGGAGATCATGCGGGTGCAGAGCTTCGCGAAAGTGCCCACTGCGATTCTTTCGCGCTCCACCGCCGGAACCCGCGGGACCACGCTCATCGTGAATCTTCCCGGCAATCCCAAGGCCATCGGCGAATGCCTGCCGCTCCTGATGCCCGCCATCCGCGAGGCGATCCGCCACCTCCACGGAGAGTAGGGTCGTCAGGCGATCACCTCTTTCACGATCCGCGACGGCTTGGTCACGTTCGAAAGACGCTGTTCCAGCCCTTGGAAGGGATAGGTCAGCCTCTTGTGATCGTAGCCCAGCAGGGTCATCAGCGTGGCGTGAAAATCGTGCGCGCTCACCTTGTCGATCGCGGCCGCGTAGCCGACCGGGTCGGTCTCGCCGTAGGTGAAACCGGGCTTCACGCCGCCGCCCGCCATCCACAGCGTATAGGCACCGGGGCTGTGATCGCGGCCGATGAAGGGCATCTCCACGCCGCCGCGGTTCTCGCGCATGGGCGTGCGGCCGAATTCGCCGCTCCAGATGACAAGTGTTTCGTCGAGCAGTCCGCGCTGCTTCAGGTCCTTGAGGAGTGCGGCGATCGGCCGGTCGATCTGCTCGCATTTCTTGACGAAGCCTTGCTTGAGATCGGTGCCGGCATCAGTGCCATGGGAGTCCCAACCCCAATCGAAGAGCTGGATGAAACGCACGCCCCGCTCCGCCAGGCGGCGGGCAAGCAGGCAATTGTTGGCGAAGGATTCCTCGCCCGGCCGGGTGCCATAGAGGGCATGAATGTTTTCCGGCTCCTGCTTGAGATCGAAGGCGTCCGTAGCGTGGATCTGCATCCGGAATGCCATCTCGTACTGGGCGATGCGCGTGACGGTTTCCGGGTCCCCCACCTCGGCGGCGACGTGCTGGTTGAGATCGTTGAGGGCATCGAGGGTGCGCCGGCGGAGCGCGCGCGATACCCCGTCGGGGTTCGAGAGATAGAGCACCGGCTCGCCGCGCGAGCGGCACTGCACGCCTTGATACACGCTCGGCAGGTAGCCGGAGCCCCACACCGATTTTCCCGCGTCAGGATTATTGCCGCCGGAGGTCAGGACGATGAAGCCGGGCAAGTTCGCGTTCTCCGAGCCGAGCCCGTAGGTGGTCCACGCGCCGATCGAAGGCGAGCCGAGAAGCTGGCTACCCGTATGCAGCAGGAGCTGCGCGGGGCCGTGGTTGAACTGGTCCGTCCACATCGACTTGATGAAGCACACTTCGTCGATCACCTGCTCGAAGTGCGGCAGCCGGTCGGAAATCCATTGCCCGCTTTGCCCCGCCTGATGGAAGGGAAATTGCGAGCCGAGCATCTTCGGAACGCCTTGGATGAAGGCGAACTGCTTGCCTTCCAAGAATTCCTTCGGGCACTCCTTGCCATCCAGTTTCGCCAGCTCCGGCTTGTAGTCGAAAAGCTCCAGTTGGCTCGGCGACCCGGCCATGTGCAGGTAGATCACCCGCTTCGCCTTAGGCGCGAAGTGCGACAGGTCGGGAAGCAGGGGATTGGCGGGATCCTTGGGAAGGGGTGCCGCATCGCCTTGGGTGGCGAACCACATGCCGCCCAGGCCGAGCGAGCAGTTCTTCAGGAAATGCCGCCGGGTGAGGTGCTGGGCGCGCTCGTAGCGGAGCTGCTGAAAGAGGTTCATGGCCCGGCCGGGAAGAAGGGTTTGGCTTTGTCGTGCTTCTCGAACTCCCCGGCGATCTTCTCCAGTTCCGGCATGTCTGCAGGAATCAAGAACTCCAGCTCGGCATCGGCGAATGTTCCGGCATAGGCGCGGCGCAGGCACTCGAGCGAGGCCCGGAAAATCTCCGCCAGACCGATTCCGCTTACCTCGGGCTTCGCGGCGCGACAATCGATGGAAAGGACGGGGTCTTTGCCAGTCGTGCCGTCGTGGCTCATCTTGATTCCGGCGCGGGAGGCCAGATTGATGTCGCTAGCCCCGTCCGGGCTGTTGGTCGGAGCACGATTGGCGAGGGTGATCAGACCGGCCTTCGACAGACCCGAGCTGGCGTAATGATCCTTGCAGGTGACAGCTAGGATCCGGGGCTTGCCGGCGTCTGAGGCTTCCAAGGGCTGATATACCGTCGTCAACCCGGTTTCGCCGGCGTGCAGGAGGCCGCACGCGGCCGCGAGGAACAGGAATGTCTTTTTCATCGGTTCAGTGCGATATCGGAATTCAGGAGCGTGTTTGCCACCAGCACCATCGCCGCCTCATCGGGCGTGGCCGCGAGCTTGGCAGACTCGGCGGGTGCTTTCTCATAGTCGGCCTTTGCATCCGCGTGAAGCTTGGAAAGCGAGCTCACCACGGCGGCGGGTGCATCTTGCAGCGTGATCAGCCTGTAGCCCGCCGCTATCCGCTCGCTTGCCGTCGTTCCCGTCATCCGCTTCGCGAAGGCCTGCGCGAACTCCATGAAAGCAGGGTCGTTCAGCGTCACCAGCGCCTGCAGCGGCGTGTTGGTGGAAATGCGGCGGGCCGAGCAGAGGTCGCGGGTAGGCGCGTCGAAGGTCAGGAAGGCGGGATACCCGCTGGTTCGTTTCGAGTAGGTGTAAATTCCGCGGCGGTAGCGGTCTTCTCCCTGCGAGGTATTCCATTTCTCGCCGTTGTACACCGATTTCCAGATCCCTTCGGGTTGCGGCGGGAAGACAGGCGGCCCGAATTGCTTCCGGGACAGCAGGCCGGAGAGGACGAGGCCCTGGTCCCGCACCATCTCCGCCGTGAGGCGCAGGCGCGGGCCCCGCGCGACGAGCTGATTCTTCGGGTCGCGGGCCACCAGCTCCCGCGATGCCTTCGACGTCTGCCGGTACGAAGCCGACAGGACGAGCTCGCGGAGGAAAGGCTTGATGTGCCAACGGTGATGCCTTTGAAGCCGCAGCGCGAGGTGATCCAGCAGAGCTTGATTCGCGGGCGGCAAGCCCGAGCTCCCGAAATCCTCCTGCGTTTCCACGATGCCCGTGCCGAAGAGCTCCGCCCACAGGCGGTTTGCCAGCACCCGCGCTGCCAGCGGATTCCGCTCGCTCACCAGCCACTGCGCCATGTCCAGCCGCGTCAGGTTCTCCTTTTTCTCCGGCGGGCCGGTGATCGCAGGAATTCCCGGCTTCACCGGTTGATCGCGGGTCAGCCTGTTGCCGCGGATGAAGACCCGCGTGTCCCGGGTGGCGGCGGGCAGGCGCTCCTGCATCACGGGGATGCCTTTCCCGGGGATCGCATCGTATTGTTGTTTGCGCGATCCGTGTTCAAGCCAGCGGGCGGCTCTTTCCGGGGACCGGATGAAATCCGACAAGCGGGCATCCTCCGTCAGCGATACCTTGAAACGGTTCAGCACGCAGGACTGGTTGTCGCCGTTGCACACGGCCCCGTGGAGCAGGCGGATCTCGAGTTGATCTCCCGCCGCGGCGATGACCGGCTGCTCCGGCACGAACCACCCGCGGCGCGGGCCCCGCAGCATAGGGAAATCCCCGAAACCGGGAGTGCCGTTGCGGATCGCTTCGTTGGGATCGAAGGGTCCGGCGATGAAATCGGCGATCACCTCCTTGAAGGCCACGGGCTGCCTGCTGCCGTCGGCTTTCACGAGATCCGCCTCCAGCTTGGAAATCATCGCTGCACGTTCCGCCCAGGTTTTCGGGTCGTCGTCCTTCGGCAGGATGTCGAGTTGCAGCGCCGCGAAGGGCATGGCCGCACCCGTGAGCGTATAAACGGCACCCGTGGGATTGGTGCCGGATGCCAGGATGATGCCGTCCGACTGCTGCACCAGCTGGCCCTCGGGCCCGCTGGATTTCGCGGCGGTGGCCTTGAAGGTTTGCCATCCTTCCAGCATCCCGGCGACGGCGAGGCCTTCGGAGTTGATCGTATCCCGCAGCGCCCGGAGCTCCTTCTCCAGCTTTACTGATTCCGACTGAGCCGCCGGATTGTCGGTCACTTTCGTGCGCGGGTACTCGTTGTTCAGATCGACGTCCTCCGTGTTGTTGAAGAAGGCCATGAACTTGTAGTAGTCCTCGTGCGGAAAGGGATCGTAGGGGTGCGAGTGGCACTGGATGCACCCGAAGGTCGTCGCATTCCACGCGGTCCATGTGGTGTTGACCCGGTCCATCACCGCGGCGAGACGATACTCCTCGTCATCGGTGCCGCCCTCGGTGTTGTTCTGGGTGTTCCGGTGGAAGCCGGTTGCGATCAGATCGCCCGGTTCCGGGTTTTCGATCAGGTCGCCCGCCAGCTGTTTCACCGTGAAAGTGTCGAATGGCAGGTCGGCATTGAACGCGCGGATCACCCAGTCCCGGTACGGCCAGATGTCGCGGTGCGGATCCTTCTCGAAGCCGGTCGTGTCGGAATAGCGGGCGAGGTCCAGCCACATCGCGGCCCAGCGCTCGCCGTACTGCGGCGAGGCCAGCAGCCGGTCCACGGCGGCCTCCATCGCCGCCTGCGGATCGGCGGCCACGGCCGTGCGGAATGCCGACCACTCCTCGGGCAAGGGCGGCAGCCCGGTGAGATCGAGGGAAACGCGCCTGAACCACTCGGCGGCCGAAGCCTCCGGGGATGGCGCGAGCTTCTCCGCCTCCAGGTTCGCCAGCACGTGGCGGTCCAGCTCGACCTTGGGCCAGGCCGGATTTCTCAATGCGGGCACGGGCGGCTCCTCCGGCTTCTGAAAGGACCAGTGCTCGCCCCACTTCGCCCCTTCCTTGATCCAGCGTTCCAGCAGGGCGATCTGGTTTTCTTCCAGCCCGTGCGGATGCTCCTCGGGCGGGGGCATCTTTTCGTCCGGATCGCTGCTTTTGATCCGCCGGATCATCTCGGAGGCAGCCGGGTTGCCGGGCACCACCACGGACTTGCCGGATTCGCCTTTCCCCAAGGCTTCCTCGCGGAAGATGAATGACACCTCGCCCGCCTGTTTTACCCCGCCGTGGCAGGTCGTGCAGTTTTTGTTGAGGAGCGGCCGGATGTCGCGATTGAAATCGACCGGCTCCTCCGCACGGAGATTCGGGATGCTAGAAGCAAGGATGAGCAGGGTAAGACGCATCGCTGGGCTCAACATACGGCAGCGCAGTGCCTTCTTTCATCATACTCCGCTTTCGCGGTCATCGTAAACCCCGGCTTTTTTGGGGGACTGTCGCCGAAATGGGTGACAAGGGAACCGTCGGCATCGGGGAATTTTACCATCACAGGTGCGGTTGCAGCAGGGCACTGTGGTGGAGACGGGAGGAGTGCGCAACTCACCCGAAAGAGGAGCCGTTCTGCGTTTCCCGGCTTGGACCCGGCGAACGGACACGAAAAAGGCCGGAGCCGCAATGGCCCCGGCCTTGAGGAAATCCTTGCCGTTTAGCGGGACGCGCTTTCCCGGCTCTCTTCTACCGGGGGTTGCCGGCTGGCGGTCTTCGCCTCCATCTCCTCGACCTTCTTGCGCAAGCTTTCGATCTCGGTGCTCTTGCTGGCTACCTGCTCCTTGAGGCCGTTCTGGGCGGCGAGCGCATTGGCAAGCTGGCCGCTTGCTTCTTTCAACTGCGCCTCCATCTGCGCCCGATCTTGCTCCGCGCGATCACGGGCGGCGGAGGCTCCCTGGATCGCCGCCGTGGCCTTGGCAGCTTGGTCCTTCGCCGCCTGGATCTCCGCAGAGAGGGGCTGGAGCGTGGAGCGGAGTTGGGCCGACTCTTTCTGGAGCATCGCCAGCGTTTCCCGCGTGGCCGTCAGCTCGGTGCGGGCGGTATGGAGTTCCCTTTCAACGGTCACCTTGCCCTCCTTGAGCCCCGCGGCTTCCTTCGTTGCCGCGGAAAGCTGCTCCTTGGCAGCCCCCAGATCCTTCGCCATGGCGTCCCGTTCTTCCCTGGCTTTGGCGAGTGCCTCGAATTGGACCTTGGCGCTCGCCTTGAAGTCTTCAAAGGCCTTCTTGAGATCCTTGCCGAAGGTCACGCTGGCGACGAGCTGCCGCTTGCTTTCCGCATGCGCCTTCGCTTCGTCACCCAGCTTCTTCGCGATCTGGTCTTTCGCGGCATTCGCCTCGGCCAGTTGCTTTTTCAGCGCGACGCGTTCGGCCGGCGCCTGGAGTTCGCCACGCACCTCGGCCAAGCCGTTCTTCAACACCGCGAACTCTTTCATGGCGGAGTCCATCTGGTCGCGGAAGGTCGCCAGGCTGCGGAATGCCTCCTCCCCGGCACCGAGCTTCTTCTCCAGTACCGTGGCCTTGTCCTTCCATTGCCAGACTTCGTGATTCGAGGCCTCGAGCTGCTTCTTGAGCCCTGCCAGTTGTGCCTCAAGCTGTTGCTTCGCCTCGCGCACCGCCTGCGCTTCCTTGCGCGCGGCGTCGCGTTCGCCGGTCACCCCGGCCGCTTCCGTGCGGGCTTCGATGATCGCCTTGTTCATCGTTTCGAACTGCCGCTGCAGGCCTGCCAAAGCGTCGGTCGGGACCGCGATGTCCGCGGCTTTTTTCGCATCTGCGGGGGTGGCCGCAGGCTGTTGACCCTTGGGGTCTTCGTTCGCGTGAAGGATCGGGGTGATCGCCACCGCGAGGCTCATCCAGAGTGGAGTAATGTGGATACGCTTCATGTAAAAGTGAGTCCGGATTTCAGCGGACGCTTACCACTCGATTACTCAAAGGAAAGGGATAATTAATCACTCTTAACTAAATCCGATCGATTTTCTTCCACCTGTGCAAAGTGCATCCGCTCCTGCATCTGCAGCCCCGGAAATCCGGATCTCTTCCACTGCTAGCGTCCGCCGAGCAAGGCCCGCGCATGATTCCGAAGCTTCTCGCTGGGCAACTTTTCGAGCCAATCATCCTCGCCCGGATCCGGCCCGCTGCTCAGCCAGATTTCCAAGGCCTCGCGTTGAAGTGCCGCCGAAGTATAGATGCCCGCGAGCCGGCTAAATTCGCCGGCCGACACCGGCTCCTCCCGCTGGAAGATCAGGGCTGCAAGCATCCGGTTCCGCGCCAGGGGCGCTTGTGCGGCAATCAGATCCAGCACCTTCTCCCGTTCGGCGGGCGTCGCTCCCAGATAGGCGTGCGAGGCCAGGGCAGGCGCGAGATCGGACGAGTAGCTCCCGCGGTTTCCGAGCTCGTCCCACACCGCCTGCAGGTTTTCGGCGGTGGGAAGGCCTTGGACGCGCGCCTGCAGGATGTAGCGCCGGTCGTCGTTGCATCCCGGGCTGCCGTCCGGGATCGCCCGGTAGAGTTCCCCCGCGCGTTCCGGATGATGCTTCATCAGCATCTTGAAAAATTCCTCCCGGATCGAAGTGCCACCCTTGCGGTTGAGAAATGCGAGGAAGCTGTCGGGGCGTTTTTCCGCCGCGTCTTCCATCAAGGTCCGGGTGCCGCTGAGGAACGTGTGGGAACGTGCCTGGCCGCCTACCTCGAAAACTTCCTCGTCAGGCCGGAGACCCACCCGCGCCGCGGTGTACGCTTCCCACGCGAGATCGCGCCAGTCGTGCGGACCGATGCGGTTGAGCAGATCGGCAACCGCAGGCTCCTTCCACGGAAGGCGGGCAGCGGCATGACGGATGAGGTCGTCCATCCCCGGCATTCCCGGCAGCTTCGCCAGGAGTTCAAAGAACGCCATGGGATCCCGCTCGCCCAAACGCCCGAGGCTCGCCGTGGCCCCTCCGATATCCCCCGTGCGGAGAAAGGCCCGGACCTCGGAGAAAGAGCTGTCCTCGCGGTGATCGCCTCCCGATGGAGAATCAGCCATGGTCACACGCGGAAGGTCTCCGGCACGCGGGGCCGTGTATTTCATCGCGGCTACCGTCGCCACGAGCGAGGTCGCGAAGACGGCGAGGGGCAGGTGGAGTTCGCGGGGCTTCATGGCAAATTTCCAATCGCGAGCTCCTCGATTTCCTCGCGCAGCGCCCCTTCCGGCATCGTCTTCGCGAATGCCAAGGCACCCTCGGGATCATACTTCGCCAGTTCTTCCAGGAGGTTCCTTTCCGCGGTCGCCCGCGCCTTCCGGTCCGGCATGCGCGCCATCCATTGCAAGACGGTTTCGTGGTCGCCTTCGGTATTCCAGATCCGGTGAGCGGCGGCTTCCAGCAGGGTTTGCTTCTCCGCCCGGGTGAGGGCGAGTTGGTCCAAGGAGCCGACGGCCTCCTTCGCCCGGTCCGTCTGGAAGGGGAAGAGATGGTTGAAATAGTTCTCCAGAGCCTGCCCGCGCAATTCCTGCGGTAGTGCCGCCAGCGTTGCGAGGGGCAGGGGTCGTGCGGCCTCGGCGCGGTTTTCCGTGAATTCCGCCAATTCTTGTGCATCCAGAATCCTCAACTCGCTCGCGGGCGGGTTTCCCGCGATCTCCCCGTCCGGCTGCATCAGTTGCGCCAGAGCCTCGAAACGCCGCGTCTCCTCCTGCAAAGGCGCGGGGACCGATTCCTCGAATTCCTGCAAGACCTCCCTGTCCTCCCGCCGGAGGGACAGCCATGCCGAGCGGACGCATTCCGGCGATGCGCCTTCCCAGCGTCCCGCGGCCCATTCCTCCAGGATGCGACGGCAGTTCGGCACGCTCCCCGACCCCCAGCGGAAATAGCCCGCAATTTCCTCGTTCGAAAATCCGTTTGCCGGATCGAAAAGAATTTCGGCAGCGAGCGGAGAGTCCTTGCACGTGCTGATCACGTCCAGTCCCTCGTGTTCGCCTCTTCCCGCGGCCCGCGCCGCCTCCGCGGCGAAAGGTGAGGATCGGATCAGTTCCCACACGGAGTCCGGCGAGAGTTCGCTCATGGTCCAGAGCGCCGCCCTTGCCAAATCGACCTGTCGTTCCCCCGGGACGCTCGGGATGAATCTCTCCAGCCACGCCGGATCCGCGATCAAAACCGGAGCCAGCCATTCCGCGAGATCGGGATCTCCGGCTCCGGCCGCGAGCATCGCTTCGATCACCACTTGCGCATCCCCGGTTCTCCCTGCGAGTGCCGCCAAGCGGATCACCACCGGATCCTCCGGGAGCTTCACGGCGTCCGGGCGCAGCGGCGGCGCGGGTTGCGTTTTGCCGGCGGCCCCGTTTCCTCCCGGTGCCATCACGCAAATCCCCGTGCCGAGCCCGGCCACCGCCGGGAGCAGCCATTGCAAAAGGAGAGATCGCGCATCGGCAGGCATCCGCTTGTCACAGGGGACGCAGGGGAAGGCAGCGAGTCAAGCGGAGTGCGCGCACGCCCGGAAATTCATTCGCCCAGGAGATCCGGGCGGTTCTCCCGCGTTCGCTCCAGCGCCTTTTCCTTTTTCCAGGTTTCGATCTTCGCGTGATGGCCGGAGATCAGGACCTCCGGAACCTTCATGCCGCGGAAATCGATCGGCCGCGTGTAGGCGGGCGCTTCCAGAAGCGCCGGATCGGAGAAGGACTCATCCTGATGCGATCTCTCGTCGCCGAGCGCTCCGGGCAAGAGGCGCACGAGCGCATCCGTCACCACCGCCGCGGCGATGGCCCCGTTCGTGAGCACGTAGTCGCCGATGGAAAGCTCCAGATCGACCAGTTCCTCGATCACCCGGTGGTCCACGCCCTCGTAGTGGCCGCAGAGCAGGATCAGGTGCTTCTCTTCCGACAGCTCGCGCGCGATCGCCTGTTTGAAGACCTTACCCTGCGGCGTCATCAGGATCACCTTCGAGTC
>CAMPGU010000050.1 GCA_946885645.1 uncultured Haloferula sp.
CTCGCGGAGATCTTCGTAACGCCCCGCGAGCGGATGGACCGTGTGGCCATCGGTGCGGCAGCGGCGCTGTCCGCCTCCGGGCTGCTCCTCATGGAAAGGTGGTACGTGGCGCTGCTCTGCGGCTACCTGGCGTGGCGGAACTACCAGAACCTCCAAGCCGCCCAATTCCGCGGGTAGCCGGGATCAGGCGACGAAGAGCAAGCGGCACGCGGCGATCAGGGAGAAACCGATCACCATCCACTCGAAGGCCCGCTGGGAGACCCGCAGGATCAGCCATTTCCCGATCAGGATGCCCGCCACGACTCCCGGCAGGCACTTGAGATTGTCCTGCAGCGTCTCCGCGGTGATGAGATCGAGGCTGCCGCTCAGAGGCAGCTTCAGGATATTCACCAGCAGGAAAAAACGCGCGCCGATCCCGAGCATCTCCATCTTCGGCAAGCGCCGGGAGAGCAGGTAAAGCTGGATCACGGGACCGGCGGCATTCGCCAGCATGGTGGTGACCCCGCCGGCGAATCCAGCCGCCGTGCCAAAGGGCCGCGAAGCCGCCAGGCGGTCAGACAGGGCGGGCTTCCATGCCCGTATCGCCTGCAAGGCCACCATGCCGAGGATGCAGCCGCCGATGGCTCTTCTCGCCACCGGTTCGGAGAACATCACCCCCAGCAGCCACCAGCCGATCGCGAGCCCCAGGAGCGTCGCGGGCAGGAGCTTCCACACCGGCTTCCAGCTCCCGTGCTTCATGAAGGCCGGATAAACGGCGAGATCCGAGAAGATCAGCAGCGGCAGCACGATCCCGGTGGAAGGGACGGCTCCGTAAAGATCCGCCATGATGAAGACGGAAATCAGCGAAATCCCGCTGAACCCCGCCTTCGACATTCCGATGCAAAAGGCTGCCAGCAACGCGAGGAGGAGTTCGCCGGGAGCATCGAGCACGCGCGACGGGTACCGGGACGACGGCGGGATGGCAAGGATGCCGCGACTACGGCAGTGCCGTAGTCTGCATGCCTCGCAGCAAGTTGTTCATAAGAGTACTTGACGCTCCGCGTATAAGTGGCATCGTTCCTCCCGATGGCCGAACCTGCCACAGCGGTAGCCCGATACTTCCTTGAGAAAGCTCAAGCCGAAGGCGCTACAGTCACGCCCATGCAGCTGATAAAGCTGACATACATCGCCCACGGTTGGCACCTCAGCCTCACAAATGGCCAGCCATTGATCAACGAGGACGTGGAGGCATGGCGATACGGTCCCGTGATCCGCCCGCTGTACCGCCGGTTTCGCGACTTTGGTGACAAGCCCATTCCTAGTTACGTCATCCCATCCCTCCCAGACGTCTCTAATCGGACGGGGCTCTCTGCTTTCCTCAATTACGTATGGGATGCATATAAAACTTTTAGCGGCCCCCAACTTTCTACCATGACCCACCAACGAGGAACTCCTTGGTGGGTCACTTGGAATTTGGGCGGCGGTAAAGATTGCCTCGACGAAACGATCCCGGATTCTCGAATCAAGGAGCATTATGACCAATTGAAGGCATCCCGGTCTAATGCCTGATGATCCGCCCATCGCTGGACTTGCAAACATCAAACCTGAAGAATCGACCAATCTTCAGACTGATCCAGCAGCCACTGGAGAAAATCGAGCGTTCGCCAGAAAGGACTACGACCGAGACGCGGAAGACAGTTACAACATCCGCAAGGCTCTCAAGGACCAACTAAAGGATCACGCCTGCACGATCTTTTGGATCATCCTCGCACTTTGCGTCGCATTGGTGGTAGCATTCCTTGCACTGATCGGAGACTACCTTGCGCATATATGGTCTTCTCCGGAGAAGGTGGAGGCTCTCTTGCGCCATATTTTTACTCACACCATCGCCGGTATCCTTGGCTTCGTTCTTCCGCTCCTTTCGAAGAGAAAGAATGGCGACTCCTAGCGGAAAATACCGGATGCGATTGCGGCCCTCACGGCTTCGCCGGGATCGAAAACCGGACGCGTCGCGACTCTTGATGCGACGAGTTCAAGCATTGACCTCATCCACCCGCTTGGCCTCCACCGATGCAGCAGCCCAGTCCACCGTGACCTGTTTGAAATCCGGCGGCACCGTAACCCGGTAGCGCCCGTCTTCGCCGCGCCGGGCCTTTGCCTCCTTGCCATCGACGGCCACGGACAATTCAGCCTTCACGCTGCCGATGCCGCAAAAAGTCAGATGGATCCTGGCGTAGCCGGGCGTCCAGGTGCCTTCCCACTCGCGGGTCATGGTGATTCTCTCCTCCCCGCCTTCCAAGCGGATCACGGAATCGCGATAAACGCCCTCCTTCCACGCCTCGCCGTCGCCTTCATCCTCGTACCACTCGCTGGTCTCGCTGCCGTTTTTCCACCAGGCCCGCAGTTCCGGCTCCGGGTCCGCGAGCTGGCCGACGTATTGCTGCAGCGGCCAGTGCGGCACCACCGCTCCCGCCCGGACGAAGACCGGGATGCGGTCGATCGGGCACTCGATCCAGATGTCCGTGGCCACCGCCTTCGGCCGCGAATCGTCGTGATAGGCGAACCACTCGCCTTTCGGCAGGTAGAGGAAACGGCCCTCCTCTCCCTCCGCCATGATCGGCACCACGTAGAGGTGATCGCCGAAGTAGAACTCCGCGCTGCGCCAATAGGCGTCCGGATTCTGGTGATCCACCAGCGGCAGGGAGCGCAGCATCGGCGTGCCGTCCCGCACGTACTGCCGGAAGGCGGTGTAAACGGCCGGAAGCAGGCGGTAGCGCAGCTCGATCGCCCGGCGCACCCAATCCGTGGTGTCCTCGCCGAAGGACCAGGGTTCCTGTTCCCCGTGGTCGCCGGAGGAATGCGTGCGGAACAGCGGGTGAAAGACCGCGAGCTGCACCCAGCGCAGGTAGAGCTCCGGCGAGGGCGTCTCGATGAAGCCGCCGATATCGGACCCGATGAAGGACATGCCGGAGGCGGCGAGCCGCTGGCACTGGGTATTCGCCATGTTGAGGTGCTCCCAGGAGGCCACGTTGTCACCCGTCCACCCGCAGGCGAAGCGCTGGGTGCCCGCGTAGGCGGAGCGCGTGATGGAAAAGGCGCGCCTCCCCTTGCCGAAGCGGACCAAGCCTTCCTTGGTCGCGCGGATCATCTGCATGCCGTAGATGTTGTGGGCCTTCCGGTGCGAGCAGGGATGGCCGTCGTAATCATGGCGGACATCGTGCGGGAAGGTGCCGTCCTCGAAGACAGCCGGCTCGTTCATGTCGTTCCAGATGCCGTGGACGCCCACCTCTTCCACGAGCTCGCGGAACTGGTCCGCCCACCAGTGGCGCACCTCCGGCCGGGTGAAGTCCGGGAAATGGCAGAGGCCCGGCCAGACCGAGCCTTTCATCAGGTTCCCGTCCTGGCGGCGGCAAAAGTAGCCCTTCTCCACGCCTTCCACCCACACCGGATAATTCGTGTCGATTTTCAGGCCGGGGTCGATGATGACCACCGTCTTGAAGCCGTCCTTCTCCAAATCCCGGACCATCTTCGCCGGCTCCGGGAAACGCTCCGCATCCCACGTGAAACAGCGGTAGCCGTCCATGTAGTCGATATCCAGGTAGAGCGCGTCGCAGGGGATGCGCCGGTCGCGGAAGCCCTTGGCGATATTGCGGACGGTGGCCTCGGGGTAGTAGCTCCACTTGCACTGGTGGTAGCCCAGCGCCCATAGCGGGGGCATCTCCGGCAGCCCGGTCAGGCGGGTGTAGCGGCGCACCACCTCCAGGGGCGTCTCCCCGTGGATAAAGTAATAATTCATCTCGCCGCCCTGGGCGTGGAAGGCGGTCACGTTCGGCTTTTCGCTGCCGAAGTCGAAGCCCGTGCGGAAGGTATTGTCGAAGAAGATCCCGTAGGAACTCCCGCGGCAGAGGCTCAGGTAGAAGGGGACGTTCTTGTAGAGCGGGTCCGTATTCGGCCCGTAGGCATAGGTATCGCTGCCCCAGAGCTGGAAACGCCGGCCGCGCAGGTTCAGGTCGCAGGATTTGTCGCCCAGACCGTAGAAGTATTCCCCGTTCTGGCAGGTCTTGCTCATCTTCACGATCTCGCCGCCGAACTGCTTGTTGTCCTCCCAGTGGTAGCCCTTTTCGTCCTGGCAGAGGATCTTGCCGCTGAAGGTATCGGTGATCGTGGTTTTAAGCCCCTGTCTGGCAATTCGCACCGACAACTGGCCGGTGCGGATCGCAAACCCGTCCGCGAACTCGATTAGATCGTGCTCCGGCACCGGGGGACGGAAGGCCGGATCGACGCCGTAGGAGAAGTCATCCTCGAAACGCCCCTCCGGTGAATAGCGGAACCTCACGATCCCCTCCGCGGCCAGGCTCACCCGCAGCAGGACGCCGTTGTCGGTGAGGAATTCGAAGACGCCTTCGGCGGGCCGGCGCATTTCACGCACCGCCGACGGGAAAAAGTCCACCACCGCTTCCGCGGTGCGGTGCTTTTCCATGTAGTTGCCGGAGAATTCGTCGGACGCCATGGGCAAATCGGAAGGTCGGGGTGAACGCTGCGATTAAACACCATAGCCGGGCACATGCCAAGCCCGGGAACTTGCGCATGGGCCGGCCCCGCCCGGAGCAGCCGTGGATTTTTGCACCGCGGCGACCGCGAAATACGAAACGGCTCGTACTTCGGAGCCTCCCAGGGGGCATAATCGGCCATCCCCGCCCGTGACCGGACATGTCGGAATTTATCCATTGATGCGAAGCGTTCCGGTGCTTGCGTGGCAAAGGTGCCACCGTGTATCCACGTAATTTCCCTCGACATTGGCCTGTCCATTGCTCACGCACGTTTGCCGCCCTGTAGTGCCTGAAAATCAGACCCCCAAGGTCTTCATACAGATCATGAATCGCATTCGCGTGCTTAAACTAGGCTGGGAGTTTCCTCCCTTGATCAACGGCGGCCTTGGAATCGCGTGCCTCGGACTTTCACAAGCTCTCTCGAAGCACGTGGACCTGCGGGTAATCGTTCCCCGGGCCGACCCGGAGACCCGTTTCGACGGCTTCGACCTCACCGGACTCAACAACCTGCGGGTGGAAGACTTGCAGACCGTGGAGGCGAGTTATCGGTACGAGAGCTTCGCGCAGATAGAGCGCGTGCCGATCCACCTCGATCCCTACGATATCACCGAGACCACCGTGGAAAACATCCGGATGGAACCCGGCGGCGAGATCCGGTTTTCCCGAACCACGCGCAACCAGCTGGAGCAGTTCAAGATGGGCGAGCTCTACGGCGGCGACCTCGGCACGAAGGTGATCGAGTTCTCCAAGATCGCGGCCAAGCTGGCACTTCAAACGGACTTCGACATCGTGCACGCCCACGATTGGATGACCTTCCTCGCGGGCGTGGAGGTGAAGAAGGCCACCGGCAAGCCGCTGGTGCTCCATGTCCACGCCTCCCAGTACGACCGCGCCGGGGCCGACGCCCGCGGCTGGATCTACGACATCGAGAAATACGGCATGGAGCAGGCCGATGCGGTGATCCCCGTGAGCCGCTACACCGGCCAGATCTGCTCCGGCCACTACGGCATCGACCCCGCGAAGCTCCACCCCGTCCACAACGGTGCCGAGCCCGTGCACGTCTTCAACACCAAGAAGAAGTTCCCCGAGAAGCTGGTGCTCTTCCTCGGGCGCCTGACCGCGCAGAAGGGCCCGGAGTTCTTCCTCGAAATCGCCTCCCGGGTACTGGCGGTGAACAAGAACGTCCGTTTCGTGATGGCCGGCACCGGCGAGCGCCTGAAGCCGCTGATCGAGAGCGGCGCCTTCCGCGGCCTGGGCGGCTACTTCCACTTCACCGGATTCCTCAATAAAGAGAAGGTCAACGAGCTGCTTTCCATGACCGACATCTATTGCATGCCCTCCGTGTCCGAGCCCTTCGGCCTCTCCGCCCTGGAAGCCGCCCAATTCGGCATCCCGGCGGTGATATCGAAGCAATCCGGCGTGGCGGAAGTGCTGAAGGGCGCCCTGAAGGCGGACTTCTGGGACGTCGAGCTGATGGCCAAGCACATCATCGACCTGCTGGAGGATGACGCCCTGCGCGAGCGGGTGATCAAGCAAGCCGAGGAGGACATCGCCGCTTCCACCTGGGATGCCGCGGCGGAGAAAGTGGTGGCCGTTTATCGCGAGCTGCTGAGCCGGCGCGTCGCGGCGTGATCCCCGCCGGCCGCACTTCGCCCCGGGGAGCTTTTCGATTCTTTCTTTCCGGCGCGAGTTTGGTCTGATTCGTGTTGCTCCCTTTCCCGACCCCATGCCCGACGTCTGCCTTTACTTCCAGGTGCATCAGCCCAACCGGCTGATCCCTTACGATTTCTTCCGGATCGGCGAGCACGCCTTCTACGAGGACGACGGCCTCAACGGCGAGGTGCTCTCCAAGGTCGCGGAGAAATGCTACCTCCCGGCCAACGCGCTGTTCCAGAAGGCGATCAAGAAGACCAAGGGCCGCTTCCGCATGTCCCTGTCCATCAGCGGCACCGTCATCGAGCAGATGGCCCACCACCGGCCGGATGTCCTGAAGTCCTTCCAGGACCTCGTCGCCACCGGGAATGTGGAGCTGCTGGCGGAAACCTACTACCATTCGCTGGCGATCCTCCACTCGAAGAAGGAATTCGAGCGCCAGGTGGAGCGGCACCTCGACATCCTGGAGGAAACCTTCCACGTGCGCCCGCGCGTCTTCCGCAACACCGAGCTGATCTACAACAACGCGATCGCCGCCCAGGCGGAGACGATGGGCTTCGACGGCATCCTCGCCGAGGGCGTCCCCTGGGTGCTGAACGGCCAGTCGCCGAACCATCTCTACCGCGCGCCCCACGTTTCCCAGCTCAAGACCATCCTGCGCAACGCCGAACTCTCCGATGACCTCGGCTTCCGCTTCTCCGACAAGACCTGGAGCGAATGGCCGCTGACCCCGGAAAAATTCGCCGGCTGGCTGAAGAAAGCCCCGGGGGACGTGGTGAACCTCTTCCTGGATTACGAGACCATCGGCGAACACCAGTGGCGGGATACGGGCATCTTCGACTTTTGGGAAAATCTCCCGGAAGCGGTGCTGGACGAGGATATCAAATGGATCACGCCCGGCGAGGTGGTGGATCTCTTCCGCGCCTCCCGGGAGTACGATTGCCACTGGCCCACCTCCTGGGCGGATGCGGAGCGCGATCTCAGCGCGTGGACGGGCAACGTGATGCAGCAGGAGGCCATCGCGAAGATCCACCGCATGGAGGAGGAAGTGCTGGCCGCGAAGGACCCGGATCTCGCGCACGTATGGGCGAAAATGCAGACCTCCGACCACTTCTACTGGATGTCCACGAAGGGCGGCACGGACGGCAACGTGCACCAGTATTTCTCCCCCTACGGCAGCCCCTACGACGGCTACATCTACTTCATGAACGCCCTGGCGGACCTGCAGATCCGCCTGAAGCGGATCCGGGAGGCGAAGCACGTGCCCAAGCCCGAGCCGACGCCGCCCGACAAGGTGGTGTGAAGCAGCGCGGACGTGGCGCGGCTTTCCAAGTCGCGAAGTAGCGCGGCTTTCCAAAGCCGCGTGGGGGAAATCGGTCCTTTCCCCGCAATCCTCACGACGCCTTCCCCTCCGCCCCCGCCCCGACACGACGTGGAACGTCGTGCTACTTCCCTCCGCGACGGTTCCGGCACGGAAGATGCACCTGTCGCCGCTCGACTCCCCGCGGCCGGGCCCGCAGAATCCTCCCCGCTCCATGTCTCGCAGAACCAAGATCATCATCACTCTCGGCCCCGCTACCGAAGCGGAGGAAACCATCGGCCAGCTTATCGACCTCGGTACCAACGTGTTCCGGCTCAACATGAGCCACGCGAAGCACGATTGGGCGCGCGAGATGGCGCGGCGGGTACGCCGGGCCGCGGCGGAGCGGGCGATGCATGTCGCCGTCCTTTTCGACCTCACCGGCCCTTCCATCCGCACGGGCGACCTGGAAAAGCCCTACGAGCTGAAGATCGGGGACATGGTGGAGTTCCGCAAGAGCACCGCGGAGCCCTCCATCGCCTTTTCCACCACGGTGAATTACGACGGCCTGATGGACGACGTGGCCGCGGGCCGCACGCTGGTGGTGGATAACGGCACCATGCTCATGGAAATCAAGGTGCGGCAGGACGACCGCATCATCTGCGAGGTGAAAACCGCCGGGAAAATGGGCTCCCGCCGCCACATCAATCTGCCCGGCACCCGTCTCAATCTGCCCGCCCTGACGGAAAAGGACCGCGCTGACATGGCCCTGGCGGTGGAGTGCGACGCCGACTACATCGCCGGCTCCTTCGTCCGCGATGCCGCCCACGTGCGCGAGCTGCGGGAGGCCGTGGAGGGTCTGGAAGGCGGTGCCCAGATCGTCGCCAAGATCGAGGACCAGGAAGCCATCCGCAATATCGACGCCATCATCCAGGCCACCGATGTGATCATGGTGGCCCGGGGTGACCTGGGCGTGGAGGTGGAATTCGAGGAGCTGCCCATCCTCCAGCGCCGTCTGGTCAAGCGCTGCCACGAGCTCGGCAAGCGCGTGATCGTCGCCACCCAGCTCCTGGAATCCATGATCCAGAACCCGACGCCGACGCGCGCCGAGGTGACGGACGTCGCAAACGCCGCCTATGAGGAAGCGGACGCGCTGATGCTCTCCGGAGAAACGAGCGTGGGCCTGCACCCGCTGCGCTGCGTGGAGGCGCTGGTGAAGATCAGCAACCGCATCGAGCGCACCGGCGGCCTCGGCTACGGCCAGTGCGTGCTGCTGCGGGACGAACGCCAGAAGGCCGCCAAGGCCGCGGTGACACTGGTGGATTCCCTGCCGGATGCCCGCCTGATCGTGCTGACCCGCCGCGGCGTGATGGCGAATCACACGGCGATGCTGCGCCCGCGGACCAATGGCTTCTACGCCTTTACCCCGAAGGACCGCGTCTGCCGGCAGCTCGCGCTCACCCGGAATATAGAGGCCTTCCGGCTGCCCTTCGCCGCCACCATCGACGAGACGATCCAGCGCGCCATCGAAATGCTCCGGCAGGCGGACATGGTGAAGCCCGGGACTCCTCTCGTGATTATCTCGGACATCCTTTCCGACCACTTCACGGCGAATTCGATCCTGCTGCATCACGCGTGAGTTTCTCTTCCTAGCCGGAAAGGATCCGCCGGGATGTACCCGCCGCCTTTCCGGCTTTCCCTTTCATGAACGGCATTTCTGCCGTCGATGAAGCTCCCTTTGACGAATGCGGCACGTGGGTATGTTTCCCCCCTGCGGACACGTTTTACCCTCGCCAGCCAAGCCATTCCGGCCTACCCCGCCCCCGCCATGAGCGCCACGCAACTCGATCAACTGAAGCAGTTCACCACCGTCGTCGCCGACACCGGCGATTTCGAGTCGATGAAGGCCTACCAGCCTCAGGACGCGACGACCAATCCCTCGCTGATCCTCCAGGCTTCCGAAAAACCGGCCTACAAGCACCTCGTGGACAAGGCCGTGGCGGAGCACAAGGGCTCCTCCCTCTCCGGTCAGGCGCTCATCGATTCCGTGCTGGACCGCATCCTCATCCTCTTCGGCCTGGAGATCCTCAAGATCGTCCCCGGCCGCGTCTCCACGGAAGTGGATGCCCGCCTCTCCTTCGATACCGAAGGCACCGTGGCGAAGGCCCACCACCTGATCTCCGAATACGAGAAGGAAGGCATCTCGAAGGACCGCATCCTCATCAAGATCGCCTCCACTTGGGAAGGCATCAAGGCCGCGGAAATCCTCGAAAAGGAAGGCATCCACTGCAATCTCACCCTGCTCTTCTCCTTCGCCCAGGCCGTGGCCTGCGCCGAAGCCGGCGTGCAGCTCATCTCGCCCTTCGTCGGCCGCATCCTCGAGTGGTACAAGGCCTCCACCGGCAAGACCTTCGAAGGCGATGAAGACCCGGGCGTGATCTCGGTGAAGCAGATCTACACCTACTACAAGAAGTTCGGCTACAAGACCGAGGTGATGGGTGCCTCCTTCCGGAACAAGGGCGAGATCCTCGCGCTGGCCGGCTGCGACCTGCTCACCATCAGCCCCTCCCTGCTCGGCGAACTCGCTGCCTCCAGCGATCCGATCGAAGAGCGCCTGTCCGCGGAAGAATCGGCGAAGGCCGATCTCGAGAAGGTCAGCTTCGACGAGAAGTCCTTCCGCTTCGCCCTCAACGAGGACGCCATGGCCACGGAGAAGACCGCCCAAGGCATCCGCGCCTTCGCCGCCGACATCGTGAAGCTGGAAAAGCTCGTCGCGAGCCTGCTCTGAGGTTCTTCAGGTTAAATTTCAAAGCCCGCGTGCCGAGAGGTGCGCGGGCTTTTTGCTTCTTTCGGGAACCTTTGCGTAGGCGCGTTCGTGAGAACGCGATGGGGAAGGTCCGCCACGCCCTCAAAACGTGGAGGAACCCAGGGGACCATTCTCGCGTTCTCACGAACGCGCCTACGTGGACCGACAGAACGCAGCAGCCTGGCGTCCGGAGCCGGCGCCCGCACGCTCCACCACGCTGTCCCTTACCAGGAACATCGTCGTTTGCACGGGCCGCTCCGGGTTCACGCGCCCATCCTACCAAGCCCGCGATTTCTCACGCGGGAATTTTTCAGGTGTCGTACTCGTTGAAGCGGAACTCCCACACTCCGTTGCTAGCCCGGCGCATTACCAAGGTCTGGCTGTAAGGATTTTCGTTCTCGTCCTGGAACTCCAGCCGAAGCTTGAGGTTCTTATTGCCGACGTCGTGCCACAGGATTCTCGCTGTGTCGCGCGGCCTCAATATATTTGGTGCCTCGAGTCTCGGAGCCACCTCCGGCTCCGAACTAACATTGAGTCCCACGGTTGCTCCCTGCTCTAGTTGGAGAATGACGACGGCGGTAGGGATGGTGTTTGATGCTACGCTCGCGCATTTCCTCACGATAAACTTCGGCCGGTTCTCCTCGGCCCTCACCCTCTTCGCGTGCTCCAGATGGGCGTTGGATGCCTTCACCATCTCCTTGTGCTGATCCACGGCGTTCTTCAGCTCGTCGGCTTGCAGCCGCAGCGCCTCGCCGTTCTGCCGCAGTTCGTCGCCCTGCTGGAAATACCCCAGCACCAGCCACAGCAGTGCCACCGGCCCGACGATTCCCGCCAGGGCGTCGCCGAATTCATTGATCCGCATCGCCCGGATCCCCTCCACGGTGAAAGGCGAGCGCAGCCACAAGACCACGCCGAAATAGAGGAGGGTGACACCGATGCCGCAGGCAGTTCTCGTGGAGATCTTCATGGGGAGGAGCCCGTATGATGCCAGCACCGCGCCGCCGGCGGCACTACATTTTTCCGGTCAGCTTTCCCGCCTTACAGCGGCCCCCGCGTCAGCACGAACGCGCCTACGGGAGAAGACAACGCGCGGCGGGCCGGCATCCCCGCTCGCCCGGCTCGCCACCGCCATCAACGAAAGGCGTAGTACAAAGCCGCGCCGAATCCACCGAGGCCCGCCAGGAGGGATAGCACCGTGCCGATCTCGAAGATTCTATAGTACGGCCGGAGTCCCCAGAACCAGCGGAAGTGAGCGAAGGATGCCGCCGCAAAATAGCAGACCGCCAGCGAGCGTGCCGTTTCGCCCTTCACCTTCACATCCGTCCCCCTGCCGATCCAGGTGGTTTCCTCCGTGATCCAGATCCCGGCGGCATATGCGGCGATCAGCAGCGGCAGGAGAATGCCGCGCAGGATCATCTTCTTCCTGCCTCCGGAAGGCGGATAGGAAAGATCCTCGATCGCCTCCAGCGGCCTGCGCTCGCGACTGGAATTCCAATCTTCCATGGATGGGCGGAGGATGCAGGAAGCCCGCGCCCGCAGCGATAGGAAAAGAGCCGGGGTTTTCCCACCGCCCGCTCATCGGCGGCGGGGGATGATACTTGAGAAACCCGCGGCGATCCGATCCTACAGCGCCAGATGGCTCAGCACCAGATCCGCATGCCCGCGGACCCGTAGATGGCACGCGCTTTTCCAGAACTTCCCGAGCGCGCCGCCGTCTTCTCCCAGCACCAGGGCCCGGCGTGCGGCCAGAGCCGGGAGCGCCTTCGCTTCCAGCGTGTCCGCGGCGTTGTCCAAGCCGATCAATTGGAAGCCTGCCGCCAGGAGGCAGCGCAGGACCAGCCCGCCATCCGCGATCCGGACGGGCAGCTTGAAAACCGCGCTGCCGGAGGCGCGGACGGCTTCCGGCTCGAAGGGCGAGCTCCCCTCCGCCCCGAAGATCACCCCGGCGGCATCGAAGGCATCCGCCCCGCGGACGATTTCCCCGATCATCGAGAAATCGCTCAACCGCGGGCAAACGACGAGCAAGGCCTCCGGCTCCAGGCCTTTCAGGAAGGCCGCCACGTCGCCGGTCTCGCCGGGCAGCTTGGCGAGGCCCAGCACGCCCTCGTGCGCCGCAGGGTCCGCCAGCACGTCGATCTCGCCGCGCTGCCTACGGAGCAATTCAAGCCCCGCCCACAGGGGTGCCTCCCACGGGTGGTCCTCCGCCACCAGCACGCCGGGAACCTCCCACCAGCCGGCAATCGCCGCCTCGACGCTCGCCTGGCCTTCCAAAACCACCCAGGGGTCGATGCGGTTGTCGATCTGGGAGCGCAGTGTTGTCAGCCAATCGGGGTCCACCCCTTTCCGGTAACGCGGCCCGGGCCGGATGACGAATTCAGAATTTCCGGATGACGTGCGGTCCCGCGAGGGCAGAATCACGAATTCCGGGAGCCGGATGCCGGTCCGCGGGGTTTCCGGGACAGCCTCTCTCCCCGCCATCCGATGCGCTTCCTTCTCCTGGCCCTGTTTCCCGTGCTCGCCGCGGCCGCTCCGCTGCCCCGGCAGATCCTGCCGCAGGCGGCGGTGCTGGAGGCCCAGGCGGATGAGGAGGGAAGAAAGGTCTGGCACACGAGGTTCTTCCGCATCGACTCCGACCTGGAGATGCCGCGCAACCAACTGCTACGGCTCGCGCAGGTGGCGGATACCACGGCGATGGCGGTGAAAAGCCACCCGCTGCCGCTCTTCGCCCCGCCGGAAGGACGGCGCTCCCGCATCGCCATCCATGCCGATCCCGCCGCCTACGTGAAGGCCGGGGGCGCCCACGGCAGCGCCGGGTTTTACGTCGCCCGGAACGCGATGGTGCTCGTGCGCGGGGATTTCCTGACCCATCCCCGGGACCCGGCCCGGGCGCTCCTACCGCCGAATTACGATGAGGACATCCTGGTCCACGAGCTCGTCCACCTGTGCATGCACCGCAGGAATGCGGGGCTGCCGCAATGGCTTCTGGAAGGCTTGGCCGAGTACTTCGCCTGCGCCCATGCGGGCGGCGGCCGCTTCGAATTCGCGGATATGGACAAGGCGGTGCGCGAGCATCTGCGCAGCCGCCTGAGTCCGGACGATCCCGGGATCACCCTGATCGCGGTGGCGGAGGTCTCCGCGGTGGACGGCCGCGGCTGGCTCCGGCTCGTCGGGCGGCTTCCCGAAGAGGAGCGCTACCGGGTTTACGCGACTTCCCTGCTGCTGGCGCACTACCATCTCCACGGCGGAGCGCGGCGTCTTGAAACCTTGGAAAAACACCTCGCCGCGGCTCCGAAAGAACGGGGAGGCGGCGACCCCGGTGGAGCCGGTGACGCGGCGGAAATCCAAGCCTCGCTCGTCCGCTTCTGGCAGCCGAAGGGGCTGACACTCCGGTTTATCGGGGTGAAATGAGGGTAGTTTCCCCGCAAAATCCCCGAAAAGGCCGATTTTGAGAACATTTCATGCAAATTTATGCTTTTCAAATCCTGATAATCGGGTGATTCTCTCCTCGTGTTGCGGCGCTTCGGTGCGGCAACCGAACCAAGGAGAGACCGCAAGGGCTTTTGATCGGTTTCGATCCGGGGGGATTTCGGCCGATCATCCTAGCAAAGCTCTCCTCTGGTTTAGATAAGGCGCGAATTGTGATTCCGGGGGGACTTGCGATTCGCGCCTTTCTTCTTTTTCCCGCCGCGGCGCTCCTGCGCACCTCCGCTTTGAAACCGCTCGGGTTCGCCTTTCCCTCGCGCCACACCCGTGCTTCTCTCCCGGCGGATGAAAGTGGGCATCGCGCAGATCAATGCGGTAGTCGGGGACTTCCCGGGAAATGCGAAGCGGATTCTCCAAGCCTACCGGGAGTGCCTGGAACAGGGTGCGGATCTGGTGATCACGCCGGAGCTCTCGCTGGCCGGCTACCCCCCGCAGGATCTGCTTTTCAAATCCAAGTTCGTGCCGAAGTGCCTGCAGGCGCTGGACTACCTCGCGAGCGAGGTGAAGGAGGTGCCGCTGCTGGTCGGCTATGTGGACCGGAACGACAGCGGGACCCCCGGCAAGCCCTTCCGGAACGCCGCGGCCTTCCTATACGGGGGCGAGGTCCGAGCCAAGGTGTGGAAAACCCTGCTGCCGACCTACGATGTCTTCGACGAGCTCCGCTACTTCGAGCCCGGGGAGAAGTGCGAGCCGATCCTCTGGAAGGGGCTGCGCCTGGGAGTGACAATCTGCGAGGATATGTGGATCCAGGAATTCCACGAGCGCCCGCTCTACGACCGCGATCCCGTGAGCGAACTGTGCGCGCAGGGCGTGGACCTGCTGCTGAACCTGTCCGCCTCCCCCTTCCATCTGGGAAAGGCCGGCCTCCGGCGGGAGCTCGTCTCGCAGGTGGCGCAGGAAGCGGCGGTTCCCGTGGTCTTCGCAAATGCAATCGGTGCCCATGACGAGCTGATCTTCGACGGCAATTCACTGGTGGCCGCCGCGGACGGCAGGATCGCCGTGCAGATGGACGCCTTCGCCGTCGCCTGCCGCACGGTCGATCTCGATGCGCTGCCCGCCGGTGACGCCCCCTTCTCGCTGCCCGTGCCGGAGGCCCAGCTCCATGCGGCGCTGGTGCTCGGCCTGCGGGACTACGCGTGGAAATGCGGCTTCCGCAGCGTGTGCCTGGGCTTGAGCGGCGGGATCGATTCCGCGCTGGTCGCCACGCTTGCCGCGGAGGCCCTGGGGCCGGAAAACGTCCACGGGCTCACGATGCCGAGCGGCTTTTCATCGCAGGGCAGCGTCGCCGACTCGATCGCCCTGGCGGCGAATCTCGGCATCCGCTGCGATACCATCCCGATCGGGACCACCTTCGCCTCGGTGAAAGACGCGATGGCCCCCCTCTTCCAGGGCAAGCCGGAGGACGTGACGGAGGAGAACATGCAAGCGCGCATCCGCGGGCTCTACCTGATGTCGCTTTCCAACAAGGACGGTCACCTGCTGCTCACCACCGGGAACAAGAGCGAGCTGGCGGTGGGCTACTGCACCATCTACGGGGACATGTGCGGCGGGCTGGCGGTCATCTCCGATCTTCCGAAGACCCGCGTCTTCGATCTTTGCCGCTGGATCAATCGCGAGCGCGAGATCCTCCCGTGGAATCCCGTCGAAAAGCCGCCGAGCGCGGAGCTCCGGCCCGACCAGAAGGACCAGGATACCCTGCCGCCCTACGAGGTGCTGGACGGAATCCTGGAACTGTACGTCGAACGCCACCTCTCGGCGGATGAAATCGTGGCCCACGGCTACGAGGAAGCGACGGTGCGCTGGGTCCAGCGCCGGGTGGACCTGAACGAGTGGAAGCGCCGCCAGGCAGCCCCGGGCCTGCGCGTGACCACCAAGGCCTTCGGCAGCGGCCGGCGGATGCCGCTCGCGCAAGGCTTCACGGGGTAAGCCAGCCGTCCCGATCGCCGGTGCCGCGCCGGGGGGGCACAAGAAAGGGACGGCGGTTTCCCGCCGTCCCTCGCAAGAGTCAATTACCAATCGGAAAAGGCTCAGGAAGCCGGGGTCTTAGGAGCACCCGGGTTCCACTCGTCCTTGGTGAGGAAGCCGTCTTCGTTGTCGTCGAGCTTGTCGAAGCGAGCCTGGACCTTCTCTTCGGTGGTGTTCTTCGGCAGCACGCCGGCGAATTCAGCCACGGTGAGGGAAAGCGGGGTTTCCACGGTTTCCTCGTTGGCCAGGTCGAAGGAGAGGAACTCGCCCTTGGTCGGCTTGCGGCGCTTGGCGGACCACTCGGTCAGGGTAAGCACGCCCACGGATCCTTCGTCATCGGAGTCGGAGAGGAGGAAGCGCTTCTTGACGACGATGTAAGGAGCCTTGCCCTGGGTGGCGGCCACGTATTCGTCCAGGCTCACGACGCCATTGAGATCGGCATCGGCCTTGATGAAAGCGCCTTCCTTCTTGGAATCCGCTTCGAAAACGAGGAATTCGCTCAGGGAGATGCTCTCGTCCTTGTCGGCATCGGCCTTCTTGAAGCTCTTGTTGATGACCTTCTCGGAAGGCTCTTCGCCGAGCGTGGTGGCGAATTCAACCTTGGAGAGGGAATTGTTCACGTCCCCGTCGGCGGCGATGAAAGCCGCTTGGTTCGGGTAAGCGGTGCCGGCAACAGCAGCGCCGGTGAGGGCGATGGTGCAAGCGAGCAGAGGGCGGATGCTATCGGTAATACGGATCATGTTTGTGCGTGTTAGGGTCGCGGCGGGCGGATTAGCGGCGAATCGTTAGACAAGCAAGGCAAATCTCGTATCGATTCCGAACTTCATGACTTTTTCATAAACGCGGGATTGATCATTTTTTATCCCCTGATGTTCGCGGACATGACACGGGAAGCTAGGGGCATCGCCTTTTTTAAGATTCAAGGAAATGAACCCCCCGGTTTTCCAATTACTCTCCCTGATAATGGACATTCTACTTCCTCCCCCTCAAAACATGACACCCGCCCCGGATTGAAACCCGGGACGGGTGCACTTGCCTCCCTGAAAAACCGGCCTCCCGTCAGCGCACGCCACCGCGTGGCGCCATGCGCAGCCGCAGGCCGTTACCCTTGAAATCCATATCGATGTTCAGCCGGTCGATCCGCTGGCGGACATCCTCCGGCACCGCTTCCTTGTCCTGCGGGGTGTCGTACGGACCTTCCCACTGGAGCTTGCCGTCCTTGCCGAAGACGCGGACTTCCTTGCCGCCGTCCTGGGACTTGAGTTCCACGCTGCCGTCCTCGTCGAGCATGCGGATCGAACTGGAGCTGGAGCTCTTCAGCTCGAAATTCCCGTCCTGCGGGACAAGGCCGTTGCCGGGCAGGTTCTCCAGATCGAAGCCCTGGAGCATCTGCTGCATCCGCTGGTGGATGCCCTGGCCCATCAGCACGCCCGGATCGATCGCCCCGTCGGCGTCGAGCGCCTCGAAAGCTTTCATGTTCTGCTCGATGGCCTCCCGCACGCGCTTCATCTGATCCGGCGGCATGCCGTTCATCATGAGATTGTCCAGCGGCTTCACCTCCGCGCCTGCTACCGCTCCGGTCAATGCCGGGGCCTTGCCGAGCACGACCTTCGCGTTCTTCGCGTCGCCCTGGTGGAGATAGTCGATGGACACCTCGTCTCCCGGCTTCATCCCGGCCACGGAATCCCGCAGTTCGTCGTGGGTTCCCACGGCCTTGCCGGAAACGCGGGTGATGATGTCGTTCTGCGCGAGCCCCGCCTTGGCGGCCGGACCGGCGGGATCGAGCGAGCGGACCACGACCCCCTCGCCCTCCGGGAGCTTCAGATGCTCGCCGACGAGTTCGGGAAGCTTCGAGGCCCCCACGCCCAGATAGCCGCGCGCTTCCGCGGCAGCGGGGACGGCCGGAGCGGGTGCTTCCACGGCGCCGGGATGGGGCATCTCCACCGGCGGCGCGGCCGCCTCCTCCGGGGTGGCCTGGGGCGGGATCGGGGCGGCCGCTTCCGGCGCCTCGATGGCCAGGGCGGCCGAGGCCAGGCCCAGCAGCCCGGCGAATCCGCATGTGAAATGTCGTGTCGTTTTCATTGCCGTTATATACTAGGAGCGTAGTACCTCAGCGTTTTCGTCTCGATATCTTCAGTCGATTTTCTCGGGGGCCAGCAGATATTGTTCGCGCGGCTGCTCGACCTCGATGATCTCGCCGCGGGCGTTCTTCAGCTTCACCTTGTCCCGGTAAACCACGCGGTAAACGCGCACCGGCCGGCCGTCCCGGGTCCAGCGCACGCCCAGGTCCGTCACGTCCTGCAGGCCGCTGCCCACCGCGGCGGGCACGAAATTGGCGGGATTGCCGCCGGAAGGCATCATCGTCGCGTCCTCCGGAGCGGCCCGGCC
>CAMPGU010000051.1 GCA_946885645.1 uncultured Haloferula sp.
ACCGGTGGGGGTGGCGGCGGCAGGTCCGGCATGGGTGCCGCCGAAGGGGGCGGAGGAGGCGGGAGATCCGGCGGCGGAGGCATTGCCGGCGGCGGGGACGACGGAAGATCGGGCGGAGGAGGGACGGACGACTGCGGCTTCTCTGGCTCGTTTTCCATGACTTTAACGGACTCTAGCAGAAGTCCGCGCCGCGGTCGAGAAGCAATCGAAATCCGGCCGCGGGCTTTGGGAGCGCGGCCTTCTCCGCGCTTCAGAAGCCGATCATCGAAACCAACTCCTCGTCGCTGTAGTCGCCGAGGTGGTCGGAAGCGGCGAGGAAGACCTCGGTTTCATAATCGTCCTGAAGATCCGCGAGGGATGAATCCCCGGGAACCGCGACTACCCCCCCGGGAGAACCGCCACCGGGCTCCTGCTGGAGCGTGAACATCAGGGCCACCAGCGCGGCCGCACCGGCCAGCGCGCCCCCGAAGGAAACAGGGAGGAGCAGGCGGGACCACCAGGGCTTGGCAGGGGCCTCCGATCGTGCAGCGCGGACGACATCCGCGGCGAAATTCGGGCCCGGGCGGTGGGCGCTACTCTGCCGGAGGAGCTCCCAGACGGGGTCCTTTTCAAAATCGCCGGAGGAATGATCGCGCTTCATGGAGGGCAGGGACGCAGTTTCTGGAGCGGGAAACCGGCTTGCGAGGCAAAAGTTGCGCCGGAAAATTCAAACTCCGCGCCGGTCGCCCCACAGGCGGACGTGCAGCCGGTCGCAGAATCGCCAGCCGTGAAGCAGGCAGCAGGCCACCACGTCGGGCGCGTGCTCGTCCAATTCCACGGCGGTCCGGCCCTCCGGCATCACCAGCACCCGCTCCGGCGGAATGTGGAATTTGCCGGTAAATGCCGCGATCTCCGCGACATCCGCCGCACCGCAGGCGACGAATTTGAACCACGCTTTCGGATCGGCGGCGAAGGCCTCGATCACCGCAGGCACCGTGCGTAGCCGCTCTTCCATCCCGGAATTGGCCAGCTTCGGCGAGACGTTGAACTGGTTCACCGCGGCGCGGAATTCCGGCCCCGGCATCTTCGTCCCGTTCGTTTCCACTTCGAAGACATAGCCGGGATCGATCGCCCGCAGCCCTGCCATCACCTCCAGCCAGCCTTCCTGCTGGAGCAGGGGCTCCCCGCCCGTGAGCACCACCCGCCGGCAGGGCAGGGCGGCCACGCGCGCCACGATATCCGCGGCCGGGATCTCGAGGGTGACATCGGCCTTGCGGTGCTTGCGGTAGGCCGGATCCGCGTCCTTGTCGTGTTTCCACGGCGTGCCCTCGAAATTCCACGTGTGGTCCGTATCGCACCAGCGGCAATGAAGGTTGCAAAGCGATGCCCTCACGAAGACCGCTGGCAAGCCGGCGGAAACCCCTTCACCTTGGAGGGTGAAGAAGATTTCCGGGCCGTCGTTCAGGCGCGCGAGGAGCATGGGAAAAGAGAAGCCGCCGATTCTCCATCTTCCAATCCCAATCCGGGGAAATGGGGGCCTCCTCCTTCAGCCGCCTCGATTGGGGATTGGAAGATCGGGCATTGGTGATTTATTCCCCCCATGAGCATCATCACCGGCCGCGGGGACGAAGGAGAGACCGACTTGCTGTTCGGCCGCCGCATTGCCAAGACCGCCCTGCGGGTGGAAGTGCTGGGCTGCGTGGACGAGCTGAATGCCGCCCTGGGACTCGCGCGCGCCGCGGGCGCGACTCCCGAAGCGGAGGCCATCATCGACCGCGTGCAGGATTCCTTGATCGGTTTGATGGGTCATTTCGCCTGCCAGCCGGGGGATGAGGAGCGGTACCTTGCCGCAGGCTTTTCAGCCGTCGGGGCGGAAGATTTGGACTGGCTGGTCGCCACCGCACGGGATTTCGAGAAGCGGGGCATCGTCTTCAAGGGATGGGCGCGGCCCGGCGCGGATCATTCCCTCGCGCGCGCGGGTCTGGATTTCGCCAGGACCACGGCACGCCGTGCCGAACGGGCCGTGCTGAAACTTCACGAAAGCGGCGAGGAAGTGCCGCAGGTGCTGCGCCTCTATTTCAACCGTCTGTCGGATCTGATGTGGATCCTGGCTCGGGCGGCCTGAGGATTACCCAGGTGGCTCCCCAGCCGCCCGCCGCGGCGGGGTAGTGGAACTCCTGCACCTCCGGGAGCTTGCGCAGGAGCGAGTGGACGCTCTCCCTCAGCGTCCCCGTGCCTTTGCCGTGGATCACGCGCACCCCGCGGATCCCCGCGCGTTGGCATTCCCCGAAATATTCCGGCAGCAGCTCACCGATCTCCGAGGGGCGGAAGAGATGGAGATCCAACTCGTTGGTGATGGGTACCGGGTGCGGTTCGTCGTTCATTTCACGCGGGTTGTTGCCGGGCATGATGAGTTCAGGAACTCCTGTATTTTTGCCTTTGCAACGGGGCCTGCATCGCTTAGTTCTCCCGCCCGCCGTTAAAATGGTGGCCGTAGTTCAATGGTAGAGCCCCAGATTGTGATTCTGGTTGTTGCGGGTTCGAGTCCCGTCGGTCACCCCACCTCTTTTTTCGGGAACTTTGAGTGTTCCGGTTGGAAGGGGCGGAAATAATCGGCTGATTTACCATGGAAAGCCTCGAGAGTCGCCTCGGATACAAATTTCGCAATTCGCTTCTCCTTGCCGAAGCGATGACCCATCCGAGCCTCGCCTACGAATCCCAACGGCCGCATTTCGACAACCAGCGGCTGGAGTTCCTGGGCGACGCCGTATTGCAGCTCATCCTCACGGAAGACCTCTACAGGATGTTCCCGGATTTCCCGGAGGGACGTCTCACGAAGCTCCGTTCGCAGCTTGTCTCGCGGCGGGCCCTGGCGCGCTTCGCGCTGACCATCGACCTCGGCAGCTATGTGCTCCTGGGCAAGGGGGAGGAGGCCACCGGCGGCCGCCGCCGCATGTCCACCCTGGCGGATGGCTTCGAGGCCCTGATCGGCGCGGTCTATCTCGATACCGGCTACATCGGTGCCCGCGATCTGGTGCTGCGGCTGTTCCAATCCGAGATCGAGGCGCTCGCGGGCAGCCCCGAGGAGCGCAATCCGAAGGGCGAGCTGCAGGAGTGCCTTCAGGCGATCTCCCCGCAGGCGCCGAACTACCGCATCCTCGGTGAAAGCGGCCCTGATCACCGCAAGGTCTTCCAGGCCGAGGTCTCCTGGAAAGGACTGATCCTCGCCGTCGGCAAGGGGAAGAGCAAGAAGGAGGCCGAAGCGAGGGCCGCCGGAGAAGCCCTGCGCGCACGCGTGTGGGAAAAGGAGTGAAGTAGCGCGACATGCCATGTCGCGCCTTCCCGGCACGAGGGGGGAACGCCGTCCTACTTCCGGAAAAAGGGCGACCCGCGGAAACGGATCGCCCTTTGAAAATCGCAAAAGAAGGCCGCTCAGGCCTTCATCTTGGAATACGCGCGCAGGTAGCCCACGCACTGCGCGATCTCGGTGACGTTCGTCTTCCAGTTGTGCTCGTATTCGATCGTCACGTTGCCGGCGAAGCCATGCTTGCGGACTTGGTCGAGAATCGCCGCGTTGTCGATCACGCCGGTACCGAAGGGCCGGTCGTGGGTCCACTTGCCCACCACTTCCCGATCCTTCATGTGGAAGGCATGGACGCGCGGACCGACCTTCTTGATCACTTCCAGGGGATCCAGTCCCGAGGTGGCCCAGTGGCCGAGATCGGCGCAGTAGCCGATGTTCGCATGCCGGTCCTTGATCGCGTCCCAGATCTTGTCCGGGTTCCATAGCGAGGTCGGCTTCGGGTGATTGTGGAAGCAGACCTTGATGTCGTATTCCTTCGCGAGCTTCTCCAGCGTGTCGAGCGCCTCCAGCGACTCGGTGGTCACGCCGTAGAGACCCATCTTCTTGGCGAACTCGAAGGTTTTACGTGCCTCCGCCTCGTCCTTGGAAATGCCCGTGACGCCGAAGTTCACCGGCGTGATGCCGTGCTTCTTCGCGTGGTCGAGGAGCTTCTGGATATTTTCGTCGGAGAGATCCGGGTCCAGCTTCGTGTCGCCGAGATCGCCGCCGATCTTCTGGCCGGGGAAAACCTCCACCGCGCTCGCACCCGCCGCCGAAGCCATCTGGATGGCCTCCCACAGCGTGAACTCCTTGAAGGACCAGCACTGTACCGAGATGGTGAATCCGGCGGCGGTAAGAGCCTCCTGCGGGACCGGCTTGCCATGCGAACGCATCGCGAGCAGGGCCGAGGCGGCGGGAACCATCGTGAAAAGCGAGCGGCGTTTCATCATGGAGGAAAAATACGCCGCCCCAACGCGCCGTGGCGAGGGATTCTTTCCACCCGAAAGAGCGATGACAAGCACCCGGGAGCGTGGGGCCTCCGGCCCGGAGAACCGTTCAGCCGATGTGGCTTTCACCTATTGTCGGGACTCCGCCCCTCAAGCAAGAATCCCCTTTACCACCTTCGCCGGCTTCACCCCGGTCAGCTTTTGATCCAGCCCTTGGAAGGGATAGGCCAGCCGCTGGTGCTCGAGCCCGAAGAGATGGAGCATGGTGGCGTGGAGATCGCGCAGGTGCACCGGGTTCGACGCCACGTGATAGCCCATCTCATCCGTCTCGCCGTAGGTGAAGCCCGGCTTCACGCCGGCCCCCGCCATCCAGATGGTAAAGGCGTTCGGATTGTGATCGCGGCCGGTGAAGGCATTGCCATTCCCGCCGCCGCGGTTCTCCTGCATCGGCGTGCGGCCGAACTCGCCGCCCCAGACCACCAGCGTGTCTTCCAGCATCCCGCGCTGTTCCAGATCGGCGAGCAGCGCCGCCACCGGCCGGTCGATATCCCGGCATTTTTTCACGAATCCGTCGTTCAGCGCCTCCGAGGCATTCGACCCGTGCGAGTCCCAGCCCCAGTCGAAGAGCTGGATGAAACGGACTCCCGATTCCGCCAGGCGGCGCGCGAGCAGGCAGTTGTTTGCAAAGGAATCCTTCCCCGGCTCCGTGCCGTACATTTCGTGGATATGCGCGGGCTCGTCCTTGATGCTCATCACCTCCGGCACGGAAACCTGCATGCGGTAAGCCATCTCGTATTGGGCGATGCGGGTGATCGTCTCCGGATCGCCGAAGTCCTCGTGAGCCTTCGTGTTCAGCTTTGCCAGCGTATCGAGCGCCGCGCGGCGGATCTCGCGGTTGATACCCGCCGGGTTGGTCGTGTTCAGGATCGGGTCGCCCGCGGAGCGGCATTGCACGCCCTGATAGACGGAGGGAAGGAAGCCGCTGCCCCACAAAGAGGCCCCCGCGCGCGGGAAACGTCCGCCGGAGATGAGCACCATGAAGCCCGGTAAATTCTGGTTCTCGGTGCCGAGGCCCCAGGTCAGCCAGGATCCCATCGCGGGATAGCCGAGATTCTGATTGCCGGTATGGAGGAGAAGCTGCGCCGGACCGTGGTTGAACTGGTCCGTCTGCATCGTCTTGATGAAGCAGAGCTTGTCCACGTGCTTGGCCAGTTCCGGCAGGCGATCGGATACCCAGGCTCCGCATTGGCCGTGTTGCTTGAACTCGAACTGCGGGCCGAGCATCTTGGGAACGCCTTGGATAAAGGCGAAACGCTGGCCCTCCAGATACTCCTTCGGGCATTCCTTGCCATGATAGCGGACGAGCTGCGGCTTGTAGTCGAAGAGTTCGAGCTGGCTCGGCGCGCCATCCATGTGGAGGTAGATCACCCGTTTCGCCTTCGGCGCGAAGCCGGGCAAAAGCGGGGCGAGCGGCGCGGAAGGATCGCGGGAGATCTTCAGCTTCCCGGCAGCCGGGGATACGCCCTGCGCCGCCATCCACAGCCCGCCGATCCCCGCGGGGCAATCGCGGAGAAAACGGCGGCGCGTGATGTGCCGGAGCTTCTCGGCCTGGAGCTGGTGGAACATGGGAAGAGACGGGATCGTTAGCGGATCAGGGCTTCGTCGAGATTGAGGAGCACGGAGGCCACCACCGTGTAAGCGGCCCCGTCCGCTGTCTCCGCGAGGCCCTTCATGAGGGCGGGATCGGCGGTGTAATCCCTTTTGAGTTTGGCAAAGAGATCGCGCAGTTCGGAAAGCCGCTCCGGAGTAATGACGCGTGAAGTGGCGATGCGATAGCCCTGCGCCAGGCGTTCTTCCGGAGTGCCGGTGGTATGGTATTTCATCCGGCGCGCAAGTCCCTGGGCGCACTCGTGGAAGGCGGGGTCGTTCAGGACCGCGAGGGATTGCAACGGCGTGTTGGAGAGGATCCGGCGCTTCGAGCAAAGCTCGCGGGACGGCGCGTCGAAAGTCACGAGAGCGGGGTAGGGAATGCTACGCTTCCAGTAAACATGGACGGAGCGGCGGTAGCGGTCGGGGTGTCCGGGAGGAGGTGTCCGCCACTGGTCGCCGGCATCGAAGGGCTGCCAGACGCCCTCCGGGATCGGCGGCTGGACCGGCGGCCCGCCCTCTCGATGCGCGATGAGGCCCGCGACCGCGAGCGCGTGATCCCGCGCCATTTCAGCGGTGAGTCGTTGGCGCGGGCCGCGGGCAAGGAGGCGGTTGTCCGCATCCCGCTCCGCCAGCGCGGGCGGAATAGCCGCATCCTGCCGGTAGGCGCTACTGGTCACCAGCTCGCGCAGCAGCGATTTGATGCTCCACTTCATCTCCGATTGGAAGCGTACCGCCAGGGTATCCAGCAGTTCGGGATGGGTCGGCTTTTCCCCTGCGGATCCGAAGTCCTCCGGGGTGGGGACGATCCCGACCCCGAACAGCTCCAGCCAGAAGCGGTTGACCGCGACGCGGGCGGTCAAAGGATTGGCCGGCGAGGCGATCCACCGTGCCATCGCCAGGCGGTCGGGCTTGCCCTCCGCCTCCAGCGGCGGGAAAACCGCGGGCGTCCCCGCCTCCGCGATGCGCTCGCCCTTGTCGATCCAGTTGCCGCGGATGAAGAGGCGTGTCTCCCGGGCGAGATCCGGCGGCAGATCCTCCATCACGGGAACGGTCGTGCCCGGAATGGCCGCGAGCTGCTTCCTCGCGTCCGCCAGCTCCTTCTTGAGCGCCGTTACCGCCGGATCGCCGGTGATCCAAGCGGTCTCATCGGTCAGTGCGATGCGCCCGCGCTTCGATATCAAAGGATAGGCTCCTCCTGCGGAATCCGTGGCGTGGGCGAGGATCACGCGCACCACCGAGGACGGAGGCAGCGCGAGCGGCTCTTTCAGTACCACGATCGCATGGCGCGGCTTGAAGGTCTTCGTGTATTGGCCCCAGCCGCGGTTCGATCCCTGCAACGATAAATTCGGATCGAAAACAGGATGCGCCTCGTCCGCGATCACCTCCGCCAGCGGGATGTCGGTCGCCTTCCCGGTCGCATCGACCATCTGGAGCTGGATTTTCTTCAGCATCGCCCCCCACTCCGGCGTGTGGATCGCCTTCGCTTCGTCCACCGGCCGGATCTCGATTCGGAAGGCGGCGAGCGTGCCGATGCCGGCTGGCTTCGGAATCTCCAGCGTATGCTCTGCGCCCGCGGCGACATTGCCGATCGTGCGGAATTCCTCCGCTCCCTCGTGCTTCACGATCTCCAGCTTTGCCCTCTTGCTGCTCCCGCTCATCCCGGCGGTGGCGGTCCACTTCGTCCGGGATGCGAGCGAGCGGCGGAGTTCATGCAGGGCCTTTTCCGAGCGTGTGACGGTATCTTGCAAAGCACCCGCCTCCGCATGCCTCGCGGGGTCGAGCGGCACGCGGATGACGGGATGGTTCTCCGGCACGTCGGCATCCGCGCTGCGGTTGAAGAAATCCATGAAGCGGTAGTATTCCTCGTGCCGTATCGGATCGTAGGGATGGCTGTGGCACTGCACGCAGCCCATGGTGACGCCTTGCCAGACCTCCCAAGTGGTGGCCACCCGGTCCATCACCGCGGTGACGCGGAATTCCTCGTCGTCCGTGCCGCCCTCGTTGTTGGCCTGCGAGAGCCGGTGAAAGGTGGTGGCGATCCGCTGGTCGATCGTCGCGCCCGGCAGAAGGTCGCCCGCCAGTTGCTCGATCGTGAATCTGTCGTAAGGCAGGTCGCGGTTGAAGGCCGTGATCAGCCAGTCCCGGTACTTCCAGACATCCCGGCGCTTGTCGAGGCCGAGCCCTTCGGAGTCGGCGTAACGCGCCAGATCCATCCAGACGCTCGCCCACCGCTCGCCGAAGCGCGGCGAGGACAGCAGGCGTGCCACCTGCTTCTCGTAGGCATCCGCCGCGGTGTCGGCCAGGAATGCGTCCAGCTCTTCCACCGAGGGAGGGAGTCCCGTCAGGTCGAGCGATACCCGCCTGAGCAGCGCCGCCTTGTCCGCCTCCCGCGCGGGCTTCAGGCCCTCCGACTCCAGGCGGGCGAGTAGGAACCGATCGATGTCGTTCTTCGGCCAAGCGGTGTCCCGGACCGCAGGCGGATCGTGGCGGCGGGGCGGGACGAAGGACCAATGCTCGCCCCAGGCCGCGCCCTCCTTGATCCATTGCCGCAAGGTTTCGATTTCCTTGTCCTGCAGACGCGGCCCGTGCTCGGGCTTCGGCATTACCTCGTCCGGATCGGTGGAAAGCACCCGAGCCATCATCTCCGAGGCATCCGGGTCGCCCGGTACGATGATCGGCTTGCCGGACTCGCCTTTCCCGAGCGCCTTGTCGCGATAGATGAAGGAGACCTCTCCCGCCTCCTTCACCCCGCCGTGGCATGCGGTGCAGTGGGCATTGAGGAGCGGGCGGATGTCCCGGGCGAAATCGGTCTTCGCCGCCGCGAGGGAAATCGAAGCGGCCGCCAGAAAGCCGCGGATGGCTGCGGGCAGGTTCATTCGGCGAAGATCCGGATCTCGTTTAGCCCGCCCCCTTGGCATGGATGGTTTGCCTCACGCCAGGGATGGCGGTAGTGCCGGGCGACGACGATCTTCACGTAGCGGGCCGCCACGGGATCGAAGTTGAAATCGTGGAAGGGATACGCACCGCCGTCCTCCGGGGAGATCCGAGGAAGCTCTCCGCTCACCAGCGGGAAGAAGGATTTGTTGTCCAGCGAGCCGTAGGCGTCGAAGGCCGCGATGCCCCGGTCGTCGTTGCCGCGGTTGCTGGTATTTTGCATCGAAAGGCGGGCGATCTTTTCTTCCTGCAGCAGGTCCACCGTGAACTCCCCGCTCTCGGCATCCGGGGCCAGCCAGAAGGACCAGTCCCCCGGCACGCCGCTGTCGTTGAGGCGGCCGTCGGTGAGATTGTCCGGCGGGAAGACGGAGCCGTGCGGGCGGGTGCAGTAGCCGGGGCTGAAGACCGGCTTGCCCAGCGCCAGATTACCCTCCGCCGATGCCGTGGTCAGGAGGCCGGACGCATGGTTCACAAGCATGACGGGGGATTCATCGAGCGAGGCCAGCAGCTTTGACCGGCCGGATTCCCGGACGAGCGCGCCGCTCTGGCCTACCGTCAGGCGCGTTTTCGGCTGCGAGACCGTCTGCACCTCCACCTCGCCTTTGAACACCTCCGTAAGGACGACGGGAGCCGAGCCGTCGCTTCCCACGGCGAGTCCGAACTCCGTGCCGAGATCGACGAAACGTCCACCAGGCGTATCGATGCGGAAGCCCTCGGCACCCTCCGGCGTGTGGACCGAGACGCGGCCGTGGAGCACCGAAAGCGCTTCCTTCTCGTCGAGCCGGAAGCGGCAGGGGCCTTCCAAGGTCACGCTGGCCCCGCTCGGGAAGCCGAGCCGGACAAAGCCGCGGCGGAACTCCACCGGCACCGCCACCGGGACGCGGCCGGAGGCCGGGGCGGGGGACCCTTCCGCCCACGAAACGCCCTGCGCTTCCACGACGGTGGCCATCGGCCCGCGAGTCCGCATCGCGAATAGACCGAGACCGGCAGCGAGCAGGACGGCTGCCGCCGCCGCGGCTGCGACCACGCGGGGCCTGCGAAAGGTGCCGCTGCTCCGAACCGCCGGTGCTCCGAAGAACGACGGCCCCGCGGCTTTCCTGGCCAATGCCGAGTGGACGGCGGCCGCACGCCGGTAGCGGATGCGGGCAGCGGGATCGGAGCTGAGCAGCTCATTCAGTTCCTCCAGCTCCGCCTCGCCGGGCGATTCCTCGAAGAGCGCGTGCAGGAGCAGATCGAGACGGTCTTCCTTCATGACGTTGCGAGCTTCCGCTCGATACAGGTTTCAAGCGCCTTGCGGATCCGCATCAAGGCGAGGGAAAGGGCGGTGGCGGTTTGATTCCGTTCCTGCGCGAGCGCCTGCACGGAGCTGCCCGGCGCATAGCGGGAGAGGATGAGCCGGCGCTGCCGCTCGGGGAGTTCCTGAAGGCACTTTTCCAAGGCCTGCTCGAGATCGCCGGCGTGCGGGTCTTCCCGGCCCTCCGCCGCCAGAAGTTCTACAAGGGAATCGCTGAACACGTGCCGGTCGCGTCCCGCATCCCGGCGGGCGGCCTTCACCTGGTAGAGCGCGATCGTCAGCGCCCACGGCAGGAAAGCCTGCGCGGGATCATATTCCGCGGCTTTCCGCCACAGCACGAGATTCGTCTCCTGTACCACGTCGTCCGCCAACATGCGGTCGGGCAGGAGGGATAGCACGTAGCGGTGGATCTCCGGCTGATGCCGGGCGATCAGCCCTACGATCTGTTCTTCGGCGTTGTGCGGCTCCGCAGACATCTCCGGGAATACTTACCGGAAAGCGGCGGGATCTTTCGTGGTTTTTTCGGCCGGGGCAAATTCTCCCTCCGCGCTTGGTCCCGTTCGTCGGCTCAGGTGCGTGGCAAAGTCCTCGATACACTTCATCTGCAGACCATTCAACCGGACCGCCGGCCGAACTTTCACGAGCATTGCGAGACCCTCCTGGATGGTCCGCGCATCCCCTGATTTCAATAGCAGGGCCAGCGCGAAGAGTCCGGTGCGCCCGTGACCTTGGGCGCAGTGAATGAAGGTTGGCCCATTACTCAAGCGCTCGATGGCAGTCTCCAGGTCCTCCAGATGGGGAGCGGACGCGTCAAGAATTGGAAATGCCACATAGCCGCGGGAAATCCTGTATTGCCGTGGTTCCTGAAACTCGGACGTGAGGTCCACGTGGTTAGCGAAATCTCCCTCGAGTTCGCCTCCTAGAACCCGGCGTCCGACCACGATCCGGTCATTCAGGCGATCATTCTTGGGTTCCCGGCTCAAGATCCGGCTCAAGTGCCAGACCAGCGAGGTGTACGCGTGTAGCGGGAGGAAAATCAGCCAGCTCCACCAAGCCAAGCGCCCATCGTCTTTCTTCCCGAACAGACCATGCCAGCCTTTGCCGTGGGCGATCCCCAGCAACATGAAGTCCAGCGCAAGCCAAAGGATGGGTACGCGAAAGGATCCCGTCTGAAGCGACCAGATCGCAAGGAGACAGCTCAGCAGGAAAAGAACCACCGCATGTCGCATCGGTTTCGATGCAACCGGCTGTTGCCTAGAAAATCAATGATGATCCCCGCCGTCCTCGCCATGCTGGTGGTAGTGCTCGGAAAGCATGTCGCGGCCGAAATCGCCTTCGAAATCCCGCCAGGTGGCGTGGATGTGGTTCGCGTTGTTCTGGGTATTCGCGGCTTCCATCAGGAAAGTCGGGCCCTGGACGCGATAGTACCAGGCTTCGCCGCGCTTGGTGCCGCCGGCCCAGCCGAAGCGGATGTGGTCGATGCCGGCCTTTTCGATCTTCTTCATGTCCGCGGCCGCCAGATCCTTGCGGTGGCGGCCGGTGTATTCCGTGATCAGGGCGAGCAGGGCCTTCTTCTGCTCGCCGGTCATCTCGGCGGCGGGGATGCCCACGGGATCGAGCGCGGTCACCTTCCGCTTCTCCGCGGTGAGGATTTCGCCGGGTGCCTTCTCGCTGAAAACCACCTCCTTTTTTCCCCCCTCCAGCAGGACATTGGCGAGCGTCATCGCCAGATCCTCCTCGGCGGCGAGGACGCGCAGGCCCTTGTGCTCGCCCTCGGGCACCTCGGCAGGATTCGCCGCGAAAAAGGAGGGCGTCACGGAGACCTTGCCGCCGACCACCGTGTAATTGAGCGCGAGGTGATGGCCTTCGAATTTCCAGCCCCAGCCTTTTTCATCGCCGGGTTTCCCGAAAATCGACACGTAGTATTTGCCGGGGTCCCGGTATTCCGGGTTTTTTTCCATCTCCCGCAGCACGCCTTCCAGGGTGATGATCTGCGTCGCCTTCAGCTTGCCCTTGTCGCTCAGCGCGGCGTCCAGAAGCTTCATCGCCGCCGCCGTCTGTGCCTCGTTCATTTCCTTCAAGGGCAAACCGACGCGGGTCTGCGGGGTGAACTTGAAGTTCTCCCGCTGATCGCCGTCGAAGGGAAAGACCGCTTTGCCCCGCTTCGATTCGTCCAGGGTGCCGAGGAAAGAATCGGCGGCGGATTTCATCAGCGCGATGGAAGGCAAATCCTCCGCGGCGAGGGGTAGGGACAGAAAGAGGGCGAGGAGCGGGGTTTTCATGATCCGCTATTACAAGCGGAGCCGGAGGAATCTCGCAAGAAGGAGTGTCAGCAGATTCGGACTCCCCCGGAGCGGCCGGTCTTCACTGGCCGGTGATGGCGCTGCGGATCTCCGCCCAGCGGCTTTCCGGGAGCTGCCAATGGGAAACCGCCCGCCCTGCCGCTTCGAGCGCTTCCGGGCCCCGCAGGCCCTTCAGGAGTTCGATCCGCTTTTCCATGGGGAAGTTCTCCAGCATCGGTGCGATCTTCCAGAGGTTTTGACCCCGGTCCGCGCAGGCTTGGATCGCCATGCCGGTCCACCCTGCCAGTTCCTCCTCCGTCCCTCCTTGGCGGACCACGGCCTCCACCCGGCCCGGGGAGCCCAGCCATGCGGTCTCTGCCAAAAAGGTGCCGCGGTCTTCCTCAGGCAGGTCCCGCAGCAGGGCCAGCGCCCACGCATCGGCACCTGGCTGGCCCTTCTCCTGCCGGATCACGTGGCTCGCCTCGCTCCACACGCTCGCGAACGAGCCTTTCCCCGAAATGCATTCCCGCAGGTAGGCCACGGCTCCTTCGGCGTCATGCCGCATCCAGGTGTCCATCACGTTGCACGGATAGAAGGGACGCTTGTTCACCCCCTCCAGCTTGCTCCTCAGGCCATCAAGGACGGCACGGAAATCCGTGGAAGCATCCAGCTTCAAATCGAGGCCCCAGCGGGTGGAGGCCGTCGTTTCCGGGAGCTTCTCCCACAACTCCGCCAGAGCTTGCGGGCTTTGCTTCAAGGTGTCCTCGGAAAGACGTTTCATCATTCCGATGAAGCGGGAATCGCTTAGCTCGCGGCGGAAATCACCGTGGGCCAGCAGGCATTCGTAGGCACGCTGCGGATCGCCATTGGCCAGGGCCCCGGCGATGCCTGTCATGGCCATCTCCCGGATGCCGGCATCGCCGCAGCCTTCGGCCCACTGCCAGGCACCGTCCACATCGGCTGCCACCCAAGCATCCAGTAAATTCCTAAGCCTTTCCTCTGCTTGTCCGTCCGGTCCGCCCGCCCCATGCGACAGGAGCCAAGCCTCGATAGCCCGCCCGCGGTCTTTCGCCGGGATTTCGGCGAACAACTGCGGCATTTCCGATTGATCCCCGTCCCGCAGCTTCTCCGCCCACCGCTGGGCGCTGGTTTCCCGCGGCGGAGCTTGCGAGGTCCGTACCGTCTCCGGCTTGGCGGGCAACGAAATCGCCGCCGCCGCCGCCGCTGGCGGGGAGTGACGTCCACCCATCCAACCCGCGGCGAAAGCCAGCACCACGGCAAGAAGCCATAAGACGGTCTGTGTCCGGGGAGGCTGGGGCTTCATCGGACCCATGGGACGCGGGAACGGTTCGCTTATTCAAGCAGGATCGCATTTCACACCCGTCCGGAATGTCCCGCCGAAACCGGCCTCGACCCTGGCCGCAGGCGGGAGTAGCGGTTCCAGCATGTCTCGAAAGTTCCGGCTTTTCCGCGGCCTCGTGCTGTGGCTCTTGATTCCTCTTGTGGGCCTGCTGGGATTCCTGAGAAGCTATCAGAGCAAGCTGATCTACTTTCCCCGGCCCTATGAAGCCGGCGAGGTGGCGGCTTGGGACAGGGAGCCCGGTACCACCGTGATCGACTATGAGACGCCGGAGGGCCGGCAGCAGGCTTATCTGCTCTCGGGCAGCCCCGCGCCGGAGCGCCTCTGGCTGGTCTGCGGGGGAAACGGCACCCTCGCCCTGGAGTGGTCGGACTGGCTCCGGGAGCACGGACCCGCAGGGGACGCCTGGCTGATGATCGATATCCCCGGATACGGCGCCTGTACTGGAAAGCCGCGGCCGGGAACCATCCGCCAATCCCTGGAGGCAGCCGTTCCTGCCGCGATGGCTTCGCTGGGTTGGTCCCTGCCCGCGGACCAGACCAAGCTGCGTTTCTTCGGCCACAGTCTCGGAGCCGCCGTCTGTCTGATGGGCGCGAAGGAATATGACATCCGGCGCGGCGTCCTCCTGGCGCCCTTCTCCAGCACGATGGATATGACGAAAGAGCTCTTCGGCGTGGACCTCGGTTTCCTGGTCCTGCATCGCTTCGACAACCGCGAGCGCCTTGAAGAAATGGCCCGCCGCGGCGGTGTGGAGGTCTTCATCTTCCACGGCTCCGATGATGAGGTCATCCCCGTCGCGATGTCGCGGGAGCTTGCGAAGGAGCTGCCGGGAACGGTCCGCTATATCGAAGTTCCCGACGGCCGGCACAATACCCTGCAGGACGATGCCCCCGGACATATCGCGGAAGCGATGAAGGAAGCCCGAAAGTAGGACCTCAAGCCTCTGCTATCGCTTTAGAGCCACCCGCAAGATCCGGTCGTCCGAGGTGAGGTAAAGCCGTGTTCCATTTTCTCCAAAGGCGACGTTCGCGGTGGGCCGGCCGCACAGGATCCGCCCGAGGAGTTTGCCCTCGCGGTTCAGGATCAGGCAACCGCCCGGACCGGTGGAGAAGACGTTGCCCTTCGCATCCACCTTCAGTCCATCCGGTGCTCCCGGGCCCTTCAGATCCTTGCAATTGAAGAAGATCTTTCCGCCCCCGGCCGAGCCATCCGGCTTCAACGGGTAGGCCATGATGATCGGTGCGGGACCGTGGGACTGGGCGACGTAGAGCATCTTTCCATCCGGCGAGAGCGCCACGCCGTTCGGCCGATCAAGATCGCGGGTGACCAGCGACACCACCCCCTGCGGCGTCACGCGGTACACGCCGTGGAAGGGCAGCTCGCGGAACTCCGTGTCCTTCTCCCGCCCGGGCAGGCCGTACGGCGGATCGGTGAAATACACGTCTCCATTTCTCGCGATCGCGAGATCGTTCGGTGAATTGAAGCGCTTGCCGTTGTAGTTATCCGCCAGGGTCCGCTTGCCGCCGCCCGGCGTCAGGTAGGACACGCGGCGGTCGCCGTGCTCGCAGAAATGGAGCCGGCCCTTGTCATCCATCGCGAGGCCGTTCGAGCCGGGTTCGGAGCCGTAATTTCCCACGCCGGTGAAGCCCGAGGGCTTCATGTACACCGTCGCCTCCGTGTCGCCCTCCTTCCACTGGTAGATCGTATTGCGGGGCACGTCGGAGAAAAGCAGGCGCCGCTCCTTCTCGTCCCACACCGGCCCTTCCGCCCAATCGAAGCCCTTGCACAGCGTTTCGATCTTCGCTTCCGGCGCGAGGATTTCGTCCAGCGCGGGATCCAGGCGTTCGATGCTTTCCTGTGCGGAGGCTAGGGCGGGCAGGAGGAAGAGAAGGCGCAAGGTTTTCATGGGTGGGATGTTTCTACGGTCACCGCGAATCGGAGTCGTCGCGGAATGGTGTCATCGGTCCTCTTGGACAAGGCGGCTTGCTGCGCGAACTTCCCCGAGCTGCCTCTCCATGAAACTTCGCCGATTGTCCGCCGGTTGCGAGGGCCATGACGTGTACGGTCAAGACGTGCGGGTTAAAGTGACGGGTATGACTAGTGTTTGCGACCGCATCGACCGCTGCCGGCAATTCCGCCCCGCCGACGCGGGGCTCCCGGCGGAAGCGGTGGAGCTGGCCGCGGAGCTCCTGCGCGAGGCGACCCGCAGCCAGCGTTGGAGTGAAAAGATGCAGGCCCGCCAGATGGCCGCGATGATGCACGATGCGGCAGGCAAGGCGTTCACCTTCGCGATGGCCGACCAGGTATTCCGCCCGCCCACGGCCGCGCGCGAGGCGAAGCGCTTCCGCGACCTCATCGATGATTACGGCGTGCCGGAGTATCTTCCGCTGGGTGCGCGCGTCGCCATGCGCGCCGGAGAGATCGCCTCCGCCGTGGTCCCCGATGTCGTGATGCCCTTGGTCGCCGAGCGCATGCGCCAGGAAAGCGCCTCGGTGATCCTTCCCGCGGAGGAAGACAAGCTCCGCAAGCACCTGATCCGCCGCCGCGAGGCGGGCATGCGGATGAATCTCAACCAGCTCGGCGAGGCCGTGCTCGGCGAGAAGGAAGCGAAGCATCGGCTGGACTCCAATCTGGCCCGCCTCGCCGATCCGGACACCGACTACATCTCGGTGAAGATTTCCGCGATCTTCAGTCAGATTCACCTCGTTGCCTTCGATGAAACCTTGGCGGCTATCAAGGAGCGCCTGCGACCGCTCTACCGCGCCGCCATGGAGAACCGCCGCTCGGATGGCGGTGCGAAGTTCGTGAATCTCGACATGGAGGAATATCGGGACCTGCGGCTGACCTGCGCGGCCTTCTGCGAAGTCCTGGACGAGCCGGAGTTCCGGCTGCTGGAGGCGGGCATCGTGCTCCAGGCCTACCTCCCGGACGCTTGGCCGGTGCAGAAGGAACTCAACGCCTGGGCGCTCCGGCGCGTGGATGCCGGGGGTGCGGGGATCAAGATCCGCATCGTGAAGGGCGCGAACCTCGCGATGGAGAAAGTGGATGCCGAGATCCACGACTGGCCGCTCGCGCCCTATGGCTCGAAGGTGGAGGTGGACGCGAATTTCAAGCGCATGCTCCACGAAGGCTGCCTGAAGGAGAACGCCCGCGCGGTGCGTCTAGGCGTCGCCAGCCACAACCTTTTCGATATCGCCTACGGGCTCCTGCTACGGGCGCGGGAGGGCGTGGAGGATCGCGTGGAATTCGAAATGCTCGAGGGCATGGCGAATCATCAGGCGCGTACCGTGCGGGATGCCGCCAAGGGCCTGCTGCTCTACGCCCCGGTGGTGAAACGGGAGGACTTCCACAGCGCGATCGCCTATCTGGTGCGCCGCCTCGATGAGAATACCTCGCCGGAGAATTTCCTCCACGATCTCTTCGGCATGCAGCCGGGGGATGCCGCATGGGGGCGGCAAAAGGAGCGGTTCCTGAATGCCTGCGCCATCATGCACGCGGTGCACGCGGGCCCGCAGCGCGTGCAGGATCGCGCGACGGAGCAACGTCCGGCGCTGTCTCTCTCGGAGCCATTTCGCAATGAAGCCGACACCGACTGGTCGCTCCCCGGCAATGTCCGCTGGATCCGCAGCCGTGTGGACGAGTTGCGCGATGCGCCGCCTGTTTTCGTGCCCCTGCAAATCGCCGGGGAAACGGTCACCGGATTCTCGGAAGTCGAAGCCAGCGATCCCTCCCGGCCCGGGGTGGTCGCCTATCGCCATGCCTTGGCCGGGCCGGAACAGATCGAGCGGGCTCTCTCTGCCGCGGTGACGGCGCGGAAGGCATGGAAGGAACTGGGCTGGCAGGGCAGGGGAGAGCTGCTTTGCAAGGCGGCCGCCTCGATTGCCGCAGCCCGGCGGGAGGCGATCGCCGTGATGGTGCTGGATGCCGGCAAGTCCGTGATGGAGGCGGATGCCGAGCTCAACGAGGCGGTCGATTTCGCGGACTATTACGCGCGGTCCTTTTCAAAGGACGAGGACTTCGACGCGCTTGCGTCGGAGCCGCTCGGCACGGTGCTGGTGACGCCGCCGTGGAATTTCCCCTATGCCATTCCCTGCGGCGGTATCCTCGCCGCACTGGTCGCCGGGAACACCGTGATCCTGAAGCCCGCCCCCGATACCCCGGGAATGGGTGCCATTTTCGGCGAGCTGGCGGCCGAAGCCGGTTTCCCGGCCGGCGTGCTCAACGTCGTGTTCGGCAAAGACCCGGCCGAGGCCGGCGAGATGCTGGTCAAGGAC
>CAMPGU010000052.1 GCA_946885645.1 uncultured Haloferula sp.
GGATCGTTGTTACCCGTACCCGCGAACAAGCCGGCGGCCTGAGCCGGGAACTTTCGGCTCTCGGGGCCGATGTCGTGGAACTGCCGACGATTCGCATCGAGCTTCCCGATGACCGGCAAGGCTTCGCGGAAGGCGTTACGCACGCCCACGAATACGACTGGCTTGTTTTCAGCAGCCCCAACGGGGTGGAGCGTTTCTTCGACGCCTTCTTCGCGACCTACGAGGACGCCCGGAGCTTGGGCAATCCGCGGATCGCGGTGATCGGGAACGGCACCGCGCAAAAGGTGCGGGAGTATCGTTTCGCGGTGGATCTGGTGCCTGAGAAATTCGTCGCGGAAGGTTTGGTGGAGGCGTTCGCCAATGAATCCATCGAGAACCTCACGGTGCTTTGGGTGCGTGCGGAGGAAGCGCGGGATGTGATCTACGAGGGCCTCACTGCATTGGGCGGGATCGTGGATGAATGCATCGCTTACAAGACGGTGCCCGAAACCGGCGATCCGACCGGAGCCGCCGCCCGGATGGCGGAGCAGGGCGCGGATCTGGTGACCTTCACCTCGGCCTCCACGGTGGACAACTTCTTCAAGCTTGCCCTGCCATGGCCGGAAAATTGCGCGGCGGGGAGTATCGGCCCCGTGACCAGTGAAGCACTGCGGAAGCACGGCGTGGAGCCGGCGTTCGAGGCGAAACAGCACGATATTCCCGGATTGGTGGCGGCAATCCGGAAATGGGCGGGAAGGTAGGACACCGAGCGGCGTGGCAGCCCTCCGCTTGCTCCTTTGTCCTTGCGCCTGGGGGCTTCATCGGGAGAATCCCCGCCCCGCGAGCGGGAAGGAAACCATGAGCGCAAACGCCAGCTACCAGGAGATCGGCGAGATTTTCGAACGTCACGAGTCGTTCGTGATCCTGAGCCACGTGCGGCCGGACGGCGATGCCATCGGCTCCCAGCTCGCGCTCGCCTTCGCGCTGGAGGCGGCCGGGAAGAAGGTCCGCGTGATCAACGAGGACGGCCTGCCGGACAATCTGCGCTTTCTACCGGGCTCGGACCGGATCGAACAGCCCCCGGCGGAACCTGTGGAAGCGGAGGTGGCCATCGCCCTGGACACCGCGGCGAAGCCGCGGCTCGGCGAGCACGCGCTCCATGCCGCTTCGAAGGCGAAGCTTTGGGTGAACATCGATCACCACAAGTCGAACCCCGCGTATGGCGACGTGAATCTCATCGATTCCTCCAGCCCGGCCACCGGCCAGATCCTTTACAAGCTGATCATCGCGCTCGGTCTGCCGATGCCGGCCGAATCCCGCGACTCGATCTATGTCGCCGTTTCGACCGATACCGGCTCCTTCCAGTACCCCTCCACGACGGAGGAGACCTACCTGATGGCGGCGGACCTCATCCGCCGCGGCCTGGACGTGGGGCGGATCAATTCCCTGACCTACGACAGCCACCCGTTCCGCAGGGTGGAACTCATGCGTGCCCTGTTGAACACGCTGGAACTGACCGGTGGAGGACGGGTGGCACATTGGGAGCTTACGATGGCCGTCCGCGAGTCCCTCGGCCTGAAGCCCGAGGATAGCGAAGGCCTGATCGACATCATCCGCGCCATCGATGGCGTCATTGTGGCGCTCTTCTTCGAAGAGCTGCCGGACGGAAAGATCCGCGTGTCCATGCGTTCGAAGGATCCGCGCATCGACGCCAGCAACGTGTGCGGCCTCTTCGGCGGCGGCGGCCATGCTTTGGCTGCCGGCATCCGGATGGCCGGGCCGATGAGCGAGGCGAAGCAACAGGTGCTGGAGGCGGTGAACGCGGCCTTTCCCGCGGCCTGATACCTTTACGACATCATAATGAACCGACCGATTTCCGGCCCCGTGGTTCCCAGCGGCGTGCTGCTGGTGGACAAGGCCCCTGACATGACCTCGCACGACGTGGTCGCCATCGCCCGGCGCTCGCTCGGCACCAAGAAGATCGGCCACTGCGGCACGCTCGATCCCATGGCAACGGGTTTGCTCATGCTGGTGGTGGAGCGCGCCACGAAGATCCAGGACTTGCTGATGAGCGAGGACAAGGAGTACGAAGGCACCCTGACTTTCGGGAAGGTCACGTCCACCCAGGACCGGCAGGGAGAGGTCACGGAGGAAAAGGAAGTGCCCGCCTTCACGGCTGCGGAAATCGATGCCGCATTCGCCTCCTTCACCGGCGCTTTCGAGCAGATCCCGCCGATGGTATCCGCGATCAAGAAGGACGGCGTGCCGCTCTACAAGCTGGCCCGCAAGGGCCAGGAGGTGGTGCGGGAGCCGAGGCCGGTCACGGTCTCGAAATACGAGGTGCGCCGGATCGAATTGCCCGAGGTCGATTTCACCGTGAACTGCTCGAAGGGCTTTTACGTCCGCACTTACGCGCATGATATCGGGCAGAAGCTCGGCTGCGGCGCCCATCTGAGCGCCCTCCGCCGGACCCGCTCGGGCCGCTTCACGCTGGAGCGCGCGCTGACGGTGGACCAAGTGAAAGCAATGCCCCGGGAGGAACTCTGGCGCTCGCTGGTGAGCCTGGCGGAAATTTCCCTGATGCGGGGAGCCTAACGTTCCGTCTTCCGGATCGGCGGCGCGATCCTGTCGATCCGGTTTGTCCAGATGCCCCCGCGGTAATTTTTCGGCAGGCGCTGAAGGTCGGCGACCGTGTCGAAGCCGCCCGAGACGTCTCCGTTTCCGGCGACGAGGATCACGCGCGTGCCGGCCTTGTCCATGCGCCCGAGAAAGCGGTTGGGCCAGCCCCAGAGCAGCGGCGCGTATTTCTCCGGGATATGCAGTTGGGTGTTCCGGCAGGACGGCGGGATATAGCCGGTCCAGCCGAGGGCGAAATAGGCAAGCAAGCTCTTCTTCAAGGTGGCCCGCGACATGCAGCGAAGGGCCGGCATCTCTTCCTGAAGCGAGGCGATCGGACGGTCTCCACCGTAAACCGCGAGCAGTGCGATCCGCGATTCCGGCAGCCCTTGCAGGACCTTGGCGAGCTGGCGCCCCTCCTCAGGATCATTGCTCTTGATGTGGATCAAAAGGGACTTGTCCGGAAACCGGGCCAGGACCTCGTCCAGCGAAGGCATCAGGCCGATGCCCTTTCCCCGGAATGGAAAGGTAGCCCCTTTGTCGGCGGAATAGCCGTGGCCGATATCGAGACGCTTCAGTTCCGCCAGGGTGTGATCCCGGGTGACTCCCGTTCCGTCCGTCCGGTAGTCGAGGATCCAGTCATGGAAGACCGCGAAATGTCCGTCGGTGGTGGGATGGATATCGAATTCCACCACGTCCGCCCCGTGGCGAAAAGCAGCCTCCATTGAAGCGATCGTGTTTTCGAGATAGGGATGCTCGGGCGGATGGATGAGCTTTGAGGTGTCGGTATCTGCCCGCACTCCCGCCAGATCGAAGGTCTGGGCAAGGCCCCGGTGGGCAAGCAGCAAGGGACCCTTCGCCGGAATTGTCGCCAGCCAAGAGGCGTTATTGAAGTAGATGAAGGCGACGAAAAGCCCCGCAATTAGGGCGGCGCGCTTCATGATCCTTTTACTTCTCGTCATGTGCGGAGTGAAATTCGGGTTGAAGGCCTGAATGATGAAGGTGACGGCGGGCGGGAAAGGTGATCATGAGAGATTGATCAAACTCCTCCTCAACTCCTCCGCGACCGCTGCGGGCGTGTCCCCGAAGAAGCGCTTGAATTCGCGGTTGAACTGGGAGGCGCTCTCGTAGCCGACGAGCCGGCATGCGCTGCTGGCGGTCTGCCCCTCATTGACCATGAGCATGCGCGCCTTGTGAAGCCGTATGGTCTTCAGATACTGGAGCGGCGGCGAGCTCGTGACCGCCTTGAAGTGGGCGTGGAAGGTGGAGATGCTCATGCCTGCTTCGCTCGCCAGGGAGGCCATGTCGATAGGAGTCGCGTAGTCGGTATGGATGCGTTGTAGCGCCCGGCTGATCTGGCCGAAGTGGGTGTGAGGCGCGGCCAAAGCCCGCAAGGTTCCGCCTTCCTCCCCGCATAGCACCCAGTAGGTGATCTCCCGAACCACCTGGGGTGCCAGGATGCGAGCTTCATCGGCACTGCCGAGGGCTCGCACCAGCCGGATCGCGGCATCATACATCCGGTCGTCCAGGGGATTGGCGCGGATTGCCTGCGGCTTGCCCATCGGGATGGGCAGGGCCTTTTCCATTTCCATCATGATTTCCGCCACCACGGCCGGAGTGACGCCGATGGAGATGCCCAACAGCGGACCATCGGGCGAGGCGACAGTTTCACATTCAAAAGGCAGGGGCACGGATAGCACCAGATAATGATTGGCATCGTAGGTGAATGTCTGCCCGCCGAGGTAACCGCGCTTCCTGCCTTGGGCGACGATGACAATGCTGGGATCATAGGACACTTGCCCTCGGACGATCGGGGAGGTGGAGCGCATGAACTTCACCCCCGGCAGGCGCGACGGGCTAAAGCCCTCTCCCCGGGCTAGGTCGCCTAGCAACTCCGCCAGCCTTCGGTCACGCGGGACCGCGATGTGCTCGGATCTGCTTTCGATTGCTCGCCGCTCCTTGCCGATCATTGGAATAATAGGCAATTCCGAGGCGGTATTTGGCAAATCGAATCGTTGCGATCGTAGAATCAGGCAATCTTTCCGGCTCATCAGGTATTTCGGGAAAACGCGGACCACGTTAAGGTCCGAGCATGGAAACGCGCCGGACGCTTTCCTCCCACCACCTGAAAAAGATGAAAACTACCACTGAATCAAAAGTTATCCTGATCACCGGAGCTAGCAGCGGCATCGGTGAGGCTGCCGCCCGATTGCTGGCCCGTCAGGGTCACCGCCTGGTGATCGGCGCGCGCCGCACCGATCGTCTCGAAGCGCTCGCCGCCCAGCTCAATGCGGAGGGAGGCACCGTGGAGTTTACCTCGCTGGACGTGACCGACCTCGACGACGTGCAGGCTTTCGCCGGACTCGCGATCGAAAAGTACGGCCGCATCGACGTGATCGTGAACAATGCCGGGGTGATGCCGCTTTCCCCGCTGGAAGCGCTGAAGATCGACGAGTGGAACCAGATGATCGACGTGAACATCCGCGGCGTGCTCCACGGGATCGCCGCAGCGCTCCCCGTCATGAAGAAGCAAGGCTCCGGGCAGATCATCAATATCTCCTCCATCGCAGGTCATCAGGTCTGGCCCTCCTGTGCGGTCTATAGCGCCACGAAATATGCGGTGATCGCCATTTCGGAAGGTCTCCGGCAGGAGAATACCGATATCCGGGTGACGGTGATCTCTCCCGGCGTGACCACCTCGGAGCTGGCTCACACGATTTCCCACGAAGATACCGCGAAAGCGATAGACGCCTTCCGGAAAGTAGCCATCCCCGCCGATGCGATCGCCCGCGCGATCTCCTTCGCCGTCGATCAGCCTGGCGACGTGGACGTGAACGAGATCATCGTCCGTCCGACGGCCAGTCCGTATTAAGCCACGCCACTCCGAACCGCCATGAGTGCTCACTTGATACCGGTCCTCCGGAGCCGCCCGCGAAAGTTCCGGCAGCTCCCGGATCTTCCTCTCCGATGGCGTCAGGCGAATTGTCCGGGCCGTTCTGATACTCTTCGTATCCAACAAGTCCCCGTTGAAGCCCGCAGCACCACGCAGGGCGCCTGAAAGATAGCGGACGCAAATCGCCCGATGACCCTGCGGCATCGGGCGCATTTTGCACTCGGGAGGCCCCAGCAGCCCGTCCTGACGGCGCGATGCACGCGGGCACGGTGCCTGCATAGTAGGGGTTCATGGCCCGCTCCATCTGGAAAGGATCGATCGCTTTCGGCCTCGTGAATATCCCGGTCTCGCTTACCGGAGCCGAGGAGCGCCCCGACATCCAGCTCCACATGGTCGATAGCAAGAACCACGCGCGTATCCGCTACGAGAGGGTGAATGCCGATTCGGGCGAGGAGGTGCCCTGGGACCGGCTGGTGAAGGGTTACGAATATGAAGAAGGCCGTTTCATCCTGCTGTCGGAGGAGGAACTCGCCGCCGTCGAGCCGAAGCTTACCAAGACCATCGAGATCAGCGAGTTCGTCGCGCTGAAGGAGATCGATCCGTTGCTGTTCGACAAGCCCTACTATCTTGAGCCGGACAAGCGCGGGAGGAAGGCTTATGCTCTTCTGCGCGAGGCCATGCGGAAGTCCGGCAAGGCAGGCATCTCGCGCGTCGTCATCCGCACGCGGGAGTATCTCTCCGCAATGTTCGTACGGGAGGATGTCCTCGTATTGATGCTCCTGAGGTTTCCCCAGGAAATCAAAGCTCTTTCAAAGCTCGATCTGCCTTCGTCCGGCGAGAAGGAGTGGCAGCCGGCCAAGCGCGAGATGGAACTCGCGGAGCGTTTGATCGACGAGATGAGCACGAAGTGGAATCCGAAGGATTTCCACGACGAGTATAGGGAAGCCCTGATGGACTTCATCGAGAAGAAGATCAGCAAGGGCGACACGGTGGAAGACGTGAAGGAGGCCGAGGCCGAAGATCGGACGCCGAAAGGAAATATCGTGGATCTTGCCGACTATCTCGAACGCAGCGTCGGAATGAAGAAGCAGCCTGCCGCGAAGAAGGCAGCCAAGAAAGCCGCCAAACATGCCCGCAAAACGGCCAGCAAAAAAACAGCCCGCAAGAAAGCCCGCTCCGCTTGAGCAATACCGCGGGAAGCGGAACTTCCGCGAGACCCCGGAGCCGCCGCCCCGGCGCGGTGGGAAAGGGGGTCGGATTTTCGTGGTACAGGAGCACGCCGCGCGTTCCCATCACTTCGATTTCCGTCTGGAAATGAACGGGGTGCTCGCGAGCTGGGCCGTCCCGAAAGGGATCCCGGAAACCATGCAGTCGAAGCGCCTCGCCGTGCATGTGGAGGATCACCCGGTGAGCTACGCAGGGTTTGCGGGGGAGATACCCGCGGGGCACTACGGTGCCGGGACGGTGGAGATCTGGGACAAGGGCGAGTGGGAGCCCCTGGAGCGGGATTGGAAAAAATCCTTCGAGCAGGGCAAGCTGAAGTTCGTGCTCCACGGCGGCCGCCTCGAAGGGCCTTACCTGCTCGCCCGGATGAAGGAGGAGCCGAATTGGCTTCTGCGGAAGCTCGACCCCGCCACTCACCCGGTCGCGGAACCGGCTGCGCCGGAGACGGAAGCCGCGGGATTTGTCGCGCCCCAGCTTTCGCGGCCGGTGCCTTCGGTGCCGGAGGGAAAGCAATGGGTCCATGAGCTCAAGTTCGACGGCTACCGCTTGATTGCCGTGCGAAGGAAAGGGGAGGTGAAGCTTTATACCCGCAAGCAACTCGATTGGACGGACCGCTTTTCCACCGTGGCCGAACGGCTGGGGAAATTGAAGGGCGGCGATTTCGTGATCGACGGGGAGGCGGTGGTGTTCGATGCGGAGGGCCACTCGCAGTTCGGCCTGCTTCAGGAGGCTTTGAGCCACGGGAAGGGGAAGGATATTACTTTCGTCGCTTTCGATCTGCTCAATGCGGAGGGGAAGAACCTCCGCAACCTGCCGCTCAGCGAACGGGTATCGCGGCTCGCGGCCTTCATCCCCGGCGAGACGGGGCCGGTGCGCCGGTCGAAGATCTGGGCCGCCGCGGAAGGCGCGGATCTTTTCAAGCAGGCCTGCAAACTTGGTCTGGAGGGAATCATCAGCAAGCGCGCGGACGGCCGCTATGTCCCGGAGAGCCGGCGGGACTGGACGAAGTCGAAATGCCGGCCGCGGCAGGAGTTCGTGATTTGCGGCTTCACCGCGCCGAAGAACTCCTGCCCCGCCTTCGGCGCGCTGGTTCTGGGCTCCTTCGAGAACGGGAAGTTGATCCCCCGCGGAAAGGTTGGCACCGGATTCTCCGAGGAGGCTCGCCGGGCCCTGCTGAAGCGGATGAGTGTTCTAGCGACGGATCGCCCTCCTTTTCCCCGCGCTGAAAAAGGCGTCACCTGGGTGAAGCCGGAACTCGTAGCGGAGGTGGAGTTCGCCGAACTCACCCGCGAGGGCTCGATCCGCCAGGGAAGTTTCGTTTCATTGAGGGAGGACAAGCCGCCTGCCGACGTCCATCTTGATCCCGTGGAAAAAGCAGCGGCGAACGGAAAGGACAGTGTCGTGGCGGGTATCGCGATCACCCATCCGGAACGGGTGGTGTATCCGGACGACGCCATCTCGAAGCTCGAGCTGGTGCGCTACTACGAACGTGTCGCGGACCTCATGATGCCGCATCTGAAGAACCGGCCGTTGGCCCTGCTGCGAGCTCCTGACGGGATCAACGGCGAGATGTTCTTCCAAAAGAGCTTCAAGAGTCACGTGCCGCCGCACGTGAAGACCCGCACTCTACCGGACGGAACCGATGTGATCTACATCGGCACCGCCAAGGGCCTCATCTCCCTGGCGCAATTCGGAGCGGTCGAGATCCACCCGTGGGGTGCGGCGCTGACGAACGTGGAGAAACCGGACCAGCTTATTTGGGACCTGGATCCGGATAAGACGGTGCCGTGGCGGGAAATTCTGGGTGCAGCCTTGCTATTGAGGGACTTCCTGGCGGAGCGGGGATTGGAAACCCGCGTGAAAACCTCGGGAGGCAAGGGCTTGCACGTCGTGCTCCATCTCAAGCGCATGCACGGGTGGGACGTGCTGAAACCCTTTGCAAAGGCGGTGGCGGCCGCGGTGGCGGAGCAGAACACCGGGCGGTTTACCATCAACTCCAGTTTCGCCAAGCGGGGCGGGAAGATCTACATCGACTGGCTGCGCAACGGGCGCGGGGCTACCTGCATCGCTCCTTGGGGCGCGCGGGCGCGTCCGGGAGCTCCGGTGTCGATGCCGCTGAATTGGGAGGATCTGGCGACTCTGGAGCCCCAGGGATTTACCATTCGCGAACCGTCGAAACATCCTGCCGAGTGGAAAAATATTTCCCCTCAATCGGTCTCCAAGACCCTGCTGCGCGAGATTTCAGGCCGGTAACGGGAGATAGCAGAAGGCACGGGCTAGTAATGCAATCTGCGGTGCCTCCCGTGCGGCCCCGGAATCTTGGTGGCACGGAGGGATTGGCACGGCGTTCGCAAAAAGCACCTCTCGGCCCGACTTTGGGCGCGGATCAAATCGAACTGCCATGAAACTCCGTCTTCTTCTTTGCGCATCGGCTCTCCTCGCCACGAATGTTTCCGCTCAAGACGAGCCGGTCACCTCTACCATCACCGGGAATATTTTCCGGCCGGTCAAGCTGGACGCCACCGATACCCGTATCCGCGCGCTTGCCGTGGCGGAAGGGTTCCTTGTCTCGGTCTTTGCACGCGGACTCGATGCACCCCGGATGATGGCCGTCGGCCCGGAAGGGAGGGTCTATGTGACCCGCCGCGGCGAAGAGGGCGACGTGGTGATGCTCGAGGACAAGGACAACGATGGGACGGCGGAGGAACCCCGTACGGTGCTGCGACTGCCTCACGTTCATGGAATCGCGATCAAGGAAGGCACCGTCTTTCTGGCCACGGTGCGGGAGCTCTATTCCGCCTCCATCAAAGCCGGCGGGACCTTCGGTGAATTGAAAAAGCTCTACGGCGACCTGCCGGATGCCGGGCAGCACCCGAACCGCACGTTGGGCTTCTCCCCGGATGGAACCCTTTTTCTCTCCGTCGGAAGCACCTGCAATGCAGCACCGGAGCCGAACGAGGAGTCCGCCACGCTGCTGGAGATCATGCCGGCAGGCGGCCGCAAGATTCATGCTTCGGGGCTGCGGAATACCATCGGCTTCGCCTGGCATCCGGGGACGGGGAAACTCTATGGGATGGATCACGGGATCGATTGGCTGGGCGACGATTCCCAGCGCGAGGAGTTGAACGAAATCAAGAGCGGTCGCAAATACGGGTGGCCTTTCGTTTTCGAAGAAGGGAAGCCGAACCTCGCCGATGATCCGCAGGAACACACGGGCATGACCTGGGAGCAATATGCCGCGGCGTGCGAAGCTCCGGTGTTGTTGGCAACAGCGCATAGCGCCCCGATGGCGATGCTCTTTCCCTCGCGGAAGCACTTTCCCGAGCGCTTCGCCGGCGATGCCCTGGTGACATTCCATGGGTCCTGGAACCGCGGGGTCCCCAGCGGGTACAGCGTCGGCCGATTGAGGTTCGAGGAAAGGCGCCCGGTGAGATTCGAGAACTTCATCACCGGGTTCTTCATCGATGAGGAACGCGGGCAATTCGGCCGCCCCTGCGGCCTCGTGGAATGGAAGGACGGCAGCGTGCTGATGAGCGACGATAGCGGCGGCGTGATCTACCGCATCCGCAATGCCGCCTCCGTCGAGTGACACGGGCGCGGCCTCGGTCGCTCAGGCGGCATCGGCGTTGTCCACCACGCCTTCGACCCCGGAGGAGCGGGCACAGTGGGCGCAGCAATACATCCCGCCTTCTCCCTCGACCCCGTGGCCCATGATGCGGCATCCGCAATGGCCGCAGATGGGAGCAAGCGTCTGGATGGCGCACTCGAAGGAATCGAAACTCAAGGTTTTCCCGTCCATGGTGACGTCGAAACACTTGTCGTAGGAATTTCCGCAACATTCGCAGGTTTTCATGGCGGTGCCTTCTTCGCAGGCCCCGTGCCATCGCCTCTGCGGGAACACATCGGAATGCACGGGCGGCATGGGATTTTTGCAACGTGCCGGGAGCCGCTCCCGGCGGGGTTCCGGTTGTTCTCCGGAATTTTCCACGATGGCCCGATAATTGTTATAAAGGAGTTATGAAAGCCATCGACCTTCCCCGCTTCAAGTCCACCTGCACGGAACTGATGGACATGGAACGCTCGGCATTTGAAACGTACACCCAGGCGATTGAATATTACCGCGAGGACCCCTTGCATTCGATGTTGATGGAGATCCGCTCGGCGCATGATGAGAATATCGATTGCCTTGCCGACCATCTGGGCCATTACCGCACGGATCCTGCTGGCAGCCCGGACCTTTTCTCCGGTGCGGTGGAGGTGACTTCGATGATCTTTGGAGAGGGAGCCGCGCTGATGGCCCTGGAGGCAGGCGAAGCCGAAGCGGCCCAGGCCTATCTGGATGCAGCCTCGGACCCGCGCCTGCCGCCCGCTTTCAAGGTAGATCTTCGCCGCAAGGTCATCCCGCGGGTGAAGGCGAATTTGCTGGAGCTGGAGACGGCACGCCTCGGCTGATCCGGCTTGTGGAATAAATGGAAATGAAAGCCCTATGATCGAAAGCGTCGTCTCTCCCGCGGAGCTAAGAGCGCGCCGCTTGATCTTCACCCATGACGGGATGCCCGGGTACCGGCGCAGGCGGAATGGAAAGGGCTTCAGTTACCTGCTGCCGGACGGTTCGCTCCTGCGCGACGCCTCCGAGCGGCAGCGGATTGTCTCCCTGGTGATCCCTCCTGCATACGAAGCGGTGTGGATATGCACCTTTCCCAACGGCCATCTCCAGGCCACGGGCATCGACAGCCGGGGACGGAAGCAATACCGGTATCATCCGGACTGGCACGCGCTGGCAGCGGATAAGAAATTCGAACTGTTGCCTGCCTTTGTCCGGGCTTTGCCTCGGATCCGCCGGAGGGTGCGGGCCGCGCTTTCCCGGTCCGCGCTGGATCGGGAGCGGATCATCGCCGGAGTGGTGGCGCTCCTCGATGCCACGGGATTCCGCATCGGGAGCCATCGGTATGTGAAGGAAAACAAGAGCTTCGGGCTCGCATCGTTACTGTCCCGCCACCTGTCGGAAGAAGAGGGCCAGTGGGTCATCCGGTTCAAAGGGAAATCCGGAAAGGAGCACCGGGCGGACGTGGCGGATGCGAAGATCGCCTCGTTGATCTCCGAGCTCCAGGAGCTCCCCGGCCAGCACTTGTTCCAACATGAGGACGAAAGCGGAGGGAGACGCGCGATCGAGACGACGGACGTGAACGCCTGGCTGAAGGAGGAAGGGGGCGGGGACTTCACTGCGAAGCAATTCCGCACATGGCGGGCCACTCTTCTCTGTGCGCGCGAGCTTGGGAAAGAGCCACCGCCCGACGCCAAATCATCCCGCAAGCGCGCGGAGACGGCGGCGATTCGCGCCACCGCCGCAGCGCTGAACCATACCCTCGCGACCTGTAGGAAATATTACATTCATCCCGCCATCCTGAGAGCATACCGCAGCGGCGAACTGCATCGTGTAATGGCCTCCCGGCCCCCGCGCATGCGTAAAGCCGACGATAGCCGCCTGCTGCGGGCGGACGAACGGAGGGTGCTGTTCCTTCTGGAGCGGTATCCGGTGTCAAAACCACGGGCAAAACGTGCGTGATGGCGTCTCGTGCCACAGCGGGCGGATGCTGCCTCGTCGTGGATCGCGCTGTCTTATTGAGGAATTTTTTAAGCCTTGCGGGCGCTGGAACGGGAAATGCGCTATAGTGGGCTAAACCTATCGACCCAATCATGACACCGATTGATCCAACCAATACCGTGCCTCCCGCGCCGCGCTCGTCCACCGCTCCACCTTACGTGGACGAAGATCCTAATATCGATCTGGTCCAGCGAGGCATCGACGTCGCCGAGGACGAAACCCGGGATGCCGTGGCCGACGCCTACGAGGCCGGTGCCCGCGAAAGCGGCGATTCTCCCGAGGCGATGGACGATATCGATTTCACCGAAGGCGAGGATTCCAGCTTGCCGGCGGAACTGACCGCCATTCATGAGGAGGTGCTTCTCCCGGTCGATGAGGAAGAGGAGGAGTAGCCTGGCGATGCGTCCATGGATCTCACCAAATACACCGTCGTGACTTCCGATGATCTCGGGAAGTTCGAGGATCGCGTGAACCAGTTGGTCGGCGAAGGATGGAAACTCCAGGGAGGAGTGGCGGCCGCGGCCTTGCCGGATACGGATGCGGGATTGACCCATGTGCAGTGGAGCCAGGCTCTCGTGCTGCCGGTGCGGGCCGCGGCCGGCGGAGTAGCGGCGGCTCATATGGAACCCTACCCGGCGGCCGAAGGCGGCGATCTTGAGCCGCCTCTGCTGGATCTCGAGCGTCCACCGCTGTGATAGCGGAAGCAGTTTTTGAAGACGAGGGGGGAAAGACCGGGCCGGTGCAAGTTGCAATTCCAAAAGGCTCGACCCTCGCGTTGCGTACGTCACCCTAACGGCTCTCCGGCTGTTCAGGGCCGGCATGTCGTTCGCAACGTGATGAATCAATTTCGGAATGGAAGGATCACGGACGCTCCCGCATCACCCCCGGGGCACCGGCGGGAAGAGCCCTCGTCCGTCGGCCGGTTTGCTCACATTGCTTTCAGAGGGCGCAGGGTCGCCTTGGAGGTCCCTTTCCCATGGCGGGAGAAGCCAAGCCCGAGGCCGCGGGCAGGGCTCTGCAGGGAGGAGGTCGCCCCCGGGCAAGAAACCCCCGAAGCCCGCCTCATCGAACAGGTCGTCGGCTCGATTTCGCTCGAACGGGAGCAATACCGCCTGACGCCTCTCGTCCGACGCATTCCCGCCTGCCTGAGGGCTTTGAGGACGGATTCCATCGAGGCCGCGATTTCCCTTCTGGATCGCCACCCGAAATTGATGCCGCGTGCGCTGGATGCCCTTCTCATCGGCACTACCGGCTTCTTTCGGGACGAAGCGGTTTTCAACGCGTTGGAGAATACGTTCGTTCCCGCTCTCGCGGCAGAGCGATGGCACCCGCGCGTATGGAGTGCCGCCTGCTCCGATGGATCGGAACTCTATTCGGCGGCCATGATGTTCGCTCTCTGCGGCGTTCGCGGCCGCGGGCGATTTCTGGGGACGGACTGCCGGGCGAGCGTCCTCGAGAAGGCCCGCCGGGGCCTTTGCTCCGACGCTGCCCTGAGCGGGCTTCGCGAGCCGTACCGGAGCATGTTCGTCGCTGCCGGGCGTGAAGGTCGGGAGATTTCGTCCGAATTGCGCAGCGGGATCGAATGGAAAGCCGGCGACGTTTTAAGGGACGAAGTTCAAGGGGAGTGGGACCTGATTTTTTGCCGGAACCTCGCCATCTACTTGCATCCGGAAGCCGCGGAATGCCTCTGGGCGAAACTCGCTTCCGCGCTCGCAACCGGCGGGATACTGGTCGTCGGTAAAGCCGAGAAGCCCCGGGTCTCCTGCTTGAGGAAAGCGGGACCCTCCATCTATCGAAAAATCCAGATCTCCTCCGCGAAGGGATGAATCCGCCGGCCCCGCGCATCAAACGGGAAAGCGCTTCCTTCTGGCTGGCGCTGATCCCGTGCGCGGTGTGTGTCGCGTTCTTGGCTTACATGCGCCTCGTGGTCTTCCAGGACCGCGTCTTTCCCCTATCGGCGGGCCTAGCCTTGCTGCTCTGCCTGTGGAACCGCGACCTCCGCCTTCTCTACGGGATGGCCGTGGCTTTGACCGCGGTGTCCGCGCTAAAGGTCTTCGTGGTGATGCCTGACGGCCAGCCCGTGCGGGACTCGCTTGCGGCGTTCTCGTCGCAGTTGATCAATATCTGGCTGGTGGCGATCGTCATTCACGGTCTCCTTGTGGCGCGGGAGCGGTTGATGCAAAAGCAGGCGGAACTCGAGCACCTCAATACCGAGCTGGAGGCAAACAACGAGGAACTGGCTGCGAGCAATGAGGAACTTTCCGCGCGCGAAGAGGAAATAAGCCGCCAGAATGAAGAGCTCCAGAGCCAGACAGAGGAGATGGAGCAGCAGTCGGAGGAGCTCCGGCAGCAGACGGAGGAAATGGAGCAACAGAGCGCCGAACTCCAGGAGCTCAACCAGGAACTGGTCCGGCGGGAGAAAGGGTTGGAGATCCTCTTGAACTCGGGTCGCTGGATCCGCAGCGAGATGTCGGAGGCCTTCGTGATGAGCGGCGTCTGTCAGGCGGGGATCCAGATCATGTCGGAGGAGGCGCAGGCGGCCGATGTCGCCGGGCCGGAAGGCGGGCGCTATGACGTATGGGGAGACGCGGGCTTCGGCTTGCAGGGCCGTTTGGACTCCGAACTCGCCTTTGATGACTCTTTCGCTGCCGTGGTGGTGGAGAGCGGCCGCACCGCCTGCATCGAGGACATCCAACTGCGGCCCGATATCAAGCTGCCGGTCCCGCGCGTCGGCCATCCCTTTCGATCCGCGTTAGCGACACCGATCTGGTACGAGGGAGAGATCGTTGCTGCGCTCTGTTTTTACAGCTCCATGCCGCGCCAGTGGACGGAGCACGATTTCAGCATCGCGGAGTGGCTGGCCTCCCAGGCGGCGCTTGCCTTGCAATCGATTCGTACCCAGCGCGAATTAGAGACCAAGCGGCGCGATGCGGAAGAGGCGGCGCAGCAGAAGAGCCGCTTTCTCGCCGCGATCTCCCATGATGTCCGGACTCCCGCGAATGCCATCTCCCTTCTTGCGGAGCTGATCAAGCGCTCCGCCTCCGACCCGCTGATGGCGGCCGATGTCCCGGGGCTCGCGACCAGCCTCTGGAGCAATGCCCGCCTGCTCGTGGATCTGGTCGGCGATGTCCTCGATCTCACCGCTTGGACTCCGGCAACGCGGAGCTACAGATTTCCGAATTCGCGCTTTCGGATCTGATCCGGGCAGAAGTGGGGCAGGCAAAGACGCTGCTGGCTTCCAAGAATGTAACGGTCGGGTGCGAACTCCCGGCTGAAGAGATCCGCTTGAGCACCGACCGGACGAAGCTCTCCCGGATTGTCTCCAACTTGCTGGGAAACGCGGTGAAATTCACCGATGAGGGAGAGGTGTGCGTGTCGTGCGAGAAGGTCGGGAATGCGGTGGAGATCCGGATCAAGGACACGGGCTGCGGCATTCCAGCCGATTCCCTGAAGCATGTCTTCGACGAGTTTTTCCAGCTGCGCAATCCCGAGCGGGACCGGGAAAAAGGAACCGGCCTCGGATTGGCCATTTGCCGCCGCCTGGCCTCATGTCTCGGTGCCTCCATTGCCGTTGAGAGCGTGGTAGGACAGGGCTCCGTCTTTATCCTTACCGTGCCGGACAGGCCCGCCGCCGGAGTGTTTGCTCCCGCGGAGGAGGCCGCGGAGCACCCGGTGAATGAGGACGGCCATGCCTTGGATGGCAGGCGCATCCTGCTGGTGGAGGATAACGATGTGGCCCGGGCCGCGGTCACCCGGCTGCTCGCCGCGGAGGGAGCCCTCGTATCGCCCGCCCCGACCGGCCGCGAGGCCCTCAGGCTGCTTGAAGAGCAGGAGCACGACATCGTGCTCCTCGATCTCAATCTTCCGGATATGGACGGCAGTGAAATCCTGCAACGGCTCCAGATCGCGCGGCCACCGTCCTTGGAACGGGTGCTCGTGGTCACCGGCGATGTCCGCCACGAGCGCGTGGAACAGGTGATGCTGCTGGGAGCGGATCGCTTGATCGCGAAGCCGCTCAGTTTGGCAAAGCTCCGCGAGTCATTGGCCTAGGCGCTTCCCCAGGCTCCGCCGAGAGGAGTTCGGCCACGACTTCCTTCAACAGGATCCGCAAATCCGCCGGGCTTACCGGCTTCGACACGCAGCGCCTGATGCCGGCCTCCTCACACATCCGTTTGGTATCCTCCCCGTCGTAGCCGGTCAGCGCAACCACCGCAGGACCGCCGTCCGGATGCGACTCCCGGATTTTCCTCGCCGCCTCGACCCCGTCGGTTCCGGGCATCGAGATGTCCATCAGGATCACATGGGGATCATATTCTCCGGCCGCGGTGATCGCCTGATCCCCATCGTACACGACATGCACGTCGTAGCCTTCCATTTTCAGGAAGAGACCCAGAATGTCCGCCGCATTCTTGCCATCGTCCGCAACGAGGATTCTGACGGCAGAAGCACTCCCGGGAGATCCGGGAAGAACATGGGAGTCGGGTTTGGAAGACATGGCGATCAGGGACTTTATCGCCCCCGGAACTCGGGAAGCAAGCGCTCTCCACCGTGCAAATGGCACAGGACACGTTGCAAATCGCGTTGAAAAATGAAGAGCTGAACTGTCGCGAGCTCGTCTCCGGATTGGAGGGAGGTGATTTGTGTAACTATCGAAAGTGGCTCGCCTCCTGCGTAGGCCGTATCTCCGATGGATCATCCCTTCCTTCCCCATTATTTCAGGAATTTCCGCCGCCTGTACAGCTGCGAGCTACAGTTGATGAGTTTCTTGCCCGAGCTGAAATCCAGCACCGGAAGCAAGCACTTGCGCGAGGAGATCGAGGATCTTGTCGGCTTTTGCCGCGAGAGGAGGAATATCTTGGAATTGCTGGCTCTTTCCCACGGCTTCTCCGCTGCGGGCGACGAATGTTCGGAGATGGCGACCCTCATCAGCACCGAGTGGAAGGCGCTTCAGAAAGGGTACGCGGCGGATTTCCAGAACGACTTCGTGTCGGATCTCTGCGAAGCGCTGCACCGGAAGCTGATCCAGGATTACTGTATCGCCCGCAGTTTGGCGGCAAAAGTGGACTTTGCCGATGATGTTAAGGGCTTCGATGTCGTGATCGACCGACTGATCGAAGCTTTTCCGGAGGTGTGGAGTCGTACCGGCAGGTCCTTCTCCGCAGTCGCCGCGTGAATCCGGCCCCGGAAAAAACCGGAACAATGGACGCGTCGAACATCGCAGGCCGCCAGCTCGCACGAGGAGATTGCCGTATCGGTGATTGGGTCAGGGCGGCGGACGTTCCCGAATGGATCAATGAGGGCGGCGCGCGGCGGTATCGGCCGGGAAGCGTGGTGATCTCCCCGGAGGCGGGAGTGATAGGAGGGGTCGTACCCGCGGAACACCCGGCGGAGTGGGTCTTCGAGCCGGTGGAAATCGGGGGTGAAACCGTCTGGCTGAGGGAGCGATGATCCCCTCTGAAACGGCCGTTCAAAAGCGGCGCGAATTGCATCCGGAGAAGGTGCTTTGCAATGGTCCGGGCGGTTGTCTGCCCGCTCGCGGAGGGAGCACAAGGCCCGGCGATCCGCGGAAAGGCATTCACCGGGCTATAAGGCACGTGATCCGCTGGTGGAATGTCCATGGACCGCAAGACAGGATCGCAGGGAGATGACGCAGGCTTCATGCAAGATGCAGGCGGGACGGGCACGGCCTTCGGGACGCTGGGGGGGGCGATAGCCGGAGGGATCGTAGG
>CAMPGU010000053.1 GCA_946885645.1 uncultured Haloferula sp.
GGCGGCTGCGAAGGCGGGCTTCGGTGCCGGTTTAGAGAAAGCGCCGCCAGAAGCCCGAAGGTAGGGACCTTTCGCCGAAAGGTCCGGCGGTGGGCGGCTGCGAAGGCGGGCTTCGGTGCCGGTTTAGAGAAAGCGCCGCCAGAAGCCGGACCTTTCGGAGAAAGGTCCCTACCTCCAGAGCAAAAACAACAAAACGACTAATTCAGCACATCCAAAGAACATGACTTCCGAACAAGCGAAAACCCTGGGCTACCGCTCCGTGACGACGCCGTACGGGCCGGAGGAGCAGGAGCTCCTGGCGGCCGCGATCCGGCAATTCCAAGGAGCTTCCATCGCGATCGTGGAGACGGACCGGGGCACGGAGATCTGGCGCCTGGAGTCCGAGCTCCGCCGCCTGGACGACGAAACCCTCTCCGCCAGCGAAGCGCGCCGCCCGGAGCACTACGGCAGCCGATGAGATGCTCCCGCTGCGGCGGCCGCGACCCCGGGTGCTACGTTTGCCAGGAAGAGGAGACACCCGATCGCACGGACCACGACCACGAATCGGCCCGCGATGCGGAGCTGATGGAGGACGTGGCCCTGCGGGAGTCGTAGCGCGGGATTCCATCCCGCGTGGGGTAGGGGTGGAAGAGAAGGCGAGTGCCGCATTTCCCCTCCGATCCGCACGCCCGCTACACGACGTGGAACGTCGTGCTACTTCGGGGGGTGGAAGAGAAGGCGAGTGCCGCATTTCCCCTCCGATCCGCACGTCCCCCACACGACGTGGAACGTCGTGCTACCAAACATCATCCCTCTCCCTCGTGATCCCTGCTTCCACCGTCGCCCGCGTGCTCGAGGCCACGGATCTCGTGCAACTGGTGGGTGCCCATGTGGCCCTGCGGAAGAGCGGTGCGTCCTACGTGGGCCGCTGCCCTTTCCACGAGGAGCGGTCGCCGTCCTTCCACGTGCATCCGGAGCGGCGCTTTTACCACTGCTTCGGCTGCGGTGCGGGCGGGGATGCCATCCGTTTCCTGCAGGAGCACCGCGGGCTGGCCTTTGCAGATGCCGTGCGGCACCTGGCCGCGCCGCTGGGGATTGCCGTGGAGGGGGAAGCCCCGGCCCGCAGGGTGCCGCGGGCGAGCCGCAAGGAGGCTCCGGAAAAGATTGCCAAAACGTCATCGGGCGGTACCGCCTTCGATTGGGCGGCGTGCGTGGCAGCCTTTACCCCGCGGCATGCGGCGGAGCTGGCGGCGTGGCGTGGCTACTCGGCGGATTTCACGGCGTGGCTGCACAGGGAGGGGCTGGTCGGCCTGCACCGCGGGCGGATCGCGCTGCCGGTGCACGATGCCGCGGGAAAGGTGGCGCGCTGCCACTACCGCCTGGAGGACGGGCGGTGGATGTATTTCCCGCCGCAGGGAGAATCCGCGCCGCTGGTGATCGGGAATCCGGCGGAGGCGGGGCACACGCTGGCCTTCGAATCGCAGTGGGATGCCTTCGCGGTGCTGGACCGGCTGGGGCACCACGAGGACCCCTCCGCGTATGCGGCGGTCATCACCCGCGGTGCGACTTCGAATACGGACTTCTCCGCGCACGCCTTTCCCGCGCTGCTGGCGATCCCGCAGAACGATCCGCCGGAAAAAATCAACAGAAGGACAGGTCGCACGCCGGCGGAGGAATGGCTGGAGAAGCTCCGCGGCACGCGCGCGGCCGGCACGCGCTTCCTGACGGCGCAGGTGCCGGAGGGCCACAAGGACGCGAACGACTGGATCCGCGGGGCCGCGCCGGAGCCCGCCGAGGTCCGCCGGGTGCTGGTGGAGTCGGCGCGGAATCCGGCGCTGGCGGGAGTGTGGAACGTGGGCGACCTGCTGCGGCACGATACGCGGGACGACCCGCTGGCGCTGATCGGCCCGAAGCGGCGCTTCCTGAGCAAGGGCGGCTCGATGATCGTCACGGGGCCCTCCGGGATCGGGAAGTCCACGCTGATCGCCTCCATGGCGGTGCACTGGGCGGCGGGAGTGCCGTGGCACGGGATCGAAGTACGACGTCCGCTGAAGATCCTGGTGGTGCAGGCGGAGAACGACAAGGGGGACCTGGCGGAGATGTTCCTGGGCGCGGAGAAATCCGCACGGGTGGCGCTGGGCCCGGAGAACCTGACGGTGATGGCCCGGAATCTCGGCTTCGTCCGGGAGGTGGAGCGCACCGGGGAGGACTTCTGCAAGTGGCTGGAGGAGATGCTGCGGGAGAGCGCGGCGGATGTCGTTTTCATCGATCCGCTGCTGTCCTACGTGGGCGGGGATATCTCGAGCCAGGAGGTGGCCTCGCGGTTCTTCCGCAGCTGGATGCAGCCGGTGCTGAACCGCACGGGCGCGATCGCGGTCTTCGTCCACCACACCGGGAAGACCTCCTCCGATGCGAAGGCGCGGGCGCACTGGAACAGCACGGATTACTCCTACATCGGGATCGGCAGCTCGGAGATCACGAACTGGCCGCGGGCGATGGCGGCGATCATGCCGGTGCCGGGGCACGAGGGGAAATACAAGTTCATGCTGACGAAACGCGGGGACCGCGCGGGGATGCTGGACATGCGGCGGGACGTGGTGAAGACGATCTTCCTGCAGCACGGCCGGCAGTGCGACGGGCTGGCCTGGGACGAGATCGAGGACCCGGAGGCGGAGGAGAAGAAGCCCGCGGCGGGGGCCGCAGCAACAGCGGCAGCGGGCCGGACGGTCTTCGACGTGCACGGTTACCTGAAATTCCTGCCGGAGCTTTTCCCCTTCGCCGATGCGGTGCGGACGCTGATGCAGGCCGGGGATCTCTCGATGAGCCAGGCGAAAAGCACGCTCTCGATGCTGATCAAGGACCGCTCGATCGTGAAGCAGGCGGACGGGAGGTACGGGAAGCGCAGGGAAGGGGAGCTGTTGTAGGGGCGAGCGTCTTCTCAAGGAGCACCGGCGTCCCGCCGGTTGCCATCGGTCGGGGCTCCTCGCCGGATGTCGTGCCTGGACACCGGCGGGACGCCGGCGCTCCTTGAGCCGGTGCGGTGCGCTCCTTGAGGGGATGCGGTGCGCTCCTTGAGGCGGTGCGGTGCGCTGATGCAGGGGAAGTAGTCCGCCCGGTCCCCGGGCGGAGAGTGGGCGCTGGGAGCGTTCTCGCGAGGAGCGTCTTCTCAAGGAGCACCGGCGTCCCGCCGGTTGCCATCGTCGGGGGCTCCTCGCCGGATGTCGTCCCCGGACACCGGCGGGACGCCGGCGCTCCTTGAGGGGATGCGGTGCGCTCCTTGATCGCGCGCTGCAAGCTCCGATCCGGGGAGGCCAGCGGGCCGCCGGGAACCGCCCGCCCGCCCGGGGACCGGGCGGACTACTTCAAACTTGCCACAACGTCAAATTTCCGCTCTACCTGCCGCCGTGGCCAAAGCAACACCCGCTACCCTGGAAGAAGCCTTCAAGAACCTCCGCGTTTCCCGCGGGCGGACGCAGAAGGACATCGCGCTGACCTGCGACTACTCGCTGACGGTGCCGTGGAAGGTCGAGCACGGCCGCCCGGTGCGTTGGGAAACGCTGCACACCATGCTCGTCATCGGCCTGAAGGTGCAGCCCGGCTCGGCGGACTACCAGGCGATCCACAAGCTCTGGCTGCAGCAGCGCCAGACCCACGCCGATACCGCCCCGCCGAAGAAGGGGAAGAAGAAATTCTCCAGTGTGGCGCAAAAAGCCCTCAGCGAATTCCGCAACCTCATCCGCAAGCGCAGCGACGAGGAGGTGAAGAAGATCCTCGCCGCCGCGACAAGGCAATCGGTGAAGCTGGTGGACGCCGCCCCGCCGGTGCCGGTGAAAAAGGCGGGGAAGAAGGCGGGGAAGAGGTGAGGGCTTGAAATATTGGCTGACAATATCTGATCTCACCAGTCGGTAAAAAATTTAAATGTGCAGCTTTAGAGTTGTTGCTGAATCCCGATCCATGATAGCAAATCTCTACAGAAATTGTCTCCGAACTCCTCCCAAACATGAAACGCGCCTTCATCAGCTTCGACTATGATCATGATCAGGAACTGAAGCACTTCCTCGTCGGTCAATCTCGCCATCCCGACACGGACTTTGAGATTGCGGATCACTCTATCAAAGAGGCGTCTTCCGATTGGAAATCAAATGCTCGCCAGCGAATTCGACGTTGCGATGTGGTTGTCGTTATCTGCGGGGAGTACACCCACACAGCCCAAGGTGTGGCCATTGAACTCTCAATTGCCCAAGAAGAAAGCAAACGATACTTTTTGCTATATGGAAGGGGTGAAAAAGTCTGCTTTAAGCCCACGACAGCGCTACCCAGCGACGTCATGTATAAATGGACATGGGATAACCTGAAGATTCTGATCAATGGAGGACGCTGATTCCAACTCTGATCTGGAGCCGGTGGTAAATCCTTGCTTCCGTCCGCCTCTTAAGGAGGGTGCTTTCGACGTTTATCGCCTCTACGTGGAAATGAACGATGCGCTTGCGGGGCGTCGCCAGAATGCTAACACATTTTTCTTTACTTTGTCAGCCGGACTGTGCACGGCAATAGCGTTCCTCTACTCGAAAGATACCGACGAATCGCTTCGGCCTCACGCGTGGCTGATTGCTTTGGCTGGAATTCCTATCGGTATATTCTGGCAAAGTCTTATCGGATCCTACAAGAATCTTGGCACTGCCAAATTTGATGTTATCCATCAGATGGAGAAGCATCTAATGTTTATGCCGTATGCGGCAGAGTGGAAAATTCTGGGTGAAGGTAAAACTAGAAAACTTTATATTCCGCTCACGCATTCGGAAATATGGGTTCCTCGCAGCTTTGGAATAGCTTTCATAGCTTTAACCGTGTGGCTTTCACCGTGGGTTCAGAACCTCGGATCAAGGCCATCTGATCCACTCTTGAGGGACGAAGCGGAAGAGAAAGAAAGCAGCGAAAGCCCAAAGCCTCAAGATGCTTCTCCTCCGGCCGGTTCGTAGGTCGCCATGAAAATGTCAGGTTTACAGGGATAGAATTCACCGCTGACTCCTCTGATGATCCAGTCCTGCGGGCTTGCTATCATATTTCCTTCCAACGTGGGCAAGCGAAGCATTCTCAGGTCGGTTGGAGTAATGGAATCAGCAGGGTCGTGGCCGCTAGCTTCTCCCCTATAGCCGCTCTCGATCATCCATCTTAAGATCTGGGATAGAGATTCTTGGCTCCCATCGAATTGACGGGCCTCGACCGTGATCGGTCTTTTCCGGAAGAGCATTCTTGTGGCGTCTGAGATCATTTCGTTTCAAGCCGATCCAGCCTCCTTCTCACCTCCTGGATCTCGGCGCCGTGCCGGTCCACCTCGCGCCGGGTGCTTTGCGTTTCGGCGGCGATGTCGGTGAGGCGCTTGAGGGCCTCGGTCTGGACGGCTTGGACCTTGGCGACGGCATCGACGTCGCGGCGGACTTCCTTCACGGAGTGGCCGACTTCCTGCACGCGCTCCGGCACGACGGCCAGGGGCAGGATGACCTTGCCGATGGTGATGGTGCTGACGATGCCGCCCAGGATGAGGAGGGCGGTATTGAGGTTGATGCCTTTTTCGCGGAGCTTCGGAGGAGCCATGGGGTCTAGCGGGGAAGGGTGAGTTGTCGTTTCGCCTCCAGCCGTTTCCAGATGGCGGCGATGCCGGTCTGGGCGCTCACGGCGGTGGAGCTCCACTTGCCATCGGCCACGTATTTCCCGCGGGTGTAGAGCGTGGTGTGGCTCCAGAGGTAGGGCGTGGGGACCTGCGGGTGATGCCTCAGGTAGCCGGTGCCATTGTAGCGCTCGCAGGCGTGGAGGGTGGCATCGAGCGCGGACCAGCGCACGGCGTCCATGCGATCGTAGCGCAGGGCATCGATGGCGGAGGCCTCCCAAGTGAAGGGCGGCTTGCCGTGCCGCGGCCGGCCTTTCGGGATGTAGCGCGTGCGGCCGGTGAGCGGGCTGCCCTCGTGCAGGTGCTTCGCGAAACTGCCGGATGCCTCCATATTGTGCAGCCCGGCGATGACGTGCCACGGCACGCCGGTCTGCCGCGCCACGGCCTCGTAGCGCGGGCGGTTCGCCAGGATGCGGGCCACGATGGCATCCACCGTGCGGATGCGGTGCGGCGGCACGCTAGCCTGCCGCCAGCGGCTCTCCTGCAGGGTCTCCGCGCTGCCATGCTGGGGCAGCAGGAGCAGGATCAATGCTGCAAGGTGGCGGCGCATGCGATGGTGACGAGGTAGGAGATGCCGGTGGCGAACCAGTAGTGGCGCAGCGCGGGAGAGGGCATCAGGGAGTCCAGCTCCCGCCGCAGCTTCCCCGTCTCCGCGTAGGCGGCGGCCTCGGGGAAGACGAGCAGGCGGATCAGCGGGGCCGCCACGGTGCTGCCCACCACCAGGATGCAGACGTAGATGAGCTCCGCGTAGGGCGTGGCCGCCGCCTCGCCGGAGGGCAGGGCGTGGTACCAATGCATGAGCCCCAGCAGCAGCACGATGGCCGCGGATTTATTCAGCAGGAATTTCAACAAGGTAATGGACGTTTCGTTGATCATTTTCATGGAATGAGCGTGCGTTTCAAAAGCGGGATGAGGAACCAGGCCAGTCCCGCGAGCAGGAGCGTGCCGGCCAGGATGCGGAAAAGGCGGATCTCGCCGGAGAGCTTTTGCGCCTTGGCGAGATGGTCCGCCGCGCTGGCATTCGCGGTGTCCAGGGCCTCGGCCGTGCCCGCGCGCAGCTTCTCCGCGGTGGTGAAGGAGGAGCGCAGCAGGGCGGTCTCCACGCCGGCCTCCCGCACGGCCTGCTCCAGCTTCGCGATCTCCGTCTCCGCCGCGGCGTGCAGGAGCTTCTGGCGATCCAGCGCGGCCTTCGCCCCCTGCGCCTCCAGCGAAAGGGCATCGTGGCGCTGGTGGATCTTCGTGAGGTTTTCCCACATCAGGTCGAGCTCCCGTTCGCTGGCGGACTTCTGCTTCCGCAGGCGGTCGGCCTCGGCCACGGCGGCATCCAGATGGCTCTCCAGCGCCTTCACCTCGGCGGCGATCTTTTCGACCTTCGCGCCGGCCACGGCAGCTTCGCGATGGGCGGCGGCGGCGGCGTGGCGGACCGGTGCGACCTCCACCGCGCGGGCCTTTGGCGGCGGATCGAGCGGGACGTGCTTCGGCACCGTGCCCGGGCGGGGCGCGCAGGAGGCGAGGAGAATGGGGAGGAGATAAAGCAGCGTGCGATGCGTGTTCATGGGGCTTGAGGATGTAGCGGCGCTTTCTCTATGAGCGTCGGTGGCGGGCGTGGGCTTGAGGATGTAGCGGCGCTCTATGAGCGCCGGTGGTTGGCGGCATCGGCCGCATCGGGGAGTGGTGGGTTGGCGTGGCGTGGAAGTGCGACGGATCGGGTGAAGTCCGGCGGTCATAGACCGCCGCTACAGAGCCCTAGACCGGATCGCTGCCGATCTCGCTGTCCTGCACGCGCAGGGCATCCACGATGAGGTTCATGGATCGCGCCGCGCCGATGTGGAGGTTTCCCGCGCGGCCGGTATTGGAGGCCGTGCCGGTCATCATCGCCGCGCCGCCGGGGTGGGTGGCGGTGGTATTCGCCCAGCCGCTCAGGGAGCCGTCGGCATTCCGCCGCAGCCACAGGTGCACCTCGCTCTTTCCGGTGAGGTCGTAGCTGCCGGTGGAGCCCGCGTCGGAGCCATTCGCCAGCGAAAGCACGCCGGAGGTATTCACGCGGACGATGTTCTGGAGCGCATTGTCCGAGAGGCGTCGTACTTCCATGAAGCGCCCGGTGCCGCCGGTGGCCACCGTGGCCATGCGCAGGATCATGTAGATGCCCCACACGCTGCCGTGGTCCGGGAAGCCGATGGTGGGCGTGTAAACGCCGCGCAGCGTGCCGGTGGTGGAGCCGGTGACGGAGAGCGATTGCGTGCCGCGCAGGGGAGAGGCGGTGTAGTCGAAATTCCAGCCCGCGGCGTCCGTCGTCCATCCAGCCGGGGCACCGCTGCCCTCGAAGTCCTCCTCGAAGATGAAGAGGGAGGGCGAGAGCCGCAGCCGTGTGGGGGCCAGCGGCACGAAGGCATCCCGCTCATAGCGGTAGGCTCCCGCGGCATCGATGGCGGCGCGCGGTGCCCCGGTGATGTCCCACGCGAGCATCTGCGGCGCGGGGATGTGCTTGAATTGCGAGACGAGCGCCGGGTGGTAATCGCCGGCGCCCGCGCCGCTGCCGGTGAAGGAGCGGTCGTCGGTGAAGCCCATGCCGAGGAAGGTGGAATCGGCCGGATCGCCCGTGCCCGCACGGCTGTAGAGGCCGCGGAAGCGGGTGGGGAAGCTGCCGCCGGAGACGCGGTTCCCGATGCAGCCGCAGCCGTTGTACACCGGCCAGTTCCCCGTGCAGCGGCCGTCGTTCGCGAAGTCGTCGCTCTTGCTGCCCAGGGAGCGGGTGACATTCAGGATCATCACGTGGCCCAGGTGCGGCTTCCGCGTCTGCGGCGTGTCCTGGTAGAAGACATTGCACAACTCCCCGGCGACGGTGTTGTGCGCGATCACGCAGTTGTGCGTCTCGTTTTCGTTGCCATCCGCGGCGCAGCGCAGCAGCCGCGTGCCGCTGCCCGAGGCCCACTCGAAGACATTCTGCACCACCGCGATCCCCTGCGTGAAGACACCCGTGCCGGTGCCCGGATACTCCGCCACGCCGAAGTCGCAATCGTACACCGTATTGTAGGCCATGATCACGCCGTCGCTGGTGTTGTTCGTCCCGGTGGAGGCCAGGAACATCACGGACGGCGTGCCGAATTGCCGCCACTCGCAGCCGAGCATCAGCACCCGGCGGCCGAGTTGATCGCCCTCCGGAAAGCTGCATCCGCGGTAGGAGGCGGTGCCGACCTGCACGCGGTTGAATTGCGAGCGCAGGTGCCAGGTGCTGCCTGCGTTGTCGAAGATCCCGTCGCTGCTGGTGGCCGCGCGGGTGTCCGCGAATTGGCAGCCGAGCGTGAGCAGCCTGCCATCCACGCCCTGGAGAAAGGCGACATCGGAGGAGCGCGTGAAGCTCAGGCCCTCCAGCTTGATCGCGTAGGCCGGGATCAGGTGGTCGCCGCCGGAGTCCCCGGTGCAGATGACCCCGGTGGCACCCGGCAGGGGCTTCACGGTAAGCCAGCATTTCCCGTCCGTGGCGGGCAGGCCGTTCGCCTCCGTGCCATTCACGAACTCGTGGGTACCGGTGGCCAGATAGATGGTGGCCCCGGCCAGGTGGGTGCGGGCGTGGTTGGCATTCAGGTAGGCCGAAATGCCTGCCATCGCCTTCGCCAGCGTGGGGTATGGATTGGCGGCGGCATTCGTGCGGTGGGTGGCTTCATCCGCGGCGAAGACCGCACCGCTGCCGGACGCCGCGGCGGGATTCACCACGCAGATCGGGTAGCCGCGGGTGCCCGCCACATCCAGCAGGTAGGTCTGCGGCAGGGTGAATTTGTTCAGCGCCGCCGTGGCCGAGCCCGCGGTGGAATCATACACCGCATCCGCATCCCCGATGATGGGGTAGGCCTGGAAATTCGCGGTCAGGATGCTGTTGTCGGTGAAGCCGGTGAGGTCGAGATCCGTGCGGTACTCGATCACGGGGTTCGCGTCGTTCACGGAGCCATCGATCGAGGGCGCGGCCACGGTGGCATTCGCAGTCTGGGTGCCATTTGTGGCGGTGAATTTCACGCAGGCCAGCGGCCTCTGGTCCCGGCCGGAGGCATGGAAGCCGATGGCTCCCAGGCGCAGTGAGTGCGTACTAAGCCTCTCGTAATCCGGCCGCGTCCAGTTCGCGATCGGCACCGGGTAGTCCAGCGTGGAGAGATTCGTCACGGCCATGCCGGCCACCGCATTGCTGGGGGTGGCACCGCTTTTCACCCAGCCGGCCGGGGCGGTAAAGACGGGGTCCGTGCCGGAGGTGCCCGCACCGCCCGCCCTGTCGTCATCGTACACGAACTCGGAAAGCACCGCCTGGAAGACGAGCTTGCCGGAAACCACCGACTCCTCGTTCTGGGCGTCGTCCGGGTAGGGCTTCCGCTGCTGGATCGTGGCGTAGATGGTGCGCGTGACGGTGGTGGCATTTCCCGCGGTGTCGAAGCCCTCCGAGACCACCGTGAAGTACGGCGTTTTGGCCGTGGGGACGTTTCCCTCCGCCCAGCCGAAGTCGTAGGTCGCGCCGGTGGCGAAGCCCTCGATCTCGATCTCCGCGTACCAGCCCTCGGCCGCGATGCGGACCGCCGTGATGTCTCCGGTTGCCATGTCTCTATGAAACGGTGATGACGGCCACGTTGCTCGGCGCGGAATCGCCCGTGACCTGGTTGAAAGCGATGACCCGCACGTGGTAGGTGCCGGGGTCGGGGAAGGGGACCTCGTAGGTGGAGAGGTCCGGGCCCACGGTGATGCTGGCGGGGAAGCTCGTGCCGTCCGTGCCCCACTCGATGCGGAAGCCGTCCTCGTTGTCGGAATTGTCCAGCCAGTAAACGGTGCCGTACACCGCCGCCTGGTGCATCAGGACATTGGAAGGGGCATCCGTGCTGCCTCCTGCGTTGCTGGCGGTGACCACGCAGTGGATGAGATCGCCATCCGCGAGCACGCCCGGATCCGCCAGGGTGGCGGCGGTTTCGTCCGGGATGGGGCTGTCGTTCAGATACCACTGGTAGGAGAAGCCGCCGGATGCGCTATTCCACGTTCCGTTGCTACAGGAGTAGGTGCCCGCGCCGAAGGTGGCGACGGGGGAGGCCGTATTCTCCGGCGCCGGGATGAGGTGGACGTAGGGATTGGAGAATTCGGAGGCGCTGCCGGAGGGATTCTCCGCCGTGACGCGGCACTGGAGCGTGGTCTCGTGCGGCAGGGATTCCGGGCTGGCCAGGACGCTGGAGCTTTCACCCGCGAGCGGCGACCCATCGAGGAACCACTGGAAGGAGTAGCTGCCGGGATTGCCATACCATGTGCCGGCGGTGGACACGTAGGTGCCGCCGGAGGGGCCCGCGACCGGGGCTGCGGTATTCGCGGGCACGTCGTAGGCCACGAGCACGGGCGCGCTTTCGGCGCTCGCGCTGCCGGCGGTATTCGTCGCCGTGACCCGCAGCATGACCTCGACGGTGAAATCGGAGCTGGTGGGGGTGTAGTTGATCGCGGTGGCACCGGGGATGGGCACGCCGTCGCGGAGCCACGCGTAGGTGAAGGCGAGGCCGCTTCCGCTCCACGTTCCGTTGCTTCCGGTCTGCTGGATTCCGACCGCCCCCGGCCCGGTATTCGCCGGGCTGTCCCCGGGTACCGGCAGGCCGGGTGCGGCGGCTGCCGCGCGCCTGCGGGCCTGGCCACGCGCGAGGCCGATGCCCGCGCCGAGATGGAGTCCGAAATTCGGCATCAGAAGAGGGCGACGATATTGGAAGCGGTGGTGGTGGCCTTCACGACGGTGTGGACCGCGAGCGGGAGCAGGGTGCCATCCGGCACGTTGGCCAGCACGGCCCGGCCGCCGAGCGCGAATTGCACCGAGACATTGCCGCCGGTGCCGATCCACAGCCCGCGAGTGGGCGTGTCGAACGTCTTGTCCGCGACGGCGAGGTCCACGGGGCTTCCATTGGTGGCGGAGTCCGCCACTTTGCCGGCGGACCTGATGAGATCTTCGATTTTCATGGAGATGTGTTATCGATGGTAGATTCGAGCGGGCGGATCAGGTGGTCCAATCACCCAGATCCCACCAGGAGCCGCCCAGATACATGCGGATCTTCCCCGCGATGTCGTTCGCGTAGATGTCGCCGTCCATGGCACCCGCCGGATTCGACGAGGCGATGCCGAGCCACCCCGTGCACTTCGCCCACGCCTTCTTCTCCGTTTGATCCCACCAGACTTCCCGGGGTTCGAGATAGGGGGAATCTTCCGCTCCGGCCCGGCTTGCTTCCGCGGCGATCGCGGGGATGATCCCGCCGGTGTCGGGCAGCGTCCATGTGATGGTGCCGATTTCAGGGAGGGAGGCGATGGTCAGCCTTCCGTTTTTGATCCCGTCGCGGTGGTCGGCGAATTCCAGATAGGGAGGGAAATAATAGGAGTCCAGGCTGATGGATACGCCGGGCTCCCTTCCCTTGACTTTACAAATCTCGGATGCCGTGAGGTTCCCGTATTCGCCGAACGCCGCCACTTTTCCCTCGTCCGCGTTGCCATTCCCGCCGGGACTGGTTTCGATTGCGGTGGAGGCGCTCAGCGTGTCTCCCTCCAGGCTGAGGCCGGCACCGAGCTTGATCTCCTGTCCCGCGCCCTCGCCGGGGGAATATCTCCCCAGCAGGCGCGGTGCCGCCTTGAAGCGGATGCTGCCGGTGAGGACGGATTTGAGGAAAGTAAGTACGCCGGATCTCATGGGGTATTATGCTGTTAGAACCAGGCCGATCACCCCGGACGCCGCGGAGGTGGTGGCGATGAAACGGATGAAGACCGGCGCCGTGGGGACGGGGTTGGACGGAGCGGCCGGACGCCACATCACGCCGGCGGGCCAATTGATGCCGAAGCCGCTCATGCCGGTCTGCACGACCAGCACGTCCACGACTTTCCCCGCCGCCAGGTTCAGGAAGGTGATCGTGCTATTCCCGGTGAGATTGCCGTAGATCACCTCGGTGCTGTCGAAGTTCACTGCCGTGAAGCCGAGGGTGGGGGCGAGGGGCACCGCCAGGTGGTCGCGCTTGTTGTCGATTCGCGAGGTCCAGTAATCGATGACCCCGCTCAGTTGGTTCTGCGACACCCAGTTGGTGTCGGCATGGAGCGTGTCCCCGGCCAGCGTGAGCCCCGCACCGATCTTGATCTCCTGGCCCGCGCCTTCGCCCGCCGAGTAGCGGCCGAGCAGCCGCGGTGCGGACTTGAAGCGGATGCTGCCGGTCAGGATGGTTTTGAGGAAGTGGAGGACTCCGGATCTCATGGGAATGGGTGCTCGCGAAACGGGCTATGCCGGCTGGTGCGGCGTGATCGAACGGATGGGCACGATGAAGGCCACCTGGAAGCCGATGTTGGATTTGTCGTTCACCCGCGTGACCTGCGTGCTTGTCGCGGTCAGCGCCCGGGAGGTTTCGGCCGTGCGGGCGGATTCACTGCGGTTCAATCCCGTCTGCTTGTTGGTGCCTTCGGATCTGGTGCTGCTGCTGTCCTTGTCCGCCGTCTCTCGATTGCGCGTGGAGTCGGTGGTCCCGCTGCTTTTCGCCTCCGACTCCTGCGCGGAGGACTGGCTGCTGGAGCGCGTGCTATCCTCCGTCCCCGAGGCGGTATTGATCACCGCCTGGTTGTATTTCGTGGATTCTTCCGTTCCGGTGTGCTGGGCCATCAGGTGTATTTGAAAATGGAGTCGGACTCCTGGTTGTGCGCGTTGTTCTGGCTCGAGTTGTCGGTGCTCGTCCGATGCGCGGTCTCGCTGCTGCTGGCGCCGTCTTTCCCGGTGCGGTGCTCGGAGCCGGAATTCGTCTGCCGCTCGCTGCCGGTTTCCTTGGAGCTGACCTCGCGGCTTCCTGTTTCGCTGCGGGATTCGATTCCGCTCGTGGTTTGCTCTCCGGTCTCGGTGCCCTTCACTACCTCCGTGCTGCCGCCACCTTGTTGTTCCGTTGTTTCCAGGGTCTGACCGGCCAGTGAATCGAGGGCCTGCCATTCCTTCACGACGGTCACGCTGAACTGCACTTCCGGCGGCAGATCCACGATGATCCCGCCCTCCGCGCGCGCCTTCGCCACTCCCCGCTGGATGGCCAGCAGGGTCTCGGCGACGCACTGGTCGAGTTCTTCGATGCGGACGATGTTTTCCATGATAGTCGTTTTTTCAGTATCCCACCGGCGATCCGACGCGATTGCAGGGCGTGGCCTGCGTCTTCGGTGCCAGGACCGCGTATGCCGCCTCCGCCTGGCTGGCGGCTGCCAGCACCGCCGGCCTCATTTCCGCATTCCGCCACAGGGTGGAGTGGCATAGCAGCCCGCGGGCGATCGGCAGAAGATAAGCTTCCACATGCTCCTCGCGTAGCGGCAGCTCCCGGATCCCGGACAAAAGATCGGTGAAGGAAATGCGCGCCGGTGCCAGCGCCACGCGCATTTCCAGCCGGTAGCTGCGGTCCGGCATGGGGTCCACCCGCAGCACCGCCGGAGCGGGGGAGGAATGGTTCACCGCATTCGCCTCGACCCGATATTCCCGCGGCTCCGAAACACCGCGCTCCTCCCAGGCCGGCCCTGGGACGCGATAGGCCTCCAGCACCCTGCGGGTCTCCAGCACCCGTGGCCGTGATATGATCTCGGCGAAGGGCTCCGGGATCAAAGCCGCGTCGTGATAGATCATCGCGGTCCTCGGTCCGGTGGCTCCGCCATACGGATGCAGCAGCGAGTTTGCGCCCGTGATCCTGTTGTCCACGGGATCGCCCTCGATGCGGATGGTGCAGTGGAGCTGTTCATTTCCCGCCGTATATCCTGTGAATTCGGCCGACCCTGCGGCCAGTTCCACGATCACCGCCAGCGGGGCAGCCAGCAGCACGCTGCCGTCCGCCTCCCGGGCGTGGGGCGGGGAGAGATCGTGCAGCTTCTGCAGCGCGCCATTGATGGCGTCGCCGATCTCCTGCCGGTCCGCCGCTGCCAGCGACGCCACATCCTTCTCCTTCAGATCCCGTAGCAAGCGCTGTGCAAAAGCAATGGCCTTCATACCCGTGCCTCCTCCCTCAGGTTCGTGTTGTCACCGCTCTTTCCCGGCAGCGGGTCCGCGAGTTCCAAGCCAAGCCGCGCGGCCGCATACTCGGCCTCGATCTGTGCGCGGCGTTCCGGCGCCACCGCCAGGTGGCCGGACATCGCCTGATAGCGCGCGATCGGCAGCAGCAGGCTCTCAACATAACGATGCGGCATTGGCACCCGCGGGCACCGGTCCACGTCATTCCATGTGAAACGCGGCGCCTCCAGTACGACATCGACCATCAGCTCCGTTGGTTCGGCCGGTGCCGGCGCCACCTTCAGCGTGCACTTGCACGGTTCCTTCCCGGCCTGCCGCTGCCGCTCGATGTAGTAGGCCACCGGTTCTCCCGGCGATTCCCCGTCCAAGTAAAGGTCCGCAAATTGCTCCAGCTCCCCCGGCGTGCCGAGTGCCGCCAGGGGTCTGCGCGTCGCCGCCGGCCGCACCGGTCCTGTCACGTTCTGGACACCTTGATCCAGCACTGCCTCGGAGAAGCCCGCCTCCAGGTTCACGGCTATGGTACTGCGGGTCCAGTAGTTCCTGTCCCTCGCCTGATTCCAGACCGCCTGCATCGCGGAGTTCAGCACGTTCAGAGCCGCCCGCCGCGCCCACGCAGGTGCTTTCTCCGTATGCTCCAGGCCCCACATGAGGAGGATCTCCCGGATCACCTCGCACACCCCGAGCCCGTCCCGTCCCGCGTCGAGCTCCGAACGGAGCGCCGTCGCCGATGCCCTGGCAGGGCTCCGCAGGAGGATCTGCCGCCGCAGGGATCCCGATGCCCCGCTGTTAACCGTTCGCCACGATTGGAACTCCGGATTTCGATTAAGCGAGGAGTAAGCCGCCGGGACCGCGGAAGTCCTGGAGGCAAGATAGAAACTTCCCACCCGGAGCTCCGCCCACGGGGAGATCGTCAGGGCAACCGCCGAGCCGACGGGGCGAATTCTCCGGGGGGTGCCGGAGAGTTTGCTGACGATCCTCGACCCGGATACTTGCGTTTGTGTGAGCAAAGGGACGCCCGAGCCGATGCTAGTGATCCACTCCGCCGTGTGGGGCGTGGCCCCACTCCCCGTCCACATGCCATCCCAAGAAGTAAAAGTGGAGGGCGTATCTACAATTATAACCCAATTCCCCTCGCTCGGCCGGGTCAACGACGTCCACACCCCCGTTCCCCCCGACGATACCTCACCGTTTGAAGTGAACTGGTTGCCGCCCAGCGGATACAGGATGCCGTTCCCGTTCGGAGAAATCAGGCCGCTGAGGTTATACCCCGCCGCCCTCGTATCCAGCGTCGTCACCATCAGCAGGCTGGCCGTAAAGGCTGCCACCGTGGCGACCGTTATTCCTTCCAGTCCCTTGAGGCGGCGTATCCCGCCCTTCACCGTGGCCGAGACCGACGGCTTCGAGCCCAGCTTGCTGGCCCGCACCATGACGGCGGTGGCGGCGGCGCTCATCGGAATGGTATCCGTGTTTAAAAGCATCTCGGCCATGGTTCGGAGGGGATCAGTTGAAGCTGAAGACGAGCGTCCCGATCGGGAATGACGGCGTATCCCCGCTCTCGATCAGCTTCGCGGTGGTCAGCGCCCCGTGGAGCAGCAGGTTCCCGCTGGTCGTCGCGTCGTAGATCGCGAAATGGGTTACCGTTCCCCAGGTGCCGGTCGCGCCGCCGCCGAAGGTGATGACCGTCCCGTTGCTCTTCTGGCCGCCGGAGGCCGCCGGGAAGTTCGTGCCGTTGTTGGTCACGGCGGCCCGCGCGTAGCCGTTCCCGCTCACCTCCGTGCCGCCGCCCGCATCCGTGGGGCCTGCGGTGAAGAGGGCGACATATACCGTCGCCGGGCGCGTGAAATCACCGCCACCCAGGATGTGGTCCGCGATCTTGTTTTCCAGGTAATCCGAAAGTGCACTCATGTCTTGTCCTTGATATGATGTTTTGTTGTTTAAATCTCCTCACGCCCCGGCGCGGGGCAGGGGAGAATGGGGCCGCCCGCAGGGAAAAGAGCCTCCCCGCGGGCGGCCGGGATCACGTCACTGCCGGCAGGTTAATGCCGGGGTAGCTCACCGCGTGGCGCAGCCGGATCACTCCCGGATGACGGCCCTTCCGGTCCTTGCGGATCGTCTGGCCGAAGACCGAGGTAATGTAGCGCTGCTCGATGAAGCCGCCCTCCTCGGACTGCGTGGAGCGCCGCCCGCGGTACTTCCCGTAGCCGCGCAGCGCCGCCAGCCTGCCCAGGATCAGCGTGTCGCCGATCGGCACGCCCTTCCGGTTGCACGGGATCACCAGCGAGTCCTCCGGGTGCGCGTCCGTGTGGAGCGTCGCATTCCAGACCACGTCGCCGATCGTCGTGTTGCGGATCCCGCTCGTCGCGGAGCCCAGCCGGCCGTTCACCGTGATCTTGTTCCCGTTGTTCCCCGTCGCGTTCGCATAGGAATACATGCCGAATTTCCCCGCGTCCGCGCCGGTCAGGTTGTAGATCAGCACGTAGCTCGTCCCCGCCGCCGGGGCGAAGGTCGTCAGGTCGATGAAGCGGTACGCGTGCCCCGGGAAATACTTGTAGTAGAGTATGTCCGTCAGCGCCGCATCCGCCGGATTGCCGCCGCCCGTGATGTCGAATGCCGCCGTGCCCGCCGTCACCGCCACGCCCAGATCCGCCTTCGGATTCAGGAAGGAACCCACCGCGCCCACCCCGTCGTGGTCGATCGGGTTGTACTCCGTGATCGTGTGGCCGTCGATGGTCGGGTAGCCGCCGCTGAAGATCGTGTTCAATTTCCCGCGCTCTCCCGCCATCGAGACCAGCTCCTTGTAGTCCGCATCCAGCTTCAGGGAAAGCAGCGCCGCCTGCGTCGCCACCACGCACTGGGACCACACCGGCCCGCTGGCACCGCGCCCGATGTTCGCCGCCGTGCCGCCCAGCGGCTTCATCGCCTGGCCGCCCTTCACAATCTCCTCCCACGCCAGCGTGTCCGCGGAGCTCAGCGTGTCCAGCGTCTTGCCGTTCACGTACTTCACGTTGGACCCGTTGAGCTGCAGTTGGAAGGCCGCGAACATCTGCTCGCTCTTCTGCCGTCCCAGCCACTTGCCCAGCTCCAGGTTCGCCCCGGTCGCGATCTCGTCGCGCATCCCCATCACCTCTTCCGCCCGCTCGTTGATCGAGTACGCATGGCGCAGCCAATCCACCTT
>CAMPGU010000054.1 GCA_946885645.1 uncultured Haloferula sp.
AGACCCCCGCGCCCCAGATCATCGACGCCTCCCAGCGCCGGATCGAGGCACCGAAACCCGGGGACAAGCCCTTCGAGCGAAAGTCTCCGAGCCATCTCTCGCTCTCGGTTGCCGGGTTCGAGGACTACGAGCTCCCCGGCTTCGACCTCCTGGACGCGGTCGAGGAAGCAGAGGCCCCGGAGGCCAACCGCGACGAGCTCCTGGCCACCCAGCGGACGATCATCGACACCTTGCGGGCCTTTGGAATCGAGGTGACACCGGGAGACATCACCCGCGGCCCGACCATCACGCGCTACGAGATCTACCCCTCCACCGGCCTGCGCGTTTCCCGCATCTCGCAACTCGAAGCGGACCTCGCCCGCGCGACTTGCGCCGAACGCATTAACATTCTCGCCCCCATCCCGGGCAAGGACACCGTAGGCATCGAGCTCGCGAACTCGCAAAAGGTCTCCGTACCGCTGCGGGAACTTCTGCAGGACCCGGAATTCCGCTCCGCCAAGAAGAAGATCCCGCTCGCCCTCGGAAAAGACGTCTATGGCAAGACGGTGATCGGCGATTTGGCGGCCATGCCGCACCTGCTGGTCGCCGGGGCCACGGGTTCGGGCAAATCGGTGTGCATCAACTCGATCATCGCCTCGATGCTCTTCAAGTTCGGTCCCGATGAACTCAGATTCATCATGGTGGACCCGAAGGTGGTCGAGATGCAGATGTACAACAAGCTGCCCCATCTCGTCGTCCCGGTCGTGACCGACCCGAAGAAGGTGGTGGCCGCGCTGAAGTGGGTGGTGAACGAAATGGAGAAGCGCTACCGCGTCTTCGCGAAGACCGGCGTGCGGAATTTCGACTCCTTCAACCACCGCGTGCGCCCGGAGAAAGCGGAAGCCGCCGCGGAGGAAATGAAGGACGAGAGCCCTCCCTGGAACGCCGACGAGGAGGTGGACATGGAATCCATCGAATCGATCGCGGCCGCGCTTGAATCCGGCGAACTCGGCCCCGAAGCGGAAGAGGACGAGTTGCCCATCGAGGAAGAGAAGATTCCGGACCGCTACCCGTACATCGTCGTGCTCATCGACGAGCTTGCCGACCTGATGCAGACGGCTCCGGCGGACGTGGAGATGTGCATCGCTCGGATCGCCCAAAAAGCCCGCGCGGCGGGCATCCACCTGATCATCGCGACGCAAACCCCTCGTGCCGACGTGGTGACGGGCATCATCAAGGCGAACATTCCCTGCCGGATCGCCTTCCAGGTCTCCTCGCAGCTCGATTCCCGCGTGATTCTCGATAGCAAGGGAGCTGAGAAGCTGGTCGGCAAGGGCGACATGCTCTACCTGCCGCCGGGCTCGGCAAAGCTGGAGCGTTCCCAGGGAGCCTTCGTTTCCGACGAGGAGGTGGAGCGTCTTGTGGACCATTGCTCCGCACAGGCGGAGCCGAACTTTGAAACCGACATCCAGCGCTCCATCGATAACGGGGGCGATGACGGCGAGAACGAGGACGATATTTCCCCTGCCGACGAGGAGTTGATCATGAGGTGTATCGAGGTCGCGAGGCAGGAGCAAAAGTGTAGTACCTCGCTCCTCCAGCGTCGCCTCCGCCTCGGCTACACCCGCGCCGCGCGCATGGTGGACATCCTGGAAGCTCGCGGCGTCGTGGGACCGGGTGACGGGGCCAAACCCCGCGAAGTGTTTCTAAAGTGAGGTGGGCCTAAAGAAGGGTCCGTGCATTTTGCGACTCAATCCCGCAACTCGCATCGTGGAAGAGGCCATGAAGCTCTCCTCCCCTCACTGGTAAAGTCATCACCCTGAAGGAGCTATCAACCTTCCCGCAGTCGTGGCCCGCGTCTTGCAAAAAAGGTGCAGCCATGAAATCATCCGTGATCGAAAAAAAGCATCGGGGAACCGCTGTGGTGGATCCCGAGGAACATTGGAATAATCTCCACCAGCCCCAGCACAACGGCTTGGGAACCACGCTCAGGCACGCGGGCGCAAGGCTGAAGTCGATGCATGTGGCCGAGATCGCCGGTATCGCGGCAGCGGGTTTCGCCCTCGGATACCTGTTCTTCTCCCGCGGCGGCTTCACCGGCCGCAGGCATAGCTATCTCCGGAACGTTATCGGGAGTTCCGTCATTCCGGCCGCCTCCAAGGGCTTCCATCGCGCGTATGATACCTTGCGCGACGGCAAGTCCTTTGAACGGCTCGGCCGGGAAGTGGCGAAGCTGCGGTCGCATTGGTAGGAACCCTCGCCTTCCCCGCCATGAGCATTCCTCAACCCGCCTCCTTCCAGCCCGACGAATGGGTGGAAGAAAAAATCGTCCACGCCAAGCAGCGCACGCAGGAGTGCCGCGCCGAACTGGAACAGTCGATCATACGCCACCCCTTGGGCTCGGTAGCTCTCGGGTTCGGCGCGGGCTATCTGGCGAAAAGCCTGCCGATGGCCCGCATTGCCTCGACCACGCTGAGAATCGCGCTGGCCTTCACGCCCCACATCTTGCTGGCTTTGGGAGCCGCCCGGGCGTGGCAGGTGCTCCGTAGCGAGGACCAAACTAGCTCTCCTATTTTGGCCGAGCCCGATGCGCCGGATCGCGGTCCTTCGGTTGCCAGTTTCCCCGGCCCCTAGGGACTAACGCCAAAAAGCCGGCAGGACGTGTCCTGCCGGCTTTTTTGCGGCTTGGCCCGGGGATCGCAGCGACGATCCCCTACCGGGAGGATTGCACGGTGCCGCCGATGCCCAACGTAAGCATCTCCTCCCACGGATAAAGCTGGGCCGTAATAAGGGCGCAAGTCGTTACCTAACAATGAATTTTAAGCTTTCTTTCCTATCTTTCATTTTCTACCTTCAATTAATGTCATTTTTAAGGGGATCGAAATCTTTTGCTGAGCCTCTGTTGCGCTTTGCACTGATCCTTGGATGCCTTCTCCCGGCTTTCGGGTCGGCCGGCCCGGGAACGATCTCCGTCGCGTGGAACCGGAACACCGAGTCCAATGTGAGCGGGTACAAGATCTACTGGGGGGAGACCGCCCGCCACTATACCAAGGTGCTGGATGCAGGGAATGCGGTGGAGGCCAGATTGACGGAACTGACGAGCGGCCAGACCTATTTTTGCGCGGTCACCGCCTACAACACCGCAGGTCAAGAAAGCGCGTATTCCTCCGAGATCAGCGTGACCTACGTCGCTGAACCCGGAGCACAGGACAGCAGTTCCCGTCTCGTGCTCCTCGAGGCTGAAAACGGTCAGCGGGGTTCACCGATGTCGATTTTCACCGAAGCCGGGGTCTCATACGTCGCCACTTCCACCTATTCCACCTCGGCTTGGGTCGAACTAGGGTTCACCGCGCCCGTGGGGGACAACTACCACGTCTGGTGCCGGGTGAAGTCTCCCACCTCCAGCACGGACTCTTTCGGAGTCGCGGTGGACAGCGGCACCGAGGACATCTTCCACGTCTATGGGGCTCCGGAACCGGCAGACGGTATCCGCAGCAGCTCGTGGATTTGGAAAAAGATCCACCTGCCAAACGCGGGGCCGAAGGTCTATGCACTGAGCGCCGCAGCCCACACCATCCGCTTCCGCTCCCGCGAACCCGGCGCGCAGCTGGATCGGATCGTTTTGACCAACGACCCGAATTTCATTCCCGACGATTCGCTACCGAGGAGCGGCGACGTGCTGGCGGTGACGGAGCCACCGGCAAGCTTGGTCCGCAACCAAGGCCAGTCGGCCGTCTTCACGGTCACGGCTGCCGCCACCGGTCCCGTCTCCTACCAATGGAAGAAGAACGGAGTAGCGTTGTCCGGAGCGAATTCGGCATCGCTCATCCTCGGATCCCTAGGCACCGGCGATGCGGGGCACTACTCGGTGGACGTCATCAACGGGACCGTCAGCGCCACTGCGGGCCCGGCATTCTTAACCGTGAATTCCACCGTTCCCCAGCCGGTCTTCAGGGTAAGCCGCATGACCTTGAATCCGGATCGCTCGCTCGCGTTTCACCTCGAGGGCGAGCTTGACACCAACATTCTCGTCTATGCTTCCAGCAACCTCACGACCTGGAGCCTCATCGCCGTTCACTACAACGAGACCGGCCTGATCACGGTATCCGATCCCGGTGCCGCCGGCAAAACCCAGCGGTTCTACCGCCTGGAGAGCGAGTCGATGTCTCCCTTCGGCGAATCGGAATCGGATCGCACGCCGACGCCGGGAGGTGCGACCACCAAGGCCCTGAACGTGAGTCCGGAGCCTTGATGAGAGCTGCGGGGGAGCCCGGCGGCGGGCGGAAGCTTACCAGCGGCTCTGACTCACGTAGATCGTGTCGTAAGGCCGGACATAAAATGCACTGTCCGAGGCACCGCTGAGGGTGTCGCTGAGGTTGAGGGCATAGCGCTGGTGCTTGCCCCCTTGGTTACGGACGACGACCACCTGCTTCGGGTTGGCGAATTTCGAGAAACCGCCGGCTTCCATGATGGCCTCGAACGCCGTCATCGGGCGATCCAAGGGCACCTTCCCCGGCTTCATCACCTCGCCGGAGACATACACCCCGGAGGCAGCCGTTTCCACCGCGACCAGCACGGTGGGATTCTGGAGATGGCTCTGATACAGGCCGGTCAACTGGGATTGCAAGGACGCGACGCTCTTCCCCTGTGCGGTCACGGAGCCGACGGTCGGGAGGCTCACCTTGCCGGTTGCCTCGATTTTCTGGACCGTGTTGAGTTCCGGAGCGCCCGGATAGGTCACGCGGATCACATCACCCGCGGTGAGGGTGCCGGCAGGCCGGGGCGAGTAGGCCTCGGCGGGAATCGGGCTATAAGGCGCGGAACTCTCGCAGCCGGTGAAGGCGAAGGCGAGCAGGAGCGCCATCATGCCGGTAAAGGCGGCGAGGAGGGCGTTGCGAAGGCTGGGCGGATTGCCGGTCTGGGTTATGGGAGTGGTTTTCATCGGATCTTCGTTCGGGGGTGGGGGTGAATCGGGGAAGTTACCCGAGATGCAGTTTTACAAATCGAATCCGTAGGATTCTTCCAGGCATTGCGGGTGCCCGGTTTTATGCTTTCGATACCATGTCGAGGCGGTTCGGACGAGGTTTTTACGGCTGCCTAGGTCGTGCTGCCCGCGGTGCAGCCATCGCGCGGGAAGCAAGGGAGCATCTATCCTGCTAGGTAGCGGTCCCAGTCTTGCGGGAGCGGGGCTTTCTCCACGTCGCTGGCGATGCGGCCCTCCCACTCGGGGTTGAAGACGGTGCTGGTGCCATACACCATGATGAGATCCTCATTGCCGACATTCCGGAGCGCATGAGCCACCCCGGAAGGGATGACCACCGCCGCATTATCCGGGCCGGAGCGGCTGTCGCCGGGGATTACGAAGCGCATCACACGCCGCGGCATTCCCACGCGCTCATCCACCAGAACCATTTCGCAGATGCCGGTGAGGAAGAACATCACGTCCCATTGCTCCCGGTCATAGGGCCGCAGGGAGTAGTCCGCGGCCGATTCGACATAGAGCTTCCGGAACCACGCGGCGGCATCCTCTCCCGCGGGGATGAAAGGCGGATGGATGTGGAATCCCTTCGCGCTGTCCCGGTGCATCAGCGCCGAAGCCCACTGGCGCGGGGCGAGACCGATCCGGTCCAAGGTGCCTTCGGTGAGGCGGGTCAACTCGCCGAAGTATCCCCTTCCCTTCTGCTGAAATACCCGGCGCTGGAAAAGCTCCACGCCGGGGATCCAGGCCTCCTGCAGGCTCTCGCGGCCGGCAATGGCCTCGGAGGCATTGACTCCCCCCGTACCAAGGCGCAGGGCGAGATCGGCCTTGGAGTAATCGCGGGTTTCCAAGAGCGCGCGGGCCTCGCCCTTCAGGCCGGCCCATGAATCGTGATGAATGGAAGACATGGGCGTCAGAGGGTGGCGAGATACTCGCCGTAAGGGGTCTTGGCGTACTTCTCGACCGACTCGTTGAGCTTGTCGCGATCGATCCGGCCTTGCAGGAATGCGACCTCCTCAGGGCAGGCGATCTTCAGGCCCTGGCGGTGCTGGATCACCTGGACGAATTGGGTGGCGTCGGCCAGCGAGTCGGGGGTGCCGGTATCCAGCCAGGTAGTGCCGCGCCCGAGCAGCTCGACGCGCAGCTCGCCGCGCTCGAGATAGACCCGGTTCAAATCCGTGATTTCGAGTTCGCCACGGGGTGAAGGCTTCAACGCCTTCGCCATCTCCACGACGTTCTGATCATAGAAGTAGATGCCCGGCACAGCGTAGTTCGACTTCGGCTCCTTCGGCTTCTCCTCGAGCGAGACCACGTTTCCTTCCGCATCGAATTCCACGACGCCGTACTGCTCCGGCTGGTTCGTGTGATAGCCGAAAACGGTGGCTCCCTCCATTCGCCGGGAGGCTGCGAGCAGGGACTTCGCGAGTTCATGGCCGTAGAAGAGGTTGTCCCCCAGCACGAGGCAAACGGGATCCCCGGCAAGGAACTCTTCCCCGATGAGGAAAGCCTGGGCCAGCCCTTCGGGCTTCGGCTGTTCCGCATAGGAAATCCGGAGACCCCACTGCGAGCCGTCCCCCAGCAGATGCTCGAAGCCGGGGAGATCCCGCGGTGTGGAGATGAGCAGGATCTCCTTCACCCCCGCGAGCATGAGCACCGTGAGGGGGTAATAGATCATCGGCTTGTCATAGACCGGGATGAGCTGCTTGCTCACCGAGTGGGTCATCGGAAACAGGCGGCTGCCCGTTCCTCCCGCAAGGATGATGCCCTTGCGGAGTTCGAGATCTTCGGGTGCCAGGGCGAGTCGGTTCTTTTCAAGTTCTAGCATGGGGAGGGATCAAGCAAGGGTTCCAAGCCGTTCACCGCGGTAGCTGCCGTCTTCGATGCCGCGGATCCAGTCCTGGTGATCGAGGTACCATTGGACGGTCTTGCGGAGGCCGGTGGCGAAGGTTTCGCGCGGCGACCAGCCCAGCTCGTTTTCAATCCGGGACGGATCGATCGCATAGCGGCGGTCGTGGCCGGGACGATCCGTCACGTAAGTGATAAGCTCGTCGGCCGATTTGACGGCGCTCTCGGGAGCGAGCTCGTGGACCGTTTCGATGAGGGATCTGACCACATCGATGTTCTTCATCTCGTTCTTACCACCGATGACATAGACCTCGCCCATGGCTCCGCGCACCAGGGCGGTGGCGAGCCCGCGGCAGTGATCCTCCACGTAGAGCCAGTCCCGGATGTTGGTGCCGTCCCCATACACGGGGAGCGACTCGCCTCTCAGGGTCTTCTGAATCATCAGGGGCAGCAGCTTTTCGGGGAACTGGAAGGGGCCGTAATTGTTCGAGCAATTGGTGGTGATCACCGGCATTCCGTAGGTGTGGAAGTAGGCGCGCACGAGATGATCGCTGCCTGCCTTCGAAGCGCTGTACGGGCTGTTCGGCGCATACGGGGTGGTCTCGCAGAACATCGGATCGGCGGCACCGAGCGAGCCGAAAACCTCATCCGTCGAGACGTGCAGGAAAGCCGACTCTCCCCCGTCGGCAATGGATTTCCCGTAGTTCGGGAGCTTGGTGCGGCCGGTTTCGGCGAGGTATTTACGGAAGGCGTCCAGCAAGCGGAAGGTGCCGACCACGTTGGTGAGGATGAAAGCCTCGGGACCATCGATCGAGCGATCCACGTGCGACTCCGCCGCCAGGTGCATCACCGCATCGATGTCATGCTCGCGCAGCAAGCCGCCGACGAACTTTTCATCGCAGATGTCGCCCTGGGCGAAGACGTGGCGCGGATCCACATCGAGGTCCTCCACGCTGGAGCGGTTTCCCGCATAGGTCAGCTTGTCGAGATTGACGACCTTGTCGATGGGCACGCCGAGTTCCGCGGAGGCCTCACCGAGGAGGTAGTGGACCAGATTCGATCCGATGAAGCCGGCACCGCCGGTTACAAGTATGTTCATGGGTGGGGAAGGGTGAACTGTAGGGGAATGATAATGCCGCCGTCAACCTCACGCGGCGACCAGGTATTTCCGGAGGAAGCCGTCCGCCGCGCAGTGGGCGCTCAGGGCTTCCTGCCAGGGCCTGGGAGTGATGCCGGTGTAGGACGTGTACTTCGCCGTGCTCAAGACGCTGTTCGGGGGACGCTTGGCCAGGAAGGCGGAGATGTCCGCGAGACGGTTGCCCGAGATAGCCGCGGTCTTCACGGGTGCTCCGGCTTCGCGGGCGAGATCGATGCAGGCCTGGCCCCACTCGCGCCAGGTGCAGGCACCGGAATTGCAAAGGTGGAATATCCCGCCCGCGGGTGCTCCGTGCTGCGGGCCGAAAATCAAGGGCGCGAGCAGATCCGCAACGTCCGTGCTGCAAGTCGGGCTCCCCGTCTTGTCCGCCGGCAAGGAAAGGGCGGTCTCCACACAGGCCCGATCCGTAATCCACTCCGGGAAAGCAGGCTTGCCGGGACCGTAGAGCCAGGAAACGCGCACGACGAGATTGTTCGAACTCGCGGCGAGCACATGCTCCTCCCCCTCCAGCTTCGAGGCACCGTAGATGCTGACGGGCCTGGCCGCGTCCTCCTCGGTATAGGGGCCGTCCTTGCTGCCATCGAAAACAAAGTCCGTGCTCACATGGGTCATGTGAGCGTTCTTGGCAGCGCAAATATCCGCGATGAGCTTCGGCGCGAAGGCATTGATCGCGTACGCCTCCTGCCGGTTCGTCTCGCAAGGGTCCACGGCGGTCATGGCCGCCGGCAGGATCAGGTAGTCATAGTCGAGCGGCTCCAGTGCGGAGCGGATCGAGGATTCCGAGGATAAATCGATCCGCGGCCGGGCAAGGCCGGTCACGGTGGCATCCCGCGAGAAGCGGGCTTCGAGTGCCTGGCCCAAGCGGCCTGAAGCACCGACAATGACGACGCGGGGGGGACGTTTCATCGCAGGGGGTGTATAGGGGGATGTAAGGGGAAATTTTGGAGTCCGGCGCGATTTCATTCCGCTGGAAGCGGAGCCGGTGGACCCGGGGGGCATCCCCCAGGCAGCAGGAATTATTCCGCGACGGGTTCGAAGTAGAGTTTGTAGAAGCCTCGGGCACCCCCGGTGGAGTCCTCCACCGAGTAATTCCCGCGCTCCAACGGAGTCATCGCCTCGACTTCCGCCTTCGTGACGACGTCGATCCGGTTCGCGACATCGCCGATATCGTCCAGGCTCGCGCTACGGTGCAGGTGGTAATTCCCAAGGGGCTTCAGCTCCGGTAGCGAGATCACCTTCGTGCCGCTGTTTCCGGCACATTCCAGCGCGAAAGTCAAATCGTCGGCAGGATCGTTCGGATTCATTTGGAGCTGGTACTCCTGGAGGTTATCCAATCCACCGGCATCCCCGTCGCCGGTGGTCTGACCCGCCAGGCCATGGCTTTCCAGCCATTCCTCGAAGCTGGGCGCAGACCCGGCGGACGGCTCGATCTCGAAGACCTCGATGCCGCACAGCTTCGGGTTCTGCACGATATGGTGGCAGGTGATATTCAAGGTGCCGTCCGTGACCGTGACAGGAAAGGTCACCGTGCAGGCGGCATTCGCACCGGCTCGCGCGAAGACATCGAGATCATCGACCACGAGACCTCCCTCCGCCCGCACGTCGAAGACCCGTTGTCCCGCGGCGGTGATGGCGGCGTAGGTCTCCGCCAGATGAAGCTTCACCTCATACAGGCCTTCCGGCACCGCCAGAGCATATTCGAGATTCGCTCCCCCAGAGGAGCTATCGTAGCGCTCGGTCTGGTAGAGCTGGTCGTCATCGGTCCCGGCGATCGCCACGGAGGTGCTCGCCGTGTTGCCGAAGACGAAGCCTTGATCCCCCCACCACTGGTTGCCGGCGGCATCGATGAACGCAAGGCCCCCCGCGTTTACCCGCGTGACCGGATCGCCCAGCACCCGCGGTATCGCCGTGTCGGACACCTCGGCGGAGGCATTGCCGGCGGCGTCCAAAGCACGCACCTGATAGGTGTAGGAGGTGCCGTTGGTGAGCCCGGTGTCCGAGTAACCCGGCATCGCCACCGTGGCGATGAGCGCGCCGTCGCGGCGGACTTCGTAAGCAGTCACACCGACGTTGTCCGTGGAGGCGGTCCATGTCAGGAAAACGCTCGTATCGCCCGGCGTTGCCTCGAAGCCGCCCGGCAGACCAGGAGCAGTCCCGTCCTCAAGCGTGGTCGCGGATACCAGGGCGCTGCCGGACATGTTCCCTGCGGAGTCGATCGCCTCGACCGCGTAGTCGTACTGCGTGTTCGGCACGAGGTTCAAGTCCTCGAAAGCGGTGTCTTCCACCGTACCCAAAAGACCCCCGTCGCGATAGACCCGATACCCGACAACGCCCGCCTCATCCGTCGATGCGGTCCAGGAAAGCGAAACACGGGCATGGTAAGAAATCGCCGCGAGATTGGTCGGCACGCTGGGCGGGTCTTCATCCGGCAAGGTGGCGGTGGTGACTTGGGCCGGCGAGGAGAGGTTCATCACGGCATCGTACGCGATCACCTCGTAGTCGTAGGTCGTATTGCTTGCGAGGTTACTGTCCGTATAGCCGGGCGTGGTCACCGTCGCCACCTCGTGCCCATCCCTCACCACGCTGTAGCCTGCCACCCCGACCTCGTCCGTGGATGCTTCCCAAGTGAGCACCACGTGGCTGAGACCGGGAGCCGCCACAAGTTGGCCCGGTATGCTAGGGGGCACGGCGTCCGGAACCAGGGTGGTGACGGAGAGCGACGCCGCCGTGGAGATGTTGCCCGCGGCATCGAAGGCGATCACCCCGTAGTCATATTCCACACCTGGCTGGAGGTTGGCGTCATTGTAGGAGAGATCGGCGGTGGTGTGGACGAGGATGCCATCGCGGTAGATCCGGTACCCCACCACCCCGACGTCGTCGGTGGAAGCGCTCCAGGCAAGGCCCACGCTGTCCACGGTAAGTCCCGATACCGCGAGGCTGCCGGGAGGCGTCGGGGGATTTGCCTCGCCCGCGCCGCTTCCGGTCACCGGATATACCTCGATCCCGGAGAGATTGGGGTTCTGGATCACGTGGATGAAGTCGATGGTGAGCTGGCCATCGCTCACGCTCACCGGAACCGACTTCACGAGGGCCACATTAGCACCGGCCTCGGCAAAGACATCGAGATCGTCCACGACGATGCCACCTTCCATCAGGACGTCGAAGACGCGCGCGCCGACGGCGAAAGCACCCGTCCACACCTCTGCGAAATGCAGGCGGACCTCGTAGTTGCCGTTCGGGATCGAGAGCTGGTACTTGAGTTCCGCGCCGGTGCTGCGGTCAATGCGGCGCTTCTGATAGAGGGCAGGCATATCCGTGCCCGAGATCGCGTTCGGCGTGGCTTCGATGTAACCGGTATTGTAGCCGAAATCCGCTACCCACGTATTTCCACCGGGATCCAGGAAGTTGCTCGTGCTGCCCACGTTCACGCGCAGGATTGCGGCACCGAGCGCCCGCGGCGTCACCGACACTTCGGCGGGAAGGGATTCGTTGCCGACGGTATCGATGGCGGTGACCTCGTAGCCGTATGCAGTGCCGTTGGTGAGACCCGCATCGGTGTAGCCCGTCGATCCGACGTTGGTGACCAGCGACCCGTTACGATAGATGTTGTACCCTGCGACCGCTCCATCATCGGTCGAGGCGGTCCACGCAAGGATCGCCACGCCGTTCCCTGGCGTCCCCGTCAAGCCGCCCGGAATGGAAGGCGGCAGGACATCCGGATCGGTAGTCGCGGGAATGGTGGAAGCGATCGATACATTCAAGGCGGCATCCACGGCCGCTACGGAGTAATTGTAGAGGGTGTCCGCCTCCAGACCGGTGTCCGTGAAGGCAAGGCCCGGCACGGTTGCCACAAGGTCGCCGTTACGCCGGATCTGATACCCGGTGACGGCCACATTGTCGCTGGCCGCCTCCCATGAAAGCGATACGGACCCGGGGGTAGTACCGGTGACGGCGAGCCCGTCGGGAGCCTCGGGGCTTTCCATATCCGGCGGAGGGCCTTCCAGAGCGTAGATCTCAATGCCCGCAATGGTAGGGTTCTGCAACACATGCAGGAACTCGATGGTGATCTGCCCGCCGGAAACGGTGACCGGAAGCGGCACCGAGAGCGCGGTGGCGAAGCCGACTTCTGCGAAGATATCGAAGTTAGCCAGCGCGATCTCATCCTCCACCTTGACGTCGAACACCCGCACGCCCGGGGAAGTGGAAGCGCCGGACCAAACCTCGGCGAAGTGAAGCCGCAACTCGTATTCGCCATCCGGCAGGGGGAACGCGTACTTCAATTCCGCTCCGTAGGATCGATCGAAGCGACGCGCCTGATAGAGAGCATCGTCGTCGGTGCCCGCGATCTCGCCCGTGGAGATCTCCGGCACGCCGGTATTGAATCCATAATCGGCAGCCCAGGTATTGCCGAGGGTGTCGGTGAATTCGGTGCCGCCGCAGTTCACACGCAGCACTGCAGGTCCCAGCGCACGCGGCCGGACGGAAACAACGGCCGGAGCAGAGCTTTTGCCCGAGGCATCGATGGCGACGACTTCGTAATCGTACAGGTTGCCATTGATGACGTCCTGATCCGTGTAGCCCGGCGTGGTGACGGTGGCGATAAGATCGCCATCCCGGTAAACGCGGTAGCCCGTGACGCCAGCGTCATCGGTGGATGCCGTCCAGGTGAGGATGGCGAGGCCGTTGCCTGCAACTCCCTTGAGGCCTGCCGGGGTGGTCGGGTTCTCCTGATCCGCCGGCGTCGTCACGGTGAGCAGCGGGCGGGAGGAGAGATTTCCCGCCGAATCATAGGCCTCTACCTCGTAGTCATACTCGGTCGAGGGAGACAGGCCGGTGCTCGCATAGCTTGGGGCGGACGTGGTGGCGATCTCCACTCCATCCCGGAAGATCCGATAACCGGTCACGGCGATATTGTCGAAAGACGGCGCCCATTTGAGCGTGAAGCTGCCGGCCTTGAGATTGGTAGCCGTGAGCAAGGTCGGAGCAGTCGGCGGTTCGACGTCGGGGCCGGTGCCGCCGCCCAGCGAGAAGACTTCGATGGCGCAGACGAAGGGGTTTTGTACACCGTGGCGGAAGCCGATGGTGAGCTGGCCGTCGTTCACCGCCGTTTGGAGGGTTTCGACATGGGCGGTGTTCGCCCCTGCCGCCGCGAAGACATCGAGGTCGTCGAGCATCGTCTGCCCCTCTACCAGCACGTCGAAAACGCGCATGCCCGGTGCGGTCACCCCGGACCAGGTCTCCGCGAAGTGCAGCTTGATCTCGTAGTTGCCATTCGGGACCGCGAAGGAGTAGTCGAGCGGGGAGGAGGGCGTGTCGTCGTAGCGGAAGGTCTGGTAGAGCGTATCCTCCGTGGTGCCCGCGATCTCGTTGGCAAAGGTGCTCGTGCTTCCGGACGTGAAGCCGAAATCCGCCGACCAAGCCTGACCATTCCCGTCCGTGTACGAACCGCCCCCCGCATTGACGCGGATCAACGCGTCGGAAGTGGCGCCGGACGGATCGTAGTCGATCACCAGGATGTCGGAGGAGGAGCTGCGCCTCCCGTCGGCCTCGTCCACCAGGACGGCGGCCACGAAATTGATCCCGCCCGTTTCCTCCGAATACGACAAGGTCACCGGCACGTCCACGAACCCGCTCGCGCCGATCACCGCATCGGTGATGCCGTAGGCGATCACGCTGTTCGCTTCGAAAGGGTCGATATCATAGCCGCCGCCCGCCACGCCGTCGAGATAGAGAGCGGTATTGAATGTCCACACCCGTACGTCTGCGCCGGGGAGTCCGGCGACCCGTACGGTGGGCTGGGTGGCGGTGCTGAAAGGCGAAACCTTTCCGGGAACCGAAAGGATCGGAGTGGGAAGATTGTCCGGCGACAGCAAGCCCACTGAGGTTTTATTCGTGTTCGAGGATCCGGTAAGGCCGGCGTTTCGGATCTTCCTCACCGTTCCGTCGTTGAAGGTCACGGTGACCGTCGCTCCGATCAGTTCGAGTCCCGACACGCTGGCTGAGTGCAGCGGCCCCGGCCCGGGAACGCCTTTGACGCTGGTCGGGTCCACATCCGCGGAGAAAGTAAGCAGATTGCCGTTGCCGAAATCGACGCCCGGGCCGCAGGTAATCCTCAGAACGTCGTAACCATCCGCACCGCCGACACCATCGTGAGGGGCCTCGAAGGTTCCTACGGGCGTGCCGCTGCCGTTGAAGGAATCCAATTGGAAGGCCTTGCCATCGGTATCTCCGGCGGTCCCGTCAGGATCGAAGACCACGTCCGGCAACATTGCGGTGCTCAGATCGACCGTGACGGAGACGATCTTTTGCCCGCCGGTCGAGAGGTTCTGGAGTTGGAAAGAGCCGGTGGTGTTCGTGCTGGAACTCGTGATGCTGCCCGCGCTGCTATTGACGGTGAGGCTCGCGGCAGCGGTGCTGGCGACAGGCGTCACTTCGAAATAGTCCCAAGTGGCGTTGAAGGTGGGCGTGGAAACATCCCCGGTGGTGGCCAGGAGCCCCACGGCAGTACCGGTCGCACCACGGATGGCATTCAGGATCTCGCCTCCCACTTGAACCAGCGGGCCGACATCGACGACGGGCCCCTCGCCAACGGCGTAACCCGGCTGGACGGTCCCGGCGACGGGATCAACCAGGAAGCTCAGCGTGACGACGCCGGAGAAAAGGCCGCTCTGACCGTAGAGATTCTGGGATAGAATCACGCCGTCTTCCTCGTGCACGATTTCGATGCCCCCTGCACCCGAGTTCGCGTGGACCGCGATCTTCAGGTAATTGTCCTGATCGCCGTTGCCGATGTAGATGCCCTGCGATTGGGCGGCGGTGGGCGCGCCATTGAAAAGGAGGCCGCCGAGACCGCAGCGCACGCGGAAGGGGCCGGTGCTCTGATCCACGTGAATGCCGAATTGAAAGGCATTCATCTGGCTATTCGAGGCTCCGTGCGGATTTCCCGCCGTGACGGCCGGGTCCGTGAAGAGTCCCGCGGTGCCGCCGGCGATAAGCTCGGTATCGTCGATTGACAGGCTGTAGTCCTCGCCGGGGTCCAACATGACGCCGGTCAGGCCGATGCTGAAAAAGCCGACGCCCAGCTCGTTGAACAGGTCGTAGCGCATCGGCACCGGCAGATTGGCACCATTGAGGCCGTCGATCGGGAAAACGTCCTGAGAGTCGGAAATGCCGTCGTTGTCGTCATCGGTATCCAGCAGATCGGAAAGGAAATCGCCGTCGCGGTCCGGGGGAAGCACGGCCGCCGAGCACGGGTCCGAGTTGTTGGTGAGTTCGTCGGCGTTGGTGTAGCCGTCGTTGTCCTCATCGAGGGCGAAGCTGAAGGTGCCGGTGCACACGCCGCCGCCCGAATCGAAATCATTGGGCTCTAGCACGGTGATCTTGCTGGAGTGGTGACCGACGAAAATGCAGCCCGCCAAGCTGGGTCCAGCACCGGGGCCCGGGCAGGTCACGTCGAGAGGAGTACCGTAGGAGCTCCCCTGCAGGAGCACGCTGCTGCTGTTGAAACTGCCGTCGGGATTCAAGGCGATCCGCTGCACGGTATTGCTGCTATACTGGGTCGCGATGAGGTTCCCGACCATCTGGCCGCCGAAGTTTCCGGCGGTGTATTCGGCGATTCCGGTGGTGGAGGCGCTATTGGTGACGATCGCCCCGCTCGCCACACCCGGCATGCGGAAGTCACCTTCCCGGGGGTCCGCCATCGAGGGCGGGACCGGCGGCCAGTCGCTGGTGGGCGAGGCGGAATAGACCATGCCTTCGCCACCGGTGCCGCCGTCATAGCGTAGCCAACCGGCACCCGCAGGATTCGCCCGGATCGGATTGGGATGTCCGCCGTAATATCCCTGGCTGATCCGGTGCAGGCCGTCCTGGTTGTTGACGGAGCCCGGTTCTCCGGAGACGTACTCGTTGGTCACCGTGCTCGGGGAGCCCTCGGCGGGCAGCCCTTCGTTCTGCGGATAGCCGCCCCAGCCTGAATTCGCAGCGTTATCGAAGGTATAGATCTCTCCCGCCCGGCCCGGAGTTTTCGCGATGAGAACATCATAGGGATTGCGGAAGCCCGATGCGAAAATCTGTACCGGCCCGCCTTGGACCAGCCGCGCCTGATTCAAGCCGTCGTTGCCCCCGAAGGGATCGTTGACATCCGATCCGTCGCCATTGTGGGCGCGCGCCGGATTCGGATCATTCACCGTAGGAATGTCATAAATGTACTGCTGGCCGTAGGCATCCGTCTGGATGGGCATCGCCTCGATCACGGCGAGATCGATCGACAGGACGGCTGCGGAAAGAGCGGTCTCGCAGGAGAAGGCGAAGTTGTTCGAGGGAGAGCCGGCGTTCGTGTTTCCACCCTGCGCCAGGTAAAGGACCGTTCCGGCGGAATTGATATTGAGCCCATTGCTGGCGTGGTTCTCCTCGGAACGCGGCAGACCCCGCACGATGTCCACCTTCTCCCATACACCGCCGCCGTTCTTGGTGAGGCGGGAAATGATACCGGAGTTCGTGTCGAGGTTCAGATCGGTCGCGCCGCTGCCCGCCCCTTCCCGTGGATCGCTGGAAGTGACGTAGATGACGGGGTTCGCCGCGGTGCCCACAACCAGGATGCCCGTCGCTTGGCGGGTATTCAGGCTGAAGTTCCGGGTTCCGTCGTCGTCGTAGTTGGGGATGTTCTTTACCAGGCTGATCGTTTCCGCATTCGAGGCCACGTAATCGCCCGGACCGTTGCGCACCACGTCGCAAGCAATGACCGTCCCGTTCACCTGGGTGAAGTAGAGCCTGTTATCCGGTCCGAACTGCAGGGAGGTGACTTTGCTCGCCTTGTTGGTGCTGCCGCTTATGAGGCCGTTCAGCGGATGCGCCGAGAATCCGACCTGGCCGTTCGCGGCAGGTATCAGGACGGCTGCAGCGGCAAGCGCTATCCATCTGCCTGATGCAAAAGGCACCGCCCGCACACATGCTCTGATAACATGGCGCACCGGAGCGGCGGAAAAGAATGCTGATTTCATGGTGGGGGTAGAAACGGGGGGGCGGATAGCTGGAGCCGTTGCGAAACAACAGCTCCTCTCAGAATCCTTCCGGTCGTCCCGCGAAGGGAGACGACGGCACACTTCGAAAGGGAACCGGCAGCCGCGGGCAGCAAGCAGCGGTCTGGTCGCGCAAGCCGGTTTCCGCAGCCAATCTCTCGAAGGCCAATCGCATGAGGGGGGATAGGTGATTCCTTGCTCTTGGAGAGGCTCGCATCGCGAACATCTCAATCACGCGGAGTGGGGGGTGGGGGAGTGAAAGCAATGCAAACTATCAACCGGACAAAGCGGATGCCAGAAAATTTTCGATATCTCTAGTTGGTGCACATTTAATATTTCTTAATCATATGTCCCGCGCCATGGATTTCAATAGCTGTGGGTCATTCGCGTTCTTCAAGAACTTGCTGGCCCTGCCACACGCCCAGATTCCAGTGATGCCGCTGCTGATAGTGGAATCGTTTTGCATCGCTCATGAAACCCTTGCCGAGGGCGTTCAAGGCCTTCAGGCCGGCGATCTTCCCCAATGCGATCGCCGCCTTGCCAAGGCGCCGCGGAGCCGGACCGGCTGCCAGCCTTTTGCCGACGAGCAGCCCCATGCGCCGGTTCCGCTCCAGCGTCCAATCCAGCGAACAACGGTCGGCGGGGACATGATGCCAAACGAGCGCCGCGGGGAGGTACATCCCCCTTACGCCCTGGGAAAACATGACATTCTGGAGATCCGTTTCCTCGCCCACCGGAATGAGTCTGCCCGGACCGATGTCGGCGTTGAAATTGCCCGCGCGCTTCAAGTCGTCGGCAAAGGCGGCCCAGTTGAAGCCGAGCGCG
>CAMPGU010000055.1 GCA_946885645.1 uncultured Haloferula sp.
CGGGAAGGCACGCGAGGTGGAACTGAGGAATTCCGCGGCGGCGCTCGGGGCCGCGTCCGTGGAATTCCTCGGGCACGTCGATCCTCTGGGGACGGAATTCCGCACCTATGCTCCGGCCGTGACTCCGGGGTCGCTGGCGCGGCAAATCGCCGGGCTTCTGGACAAGCACCGGCCTGCCGTGGTCGTCACCCACGGGAGCGGCGGCGAGTATTGGCACCCGGCGCACCTGCTCGTCCGTGAGGCGGTGTTCCGGGCGACCGCCGGGAGCTGCACCCTTCTCACCCTGCACGCCTGGCAGCAGGGCCATCCTCTGGAGGGATTACTGAACCGCGACGACCCGGCGGATCTCATCATCGAGGGGGCGAGCCACCGCGGGCAGCGGCTCGCGGCGTTCCGTGCCCACCGTTCGCAGCAGGCCTACTTCTGCGGGCATGGGGGCGGTTCCCTCGAGGGATACATTGATAGGACCTCGCGGGAGGCTTACTGCCATCACCCCCGTCGTTCCTAGTGTCTCCCCCGGGTTCTGAAAGCGTGGGCCAAGGAGTTTCCGCGGACATGCAGCCACGGGTGCGTGCCGTGACGGTCCGGGGCGGAGTAGGCGGCATACGCGATCCCTGCCACCCATAGGGCGGGCACGAGCAGGAGCGAGAGGCCTACGGTGGCGATTGAAAGCCACGCAGCGACGAAAACCATCAGCGCATTGCCTACGATCAGAATACCCGCGCCTGCCAGGTAGTGGTGCTTGTAGAGGTGCCCGGCTCCCGGGACGACGCTCAACAAGGCCGCGATCTTGTTGCGGTCCACGGACCGCCACGCATCGAAGAGTTCCTTCATAGTGAGATAATCTCCTTTCTCACCTTTCATGCTGGCACAGGCTTTCTGGAGAATCAAGAACGGGAACGGCTCCCACCGAAGATCCGGCCGCCGCGAATCGAGTGTATGAAACCGCGGTCGCGTGCGCGTAGAAGCCTTTCCCGCCCGGGATCACCCGATCGCGGCAGAGGGTCTCCCTTGCCAGCATCCGCGCGGCCTCTAGCATCCGTCCTACCATCCATGAAGATCCTCTCCCGTATTCCCCTCCTTCCTTTGTTCTGCGCAGCCGCACTCGTGCAGGGCGCGGCCGCGCAACAGGCGAAACCGCTCAAGGTGATGCTCATCACCGGCGGCTGCTGCCACGACTACAAGGCGCAGACCGAGATCCTGAAAAAGGGGCTGGAAGAGCGCATCAACGCGGAGGTCACCCAGATCCATGTGGACGACAGCAGCACCAAGCCGAAGCTGCCGATCTACGGGAATCCGGACTACGCGGAAGGCTACGATCTGGTGATCCACGACGAGTGCGCGGCCGACATCAAGGACGAGGAGACGGTGAAGGGCGTGCTGAAGCCCCATGCCGACGGCATCCCGGCAGTCGCCCTCCACTGTGCCATGCACAGCTACCGGGTGGGCGATCACACCAAGAAGGCGAAGGAAGGCGACAAGGGTGCCCTTTGGTTTGAATTCCTGGGGCTCCAGTCCAGCCGCCACGGTGCGCAGAAGCCGATCGAGATCGAGTTCAAGGACAAGAGGCATCCGGTGACGAAGGGCGCGAGCGACTGGACCACCGGCAATGAGGAACTCTACAACAACGTGAACGTCTTCGACAGTTCGCACACGCTCGCCACCGGCAAGCAGGACGGCGAAAAAGAGGCGGTGGTGGTCTGGACAAATCTCTACGGCGACAAGAAGACCCGGGTCTTCTCCACCACCATCGGGCACAACAACGCCACCGTGGAAGATCCCCGCTATCTGGACCTCGTCGCGAAGGGAGCCCTGTGGGCCACCGACAAGATGGATGCGAACGGTCGGCCGAAGCCGGGCTACGGGCGCCCGAAGAAGTGAGGCCGGGCGGGATTGACCCCCGCAGCCCCGGCGGCATAGATTCGCGGTTGATGAAAGCGATCCTCTTGCCGCCATTTTCCATGTCAGTCCTCTGGCTCGCCGCGACGGGGTGCAAGCCAGAGGCCGCTCCGGCACCTCCTGCTGCTGCGGCTCACGATCCTTGCTCGAACTCCGACGGCGCCCTCGGCGACGCGCCGTTTGTTTTCGTAACCTCGCCGCATCCCGGCACGCGGGTCTCCAGCGGCTTCGCGGTGACCGGCTGTTCGCGGACCTTCGAATCCACGGTCGTGTGGAAATTGAAAGGCCGCGATGGTAGCGAACTCGCCGCCGGTCACACCAGCGGCGGCGGCGTGGACGGCCCGGGCCCATTTTCCTTCACCATCTCCTACACCGCGCCGGAACCTCAGATCGGCCATCTGGAGGTGTACGAAGAAGACGCCTCGGACGGGGAAGGACACCCGCCCGGCAGGAATGTTATCCCCTTGGTGCTGGGACCCGGATCGGCTCAGTAGCCCTGACGCTTCCGCTTCGCCGCGTTGCTCGCGGCGATCGTGCTGAAGATCGCGAAGGCGAGGAAGGTGAGGAACATGGTCACCCAGCCGACCAGCACGAAGGTCAGGAGCACATTGATCCCCTGGAGCACCCAGTAGCCGAACATCACCAGCAAACCGCGGCCGACCTTGCCCGCGTAGATGTGGCCGATGCCGAAGGTCTGGAGGAACACCCCCGGGAGGATCTCCAGCAAGGCCGCGATCCCATTGTCAGGGCCGGCGACCGGGACGGGACGCGCTTCACGTACTTGATGGGTCGGTTCCATGTCTTTATCGGGTACGCCGGCACTCTAGCATGCAGCCGGACGACGGATATGGGAAACCGGCTTCATTTGTGTAATTCCACGCGGGATCTGGCAAGGAATGCCAGGAAAGCGGGCCCCGCTTGACGCATCGCTCTTTCACCGCGAAAACCGGGAGGTGGCCGGTCAACCTTTCATCCGCGTACGCGGGCTCGAGCAGAAGTTCGGCTCGCAGCATGTGCTGCGCGGCGTGGACATGGAGGTGCAGCGGGGCGAGACGCTGGTCCTTCTCGGGGGATCCGGCGGAGGGAAGTCGGTGCTGGTGAAGCATTTCCCCGGTCTCCTGCGCCCTTGGAAAGGGACCGTGGAGATCGATGGGGAGGATATCTCGGAACTCGATGAACGGGCAATGGCCTCCTACCGGCGGAAGGTCGGGATCATGTTCCAGAGCGGAGCGCTTTTCGACTCGATGACCGTCGGGGAAAACGTCGCCTTCCCTCTCCGGGAGATGGGGGTGAAGGAAGAAGCGGAAATCGCGGAACGCGTGTCGGAAGCACTCGAGATCGTGCGTCTGCCGGGGCAGGAAAAGAAGATGCCCGCGGAGCTTTCCGGCGGCATGCGCAAGCGCGTGGCGCTCGCCCGGGCCGTGGTGGGAAAGCCCGCCTGCGTGCTCTACGACGAGCCGCACGCGGGACTGGATCCCATCACCGCCGACTCCATCGACCACCTCATCAAGGATCTCCAGATCACCCACGGCATGACCAATGTGGTCATCACCCACGAGATGCGCAGCGTCTTCCACATCGCGGACCGGATCATCTTCCTCCAGGAGGGCCGGATCTACTGGACCGGCGGCCCGGATGAACTGAAGGCGACCGACGATCCGGTGCTGCGGCCCTTCATCGAAGGGAACTCCGGGGAAGCCTGGAACTGATCTCCCTTGCGCGCCCGGGGCGGAATGGCGATGCTTGCGGCGCATGGGAGAATCCACCAAAAGGACCGAGCTCTGGGTGGGCATCTTCGTCTTCATCGGGCTGGCCCTTCTCGGCGGCTTGGTCGTGCAGTTCGGCCGCTTCGGCGACCGCCTGCGCGGGAAGTACCAGCTGGTGGTGGTTTTCGACGATGCATCCGGCCTGATCAAGGGCTCCGAGATCCGCATGGGCGGCGCGCGGATCGGGAAGGTGGCCGAGCATCCCGAGCTGAATGCGAACGTCAAAGTGCAGGTCACGATGAGCATCGATGACCCGATCCGGATTCCGGAGAATTCCATGATCCAGATCGCCTCGGCGACCCTGCTGGGGGACAAGATGATCGTCATCACCCCGCCGGAAGGCGGAAATACCACGGGCCGCTTCATCCAGCCCGGCGCCGTCCTGCGGGGCGGCGGTCCTTCCGGTCTGGATGCGATCCAGAACAACGCCGAAGCCGTCAGCCGCGACGCCCGCAGGCTGATGCAGGAGGCGGAGTCCACCTTCTTGAAACTTGATTCCGCCGTGGATGATATCCGCATCGTTACCGGGCACCTGGCGGAGACTTTGGAAAAGATCAACGGCTCGATCCTCTCCGAGAAGAACCTGAAGCACATCGACGGTACCCTGGCGAACCTCGATACCGCCACTGCGGAATGGGCGAAGGCCAGCGCTTCCCTTGACCCGACCATTACCGACGCGCGCGAGGCGATCCGGGCGATCGAAAAAGCCGCCGCCACCACCGACGACACGATGGCCCGTGCCGGAGACCGGATCGACGAGCTGGAGCCCGCCCTGCGGGACGTGCCGAAGGCCGTCGCCTCCATCTCCCGCGCTGCCGACAAGGCCGGCAATGCCCTCGAGCGGGCCGAGAGCGGGGATGGCTTGTTAGGCACCCTTGCCTACGACCGCGAGGTCTCCCATGATGCCAAGGCATTCATCCGGAATCTCAAGCAGCAGGGCATCCTGCGCTACCGGGACAAGGAAACGCCGGAGGAGGACCCTCGGAACCGTTTCAGGGGGAGAAGGAGGTAAGGATTGCTCGCGGGGTCGCGGCACCTCTCCAGGGCGTGTCCCCGCATGACCGCGATTCAGCTGGTTAGGCGAGAATCCCTGCACGTGACAGCGTGCGAGCCTCTGCTATCGTGCCGACCATGAAACTCCTCGCCGCCGCGCTCATGGCCTTCCTGTGCGTCTCCTGCACCACCCAGTCGTGCTGGAAGGGCGGCATTCCGATGCGGGAGACGGAGATGCACGCGCAATGGGGAGCGGAGGTGGACATCAACAAGTCCGCCAGCAACGTGAAGATCTATCGCGGACTCGCCCATCCCATCGGGGACACGTCACGCTACGAGAAGCAGGTGAAGCAGGGCGGCTGGGTGGAATTCGAGGGCTTCAAATTCCACGCCCAACCGGCGGACTTGCCGGCGGGAACGGCGGACAAGGTCCTGAACCTCTACAAGCGCTCCTCATCCCATGAAGCGCAGGCGGTGAAGACCACCTGCCCGGGTTTCCACCCGGACTACGCGCTGGTGTGGAGCAAGGGCGGCAGACAGCGGGTCCTCCAGATCTGCTACGGCTGCCACGAGTGGAAATACTTCGGCCCGGGCGGAAAGATCCACACCGACATCGAGGACAAGACCTACTTCAAGGAGCTCCTCCCGCTGCTTCCGAGGGAGAAGAACCGCCGCTAGCTAGCGGCTGTTTCCCTTGATCCGCACGTTCCGGAATTCGCCGAGATCATCGAAGGAACCGAGGCCGATCCGGCCCCAGGTGAAGCGCTTGTCCTTTGCGGTCAGGACGGGCTTCTCCATGTCATCGAACCAGACGCCGATGTCGCCGGTGGCGGAATTGCGCACGAGCTTCACCTTGTGCCATTGTCCTTGCTTCCATGGCGTGCCGGCGGTGCGGTAGGTGGTGACGGGCTTGCGGTCGGCATGGTCCACCACGTGGATCTGATGGTGCGCTTCGTCGGCTTTCTCGCCGAGGTGGGCGTAGTAGAAGCGGTTCTTGCCGTCGCCGCCGAAGGCGATGCAGAGGTCGTTGTTACCCGCATCGAATTTCGTCAGGCGGCACTCCATGGTGAGGGTGAAGTCGCTCCACTCATGGCCCTTGTACCAGGCCATGTTGAGAGGGCTTCTGAAGTCCGGCTTGGTGTTGCTCTGGGCAGTCAGCCGGAGAAGGGGCGGCTTCGGCTCGATCGTCCACTTCCACGCGTCCGGGGCGGAGAAATCCCAGCGGGAGGTATCAACGAGCGGGTCGATCTCAAAGACGGCGGACCGGCTGTTCGGGGCGCAGCACGGCGGGAGCGCCACGACCGGGGGCTCCGCAGCCAGCACGGGGAGAGTGGAAAGAACGGCGGCCAGGAGTGTTTTCAAGGGATCGAAGGTGAACCGGCGATTGCAAAATTCAAGCCATCTTCGCGGAGAGACCGGGGAGATGAACCGAAAACGGATTGCCGTTCAGCGGCTCCGGTGCTTGTGTTTACGTTGATGATTCACCCCGGCGGCACCCTCGGATCGAGCTCGGAAGATGCGGGACGCTTGGTTCTCGCCTTGCGCGCGTCGAACGAAGGCATCTGGGACTGGTGGACGGACAGCGCGGAGATCTATTATTCGCGGCGCATCCTGGAGTTCCTGGAATGCAGCACGGCTGCGGCACCGAATATCTTCCTGGAGCCCCATGACATGGTGCACGAGCAGGACCGCGCCTGCTTTGTCCAGGCATTGCAGGATGTCTTGAACCCCTCGGGACCCGAACTTTTCGCCATCGACTGCCGGCTGAAGACCGGCGGGAACAGTTGGCGCTGGCTGCGCATCCGCGGGACCGTGGTCCGCGATCGCCAAGGCGCGGCACAACGGATCGCCGGATCGATGATCGATATTTCCCGGCGCAAGGAAGCGGAGGCGCAGATCGAAGACGAGCGGCACTTGCTCCGGATGTTGATCGATCACGTGCCCCTCCAGGTCTATTTCAAGGACCGGGAGTCGCGCTTCGTGCTGGTGAACAAGCAGATGGCGGAGTGGATGGGTTTCCAGGAGCCGCGCGATCTCCAGGGCAAGCATGACCGGGATTTCTTCGACCGGGAGCACTGGGAGCAGGCGGATACCGACGAGCGCGCCATCATGGAGACGGGGCGGCCGGTGAGCGGCAAGCTGGAGCGCGAAACCTGGCGCGGCGGAGAGGATACCTGGGTGCTAACTTCCAAGTTCCCTTGGGTGGATCGCTGCGGGGAGGTGAAAGGGACCTTCGGGGTTTCGAGCGATGTGACCGAGCTGGTGAAAGCGAAGCAGGAGGCCACCGAGCTTGCCGCCGAGCTACAAATGCGGAACCAAGCCTACGAGGAAGAGCTGCAACTGGCGCGCGAGATCCAGCAGACACTGGCAGGATCCACCTTTCCGGAGGTCGGCGACCGCGCGGCCCGACTGGCCTTCGGGGCACGCTACTTGCCGATTTCCGGCATGGCCGGGGATTTCTTCGAGGTGCTGCGGATCTCCGATGGCAAGGCGGGGATGCTGATCTGCGATGTCATGGGGCACGGGGTTCGCTCCGCGCTGGTGGTCGCCATGCTGCGCGGCCTTCTGGAAAAGCAGCGGCGTAGCGCGGCCGATCCCTCCGCCTTCCTCTGCGGCTTGAACAACGGTCTTGCCTCGATTCTCGACCGGGCGGGTGCAACGATGTTTGCCACGGCGTTTTATGCCGTGGTGGATCTGGAGGCGGGAGTCCTCCGCTATGCCTGCGCCGGCCATCCGGGGGCGGTGGCGACCGGTCCGGGGGGCGTCCGGCAGCTTGCCGCGATCCGGAAGGAAAAGGGGCCGGGACTCGGCCTCATCGCGAAGGCGGAATACCCGGCGGGGGAGGTGCCGTTGTCCGAGGTCACGCGCCTCCTTCTTTTCACCGACGGGATTCTGGAAGCGGAGAACGAGGAGGGAGAGCCCTTCCTTGAAAAACGCCTGATGGAAATCGCCGGCGCGTGCCGGAGCACAAGCTTGGAGGAAATGCTGGATATCGTCTTAACCCGGGTGCTCCAGTATTCCGACGGCCATCATTTCGATGACGACGTCTGCCTGCTGGGCATGGAGGTGGTGCCGGCCGTGGCCGCGGTAGGCCGCGCATAGTGCCTGTGCCGGTTCAGAGACCCGCCGGATGGCGCATCACGTGGCCGCGGCCGGCACGGCTCTCCGGCTTCCAGCGGGGGCCGCTGCGGCCGCCCGGCCCTCCGGTGTCGAGGCGGAGACCCGCCACCGTCATGAACACATGGCCATTCCGGATATAAAGGGTGATCCAGTCCCCTTCGCCCTTCTTCCCGTAGGAAAAGTATCCTTTGCTGGGCATCGAGCCTTTCATCAGCCCCGCCTCCCGGAGGACATACGAGACGGTGCCGGAGCAATCGTAGCCGGAGTCCTCGTGGCGGGCGTGACCGCCGCCCCACTTGTAGGGCTTTCCTTGCAGGCGGTTACCGGCGGCGATGGCTCTCTTCACGGCTGCGGGAGCTTTCTTCGGCGCGTATGCCACGCCGTTCTTCAACATCGCCGTCCGCCCGCTCTGAAAGCGATAGGACACGGGATGCTTCGCCTTCACCTGCCGGGCGCAGGAACTGAATCCGAGGGCGGCGACCAAGGAGAGTAGCAGGAAAATTGGTTTCACGCCCCGGACCTTAAGGATTTATTAAATTTTTTCAAATATTTCCGATGTGCCCGTTCTGTCGGGCTAGATCGTCGTAGAAGCTGAGCCAAAGTTCCCGCAGATTCCCCCGGTGACGCCTGAGATTCCGGCTCAGGTCGGCCAGACCGAGGGGTCGACATTCCGGAAGCACGCGTTCCAAAAGCGCCGCCGCCAACCGCGGGCTCGACTGCAAGCGGACCAGCTCCCGCCATGAGCCGCTGCGGTGGCGCGTGACAAGTACCCCGGCCGCCGGGGCGAGCAGTTTTCGCAGGAGCGCCCTTTCGCGCCACGGAAGATGGATCTCCCCGTCGATCAACACCTGCTTGCCCTCGCAGTCCGCAAGCAGATGCCTATCAAGTGGGGAAATCCGGTCGTGCTCCTTGTTGTAGAAAAGAGCCGCGACTTCCTCGCCCCGGCTCGCCAGACGGAGGGACCATGCTGCCAGCAACGCGCTCTTACCGGACCCGTGGTGACCCGTGACGGCGGCACGGTGCCCGAGCTCCCGCCAGCGCGTCTCCAGCGCTTCCCATGTCGTCCCGATCAAAAGCGGATCGAAGGCCAAGACCTTTTCCAAGCGCGAGGGAGCGAAGGGATTATCGCGTGCCTTCATGGTTCTTGCGCCGGAGCAAGCGGTTCATTCGCCCGGCTGCGGAGGATTGGGAGCGCGGTGATTCGACGGCTCCGAGCACGACCGCCCGCCGTTGCGGGCCGACCGTGAACTCCTCCAAGGCGAGGGAGCCCGCCCTCTTTTCCACCAGTTCTACTCCCCAGATGATGCTGATGAGCTTCCCGTCGGTGCTCCACGGGCTGTCGGGGAGCGCATGGGAGAAGGAGCGCTCGCCGCTCTGCTCTCCGCCTAGCGGGAGGATCAGGACGCTTTCGGCCTCCTCCGTTCCGCGCCCGCGGGTGAACCAAAAGATCCGCAGCTCCAGATCCTTGGGCGGCTTCTCCAAGCTCCAGCGGACGGTGCCTTCCACCGTTTCGCCGGGCTTGAGCTCGCGGTTTGTCAGGTGGATCGAGTTCATGGTTGTTCCTCCCTTACCGGTGCGTGTACGAGCAGTTCCCGCTCCGCGTTCACGTCCGGGAGCCGCGGCACCCCGGCCCGGAGGTCGATCAGCCAGCGGATGCGGTTGTTCCGGCCGTTGAAGGTCGGCACCGCCTCCTGCGGGATCGCCAGGGTGGCGTGTCCGCGCTCCGTGGCTGCCGGGACGGTGGTCTCGAAGATCACCTGCTCGTGGAAAACGGATTTCGCGGTCGAGCTGCTGGAGCCGTTCTGGTACGTGGCCTCTTCCCTGCCGACCAGGAGCAGGGTGAAACTCCGCGGTTGCCCCCAGCCTCCCGCACGGCGCCAGCGCACGGAGGTCGCGGCCCCGGGCAGCAGTGCGGCTTCATCGATGCTGAGCTCGAAAACCGGGCCGAAGAGCGCCAAAAACATGTAAACCACGGCTGCCAAGAGCCCGAGACCCACGAGGACGAAGGGGATCAGAAACAGGCTGAAGACCCCGCCGATCCATGCTCCCCCGCCGCCCCGGCCGAAATCCTGAAGGTTATCCCGCAGCGCGAAGCCGATAAAACCGTTCCAGAAGAGGGCGAAGACGAGCACGATCACGAAACCCCCGAGGGGCACCGTCCGCAACCGCGCCCACTCCCCGGCGGCCAGCGGGGCGCTTCCTATTTGGCGCGGCGCGGGCGCGGCGCGACGCGAGGAAACCGGGGCCTTCTTCGCCCGCTTTTTAAGGGTCCACCACAGGCCTCCGAACCCCACCGCCATGAAGGGGAGAGGGAATAGAGCCAGGAGCGCGCCCCAGCCCGGATCCCGCTTCACCACCGCCCGCCATGGTTCGTCCGGATCGACGAAGACCGTGAGGGCGCTGCCCGGCGGGTGTGCGGAAACGACGGCTTGCTTGCCCTTCCGCCCGGAAGAACTGCCGCCGATCAGGCCGTAGCGGTTCGAGCGGTGCTCGCGCCCGTTCACAGTGTAGCGGTAGAAGAGATCGATGGAGTAAACCGTCCCGTCGCTATCGCTGCGGCTGGCCAACCGGCTGCGGATGATTTCCGCGGGGGTTTCTTTCCATCCCCGCATGTCGGCCCACTCGAGCGCCTTCGGAATCACCAAGCCGCAGAAAATCCCGAGTCCCGCCAAGCCGAAGATCAGGAAGAAAAGGATGGCTGGAGAGGAGCTCGCCTGTTCCTTCGCCGCCGAGGTGGGAGCTTTCTCGCCGCCAGCCTTGCCGAAGATGAGGGCAAGCCCGATCAACACGAACAATCCCCCGAATGCCGCGAAAGCGAGACCGAAGGAAAGCTGGCCGCCGCTCCCCTCCGCCAAGCGGGATTCGTCGGGGTCCGAGGGATTCACCCGGCACTCCGTGGTCACCCCCGCGGGTGAGGGAAGGGTGCCCTCGGGCCCTTGCAGGAGAGATTCCCGGATTTCGGAAAGGTCTTCGTAGCTATCGCTACTCTCTTTGTGGCTCCACAGGCGGGTTCCTGTGAAGGAGTCGCCACCCACCTCGTAGCGGTAGGAGAGATCGGCCCGGAACTCTCCGGCGTCCTCCGCATCCGGCACGATTTCGAATTTCTCGATCACGCAAGGCACCTTCTCCCATCCGCGCGAGGAAAGCGCCTTGCCGGCCTGCCAGAGGCCGACGGCTACGAAGATCAAGCTGAACGCCGTCCAGAAAATTCCGAAGAGGCGAACGCTGCAGCCGGATGCTGTTTTTTCCAAGGGGCTCGCCATGGGAGCGCTGTCTAGCAGAACGGCTTGGGTGCCGCCGCTCTAAATTCAGCGATGGTTTCCCAACCACTCCATCACCCGTGCCAGCGCCCTGCCACGGTGGCTGAGAGCGTTTTTCACCTCGGGCCCGAGTTCCGCGAAGCTGCGGTCGTGGCCTTCCGGGGCGAAAAGGGGATCGTAACCGAACCCTCCCGCGCCATAGGGAGCCTCCAGGATCCGCCCCTCCACGGTCCCGCTGAAATCCGCGAGCACCTGACCGGCCCGGGCCAGCACCATCGTGCAGCGGAACCGGGCGGCCCGGTCCGTTTTGCCAGCCATCTCCGCCATCAGGCGCGCGTTGTTCTTCGGGTGGTTCCCCTCCTCGCCGCCGTAGCTGCTCGACCACACTCCCGGCGCGCCGCCGAGGGCGTCCACTTCGAGGCCGGAGTCGTCGGAAAGTACCAATCCCGTCACCTCCCGGCTGATCGCCAGCGCCTTGAGCCTGGCGTTGGCAAGGAAGGTGGTGCCGGTTTCCTCAACTGCGGGAAGATGGGGAAAGTCATTGACGTCTAAGACCTCGTAGCGATCTCCGATCATTTCCCGGATCTCTCCGGTCTTGTGCGCGTTGCGGGTGGCGATGACTAGCACGGGAAGCTCCGGAGGCATGCCTCCGGGGTAGCTGCCCCGCGCGGCGGGGCCAAGAATTTTGAAATAATCGGGAGATGTGCTACGCCTATAACCACGTTATGAAAGCCGTCACCTACCTCGCCGCCTTCACGCTCGGCGCCGCCGCCATGGTCAGCTCCGCCTTCTCGAAGGATCTCGAGGGCTGGTCCACGGACCTGGAAAAGGCCTTTGAACAGGCGAAGAAGGAAAAGAAGCCCTTGCTGGTCGAGTTCACCGGCTCCGACTGGTGCCCGCCCTGCATCGCGATGCGCAAGAACGTTTTCTCCAAGAAGGAGTTTCTCGATGCGGCCGGAAAGAAATTCATCCTGGTGGAGCTGGATTTCCCGAAAGGGGATAAGGAATTGAAGGAAAAGAACGATCCGTATGCCGAGAAGTACAACATCGAGGGCTTTCCAACGGTGATTCTCTTCGATTCCGCGGGGAAGGAATTCGACCGCTTCTTCGCGTCCGAGTACCCGAAGACGGACCTCTTTTTGAAACACCTCGACGAGGCGCTGGCGAAGAAGGAACTGGACTAGTCGTTTTTCCACAGCGGCGCCGTTCATGGCTGCCGACCCCGCCCGGACTTCGTGCGGGCGGGGTTTTTCTTTGGAATATCCGGTCGATCCTGCATTCATAACTGCCATGAAAGCGCTTTTCCGCTCCCTCGCCGTTCTCGTGGCCACCGCGTCGTTCGCCTTCGCAGGAACCGAGGGTTGGGTGACGAACTGGGAGGAGGCCAAGGCGAAAGCGAAGGCCGAAAACAAGCCGATCCTGATCAATCTTACCGGCTCCGATTGGTGCGGCTGGTGCATCAAGCTGCACAAGGAGGTCTTCTCGCAGAAGGCCTTCACGGAATATGCCGCCGCGAACCTGGTGCTGATGGAAGCGGACTATCCGCGGAAGACCGAGCTTTCCCCGGAATTGAAGAAGCAGAACGCGGCGCTGAAGAAGGATTACCTCAATGAAGGCTATCCGACCGTGCTGCTGCTGGATGGGGAGGGCAAGAAGCTGAGCGAGGACATCGGCTACCGCGAAGGCGGTCCTGAAGCCTACGTGAAGCACATCCAGGAGCTCCTCGCGAAGACGGCGAAAAAGTAGGCGAAGGCCCTGCCCGGAAGCGATTTTTCCACCCCGCCCGGCCAAGCGCCGCGGCGGGGTTTTCCTTTTCAAACTCAGGCTCTTTCGCCAAGTTCCGCGGCCCGTCGCGGTACCTGCGGAAGCCGGCGCGCGGAAGCTTCCCTTTTCCCACGATCATGTCCGACAAACGCAAACCGTTCCCCTTCGACGATTTCGAGCCCGCATGGCAGGCGCGCTGGGATGCGGAAGAAACCTTCCGCACTCCGAATCCGGGCGATGCCGATTTCGACGCGTCGAAGCCGAAGTTCTACGTGCTGGACATGTTTCCGTACCCCTCTGGCTCCGGGCTGCATGTGGGACATCCGGAAGGCTACACCGCCACCGACATCATCGGCCGCGCCAACCGCCGGCAGGGCTACAACGTGCTCCATCCGATGGGCTGGGACTCCTTCGGCCTGCCGGCCGAACAGTACGCGATCAAGACGGGCCAACACCCGTCGATCACCACCACGGCGAACATCGCAACCTTCAAGCGCCAGCTCAAGTCGCTGGGCTTCGGCTACGACTGGAACCGTGAAATCGCCACCACGGATCCCGGCTATGTCCGCTGGACCCAATGGATTTTCCTGCAGCTTTATTCGTCGTATTTCGATGAGGAAGCGGGCAAGGCGAAGCCGGTGGCCGAGCTGGAAGCGAAAGGCTGGACCCGCGAGCAGATCGACGCGGTGCGCCTGGCCTTCGTCCACGAGGCGCCGGTGAACTGGTCTCCGGATCTGGGCACCGTTCTGGCCAACGAAGAAGTGGAAGAATGGCGTAGCAAGGGCCACACCGTGGAGCGCCGTCCGCTGCGCCAGTGGATGCTGCGCATCACGAAGTACGCCCAGCGGTTGATCGATGAACTGGAGCCGCTCGAGTGGCCGGAAGGCATCAAGCTGCTGCAGAAGAACTGGATCGGCCGCAGCGAAGGCGCGGAAGTCGATTTCGAGCTCGATGGCCACACCGTCACCGTTTTCACCACCCGTCCGGATACCTTGTTCGGCGCCACCTACATGGTGCTCGCACCGGAACACCCGTACGTGGCCGAAATCACCACCGCGGAGCAGAAGGAGGCGGTCGATGCCTACATCGCCGCCTGCGCCGCGAAGTCCGATCTCGAACGCGGCGATTTGAACAAGGACAAGTCCGGCGTCTTCACCGGCGCGTACGCGACGAATCCGGTAAACGGCGAGCAGATCCCGGTGTGGATCGCCGACTACGTGATGATGGGCTACGGCACCGGCGCGATCATGGCCGTGCCCGCGCACGACGAGCGGGACTTCGAGTTCGCGAAGAAGTTCGACCTGCCGATCGTGCAAGTGGTCTCGTCAAGGAGCGCCGGCGTCCCGCCGGTGTCGCCGTATCTTCAGGATGGCCAACCGCTCGAGATACACCGGCGCAAACTCCCGCACTGGCAGCAGAACGAACGGATGTATTTCGTGACCTGGCGCCTCGCGGATTCGATTCCGGCCGAGAAGCTCGCAGAGTTGAACCAGCAACGGGAATTCTGGCTTCAACAGCACCCGGCTCCGCTTTCGCCCGAACTGGAGGACGAGTACCACCGGCGGTTCTCGGCGAAGCTGGACGAGTGGCTCGATGCGGGCTCAGGTGAATGCCTTCTGAAACAGGGCTCGCTGGCGTCTCTCGTCGCGGGTGCGCTGCATCACTTTGACGGCGAGCGTTACGAGCTTGATGCCTTCGTCGTGATGCCGAACCACGTCCACGTACTCTTCCGGATCAAAGAGGAAGAGGACCTGGCCGAGGTCCTGCATTCCTGGAAAAGTTTCACCGCGAAGGAGATCAACAAGGCTCTCGGCCGCGACGGGGTGGTGTGGCAGCGTGAATACTGGGATCGGATCGTGAGGGATTCGGATCACCTTGAAAACATCAGGAAGTATATCGCGCGAAATCCGGAACACGCGAAGCTGGATGCCGGCGAGTTCATTCATTTCGAAAAGCCCACCGGCGGGACGCCGGCGCTCCTTGAGGCCGCCGCCCCGGGCGATGGCACGGCGGTGAATTCCGGGTTCCTCGACGGCCTGCCGACCGCCGAAGCGAAGGCGAAGATCATCGCGTGGCTGGAAGAGAGTGGCAAAGGCAAACGCCGCGTGCAGTTCAAGCTGCGCGACTGGCTGTTCTCCCGCCAGCGCTACTGGGGCGAACCTTTCCCGCTGACGTGGAAAGACGGCCAGCACTACGCCGTGCCGGATGCCGAGCTGCCCTTGCTCGCGCCGCCGCTGGAGGACTACAAGCCGACCGGTTCGCCGGAGCCGCTGCTGAGCAAGGCGCGCGAATGGGTGGAGCTGCCGGATGGCGCGATCCGCGAGACGAACACGATGCCGCAATGGGCAGGCTCCTGCTGGTACTACCTGCGCTATTGCGATCCGGCGAACGGCGACCGTTTCATTTCAAAGGAAGCGGAATCCTATTGGGGTGGCGGTGGGGCGAAGCCCGGCATGGTCGATCTGTATGTCGGAGGTACGGAGCACGCCGTACTTCATTTGCTCTACGCGCGCTTCTGGCACAAGGTGCTCCATGACCTCGGCCATGTTTCGACCAACGAGCCCTTCCAGAAGCTCGTGAACCAGGGACTCATCCTCGGTGAGGACGGGCAGAAGATGTCGAAATCCCGCGGCAACGTGGTAAATCCCGACGACGTCGTCCGCGAGTACGGCGCGGATTCGTTGCGCCTCTATGAGATGTTCATGGGGCCTCTGGAGCAGGTGAAGCCTTGGAGCATGAAGGGCGTGGAAGGCGTTTCCCGTTTCCTCGCCCGCGTCTGGCGTGTCGCTTTCCAGGAAGACCAGGCGGGGGAGTGGGTGAAGTCTCCGAAGATCCAAGACCTTCCCTGCACCGACAAAGCGCTGCTCAAGGTGGTCCACGAGACGATCAAGAAGGTCACCGAGGACATCGCGAAGATGTCCTTCAACACCGCCATCTCGCAAATGATGGTGTGCACGAATGCCTTCACCGCCGCGGAAGCCGTCCCTTTGAACGAGTTCCGCATGCTGCTTCACGTGCTCAATCCCTTCGCCCCGCACCTGAGCGAGGAAATCCACGCTCGCCTGGGCGGCACGACCATGCTCGCCGACAGCCCGTGGCCGCGTCACGACGAAGCCGCCTTGGTCACCGACGAGCTGGAACTTGTCGTCCAGATCAACGGCAAGCTGCGCGACAAGATCACCGTCGCGAAGGACGCGGACCAGGCGACGATCGAAGCCGCCGCCCTCGGCACCTCGAAGGTGAAGGAGCAGATCGACGGGAAAACCGTGCGCAAGGTGATCGTCGTGCCCGGGCGGCTGGTAAACATCGTGGCGAGCTGAGCTTGCCGTCCGAGCGGAAATTTCGATTTCCCGCTCCGCTCCGCCCCTTCATCCTCTGCACATGGATCTCCTCGCGAACGCACGGAAAGTGATCGAAATCGAGACCGGTGCCTTGAAAGGGATGGCGGCCCGGCTTGATGACGCCTTCGTGCGCGCGATCGGGATGCTGCGCGAAACGCTGGACCGGCGGGGAAAGATCGTAGTGGTCGGGATCGGGAAGTCCGGGAACATCGGCCACAAGATTGCGGCCACCTTCAATTCCACCGGCGCGACCGCCGTGGTGCTGAATTCCCAGAACGCCCTTCACGGCGACCTTGGCATGGTCTGCGATGGCGACGCGGTGCTGCTGCTCTCCTACTCCGGGGAAACCCCCGAGCTGCTCGATCTGCTGCCGCACGTGAAGCGCTTCGATGTCTTTCTGATCGCCCTAACCGGTAAGCCCGCCTCCACCTTGGGCGAGCACAGCGATATCGTGCTGGATACTTCGGTGGATCGCGAAGCCTGTCCGCTCAATCTGGCACCGACCTCCTCTTCCACCGCGATGCTGGTGATGGGGGATGCGCTGGCGATGGTCCTGTTGGAGGCGCGGGGGTTCACGGAGGAGCAATTCGCGCGCTTCCATCCCGGCGGGGCGTTGGGCAGGGCGCTTCTCACCCGTGTTTCCGATATCATGCGCGCCGGGGACCAGCTCGCCACGGTGCCCGTGGCGGCCACGGTACGGGATGCCTTGGGGGCCATGTCCTCCGCCCGCTCCGGGGCCTGCGTGGTGGTGGAGCCGGACGGACGGCTGGCGGGAATTTTCACCCACGGCGATTTCGCGCGTTGCTACCAGCGGGACGCCTTCATCGGCGAAAAGCCCGTGGCGGACTTCATGACCCGCAGGCCGATCAGCGTGGAGGCCGCTTCCCTCGCGGTTGAGGCGGTGCAAACGATCGGATCCCATCGGGTGGACGATGTCGTGGTGCTGGACTCCGAGGGCCGCGCGGTCGGCTTGGTGGATACCCAGGACCTCGCCCGATTGAAAATCGTTTGAACACGTATCGAACTTGATTCCTTAAGAAACCCGAAGTAATTACGGCCTCGCGCATGGCGAGGACCCGAAAGAAGCAGATCCGGCTGAGCTCGACGACAAGCGGGGGCAATCACCGCCGCCGCCGCCAGTCGCTTTCCGAAGCCTTGCGCAAGGCAAATGCACGCGCCCACGAGCGGGTGAACCGCCGGCTGGGGCATCGCGATCTCAAGCACATCCGCGCCGCGATCGCCGGCACCGCCATCGGCTACGAGGATCCTCCCGCCGGTCTGCTCACGCGGGTGATGCGCTGGCTCACGGGCCTCTTGCTGCTGCCCTTCTGCTGGGTCACCTCGTGGACCTTTTTCTCGCAATTCAGCGATGCCACGCAGGACATCAATTTCTGGCGAATGCCGGCCTTCTGGTATTTCGCCACCGGCGTGCTGCTGATGACGGGCTGGTTCTTCAGCGGCCTGCTGCGGCCGCTCTTCCTTTACCTCTACGTGCTTGGGCACGAGCTCACGCACATCCTGTTCATC
>CAMPGU010000056.1 GCA_946885645.1 uncultured Haloferula sp.
CAAGGAATTCGCCGGTGCCAAGCTCGTCATCAAGGCCCAGGTCCACGCCGGTGGCCGCGGCAAGGGCCACTTCAAGAACGGCTTCCAGGGCGGAGTCCATCTCATCGAGTCCCCCGAGCAGGCCGCCGACTTCGCGGGGAAGATGCTGAATGAAACGCTGGTGACCATCCAAACAGGCGATGCCGGCAAGCTGGTGCGCAAGGTGATGGTGGCCGAAGCCGTGGACATCACCCACGAATATTACCTGGCGATCCTGATGGACCGCGGCACCTCCCGCCCGGTGATCGTCGCTTCCACCGAAGGCGGCATGAGCATCGAGGACGTGGCGCACAACACCCCGGAGAAGATCATCCGCCAGTTCGTCCATCCGATCCTGGGCCTCCAGGCCTACGAGAGATCCGCAAGCTTTCCGCGGCGCTGGGCCTTCAGGGCGATGTGGCCAAGCAGTTCGGCAAGCTTCTCTCCAATCTCTACAAGCTCTTCATCTCCCTCGATTGCTCGATGGTGGAGATCAACCCGCTGGTCACGACCCCGGATGGCCGCGTGCTGGCACTGGACGCGAAATTCGGCTTCGACGACAACGCTCTCTACCGCCACCCGGAAATCGTCGCCATGCGCGACAAGGAGGAAGAAGACCCGCGTGAAGTCGCCGCCTCCGAGTACGAGCTGAATTACATCGGCCTGGACGGGAACATCGCCTGCCTGGTCAACGGCGCGGGCCTGGCGATGGCCACCATGGACATCATCAAGCACTTCGGCGGCGAACCGGCGAACTTCCTCGACGTGGGCGGCGGCGCCTCCAAGGAGCAGGTCACCGCGGCCTTCAAGATCATCCTGGCCGACCCGAACGTGAAGGGCATCCTGATCAACATTTTCGGGGGCATCATGGACTGCAACGTCATCGCCGAAGGGGTGATCGCGGCGGCCAAGGAAACCGGCCTGCCGATCCCCCTGGTGGTCCGCCTCGAAGGCAACAACGTCGAGCAAGGCAAGGCCACGCTCGCTGCCAGCGGCCTGAACATCGTCTCCGCGGACACGATGTCGGACGGGGCACAAAAGATCGTGGCGGCTGTCGCCTGATGCGCTTACGGGTGTCCCGCTATGAAAGGAATCGGCATCAAAGAAGCAGCCTTTACGGGATATCCTGCGACCGACATCGCACGGACACGCAAGTTCTACGGTGAAATCCTCGGCCTGAAAGAGGGCAGGATTTTCGAGCACGAAGGGAAGGTCGGCTGGGCGGAATTCGAGATCCCCGGCGGCCACACGCTGGCGATCGCCCAAGCGAACGAGCAATGGCAACCCAACGCGAATGGCGGGGGCCTCTGCTTCGAGGTGGAGGATCTCGATGCCGCCATGGCCGCGCTGGACCAGGCAGGAGTGAAGATCGTGCTGCCGATCCAGGATTACCCCATCTGCCGGATGTCCCTGATCGCGGATCCCGACGGCAATACCGTGGCGATCCACCAGAAAAAGCCGAATCACCCGGAGTGTTCCCACTGATTTCCCCAAAGTTCCGCCATGGCCATCCTCGTTGACGAAAATACCAAGCTCCTCGTGCAGGGCATCACCGGCAGTTTCGGTGCGCGCCACGCATCCCTTTCCCTGGACTACGGCACGAAGCTCGTGGCCGGCGTGACGCCGGGCAAGGGCGGCCAGAAGTTCGCTGACGTCGTGCCGATTTTCGACACGGTCTCGCAGGCGGTCGAGGAAACCGGCGCCACGGCATCGGCCATCTTCGTGCCCCCGCCCTTCGCGGCCGACGCCATCCTTGAGGCGGTCGATGCCGGGGTGGACCTGGTGGTCTGCATCACGGAAGGCATCCCGGTGATGGACATGATGCGGGTGAAGGAAGCCATGCGCGGGTCCAAGTCCCGTCTCATCGGACCGAATTGCCCGGGCTTGGTCACTCCCGGTCGCGGCGAGAAGTCGCACGGCGGCTGCCGTATCGGCATCACGCCCAGCCAGATCTGCAAGCGCGGGAATGTCGGTGTCGTCTCCCGCTCCGGAACGCTCACCTACGAGGCGGTGTTCCAGCTCACCCAGCTCGGCTACGGCCAGAGCACCTTGGTCGGCATCGGCGGCGACCCCATCAATGGCACCAGCCATCTGGACGTGCTGCAGATGTTCAACGAAGATCCGGAAACCGAGGCCATCATCCTGATCGGCGAAATCGGCGGCACCGCGGAAGTCGAAGCGGCCCGCTGGGCGAAGGAACACTGCAAGAAGCCGATCGCGGGCTTCATCGCCGGGGCGACCGCGCCTCCGGGCCGCCGCATGGGCCACGCCGGTGCCATCGTCGGCGGGGAGGAAGACACCGCGCAGGCGAAGAAGCGGATCCTCGCGGAATGCGGCATCGCCGTCTCCGAAACGCCGAGCGACATGGCGACCACGCTGCTGGAGCGCTGGGGAAAGTAACCCGGCGAGACCGGTTGATCGTTTTTGAAAGCGGCCGTCGGGAATCCGGCGGCCTTTTTCGTACGTGCCCCTGCTATTGCAGGATCTCGTCCAGCTTCGCGAATAGCGTCGAGAAGGCGTCGTCCCCCGTTACCGGGACCGCGCCGAGGCGGGTACCCTGCGGGGGCTCCGGCAGCGTCACCCAGCTCCGGCATCCGCCGTATTTCGCTTCGTAGGGAAATTCCCAGGGCTGCGCCAGGGCCTCCACGCGCACCAGGGCCACGTGGATGCTCCCGCTGGCCATCCCCTTCCCCTCCCAATCGAAGCGCTGGCGGATGGTCTCTTCCGTCCAGATGTGATAGGGCTCCAGAGCGGCGACCTTTTCCCAATCCGTCAGCGTTTTCGCCCACAGCGCCTCACAGTAGTGGGTAACGCTGACGGTGTCGCCCACAGTCCATTCCGGGAGAGCTGTGACTTGGCCCTCGCGAACGAACTGGTCCTGGTTGTGGAAGCGGGTCGGAAAAAGAAAGAAGGACTCTTCGGCAAAGGAAAAACCGGCGCGGCCTTCATGAATGCCGCCTTTCCGCAGGATGATCGATTGGCGGCCGCTCGCCAGCGCGTCGCATACGACCTGCCATTCCTTGAATCCGCTCGCCATGCCGGGGAGATAGCCCGGCAAGCCGGGGCGCTCAACCGCAATCCGCTGCCACCCGTACGCCTCAACCTTCCACGCGGATGGCCGTGGACCGGCCGTGGGCGTCCAAGCCCTCGATCCGTGCGAACTCCGCCACCACCGGCAGGGACTTCCTCACCGCCTTCTTGTCCAGCTTCACGATGCTCGTGCGGCGCTGGAATTGGTCGGCCCGCAGCCCAGAGAAAGAGCGCCCGCTTCCGCCCGTGGGCAGGGTGTGGCTGGGACCGGCGAGGAAATCCCCGACGGCCACCGGCGAGTCATTGCCCAAGTAAATCGCTCCGGCGGTGCGGATCCGCGGCAGCCATTTCCTTTCCTCCGCGCAGATGAACGACACGTGCTCGGCGGCAAAGGCATTTGAAATTTCCACGGCTTCCGCCATATCGCGGACATGGAGCAGGAAGGCCCCCTGCTTCAGCACTTCCTTGATGTACTTCGCGCGGGCGAGCGCCGGGAGCTGGGCATCGATTGCTTTCACCACCTTGCCCAGCAGCGCTTTGGAATCGGTGATGAAGCCGATCACGCTATCCCCGCCGTGTTCCGCCTGCGCGAGCAGGTCCGCGGCGATGTAGTCGGCATTGCCGGTCTTGTCCGCGATGATGAGCACCTCGCTGGGGCCCGGCAGGAGATCGATGGAAACCGCGCCGAAAAGCTGCCGCTTCGCCTCGACGACGAAGCGGTTGCCGGGGCCGAAGATCCGGTCCACCGGCCGCACCGACTTCGTTCCCAGCGCCATCGCGGCAATCGCCTGCGCACCGCCGATTTTCAGGATCTCGGTCACGCCCGCCGCTTTCAGCGCGTATAGCAGTTCCGGGTTCACGGAGCCGTCCGGCCCGCAGGGCGTGGCCGCGAGGATCTCCGGGACGCCCGCCGCCTTCGCGAAGCCGGCCGTCATCAGTGCCGTGGAAACCAAGGGAGCCTTGCCACCGGGGACGTAAACCCCGACGCGATCGAAGGGCTGGAAACGCTCCCCCACGCGGGCTCCTTCCGCATTGATCATCGACCAATCCTTGCGCAGCCCGCCTTTCGCAAAGGCGATGATATTCTTCAGGCTGGCCGCCACCGCCTTGCGGGTGGCGGGCTTCACCTTCACCGCGGCGAGCTCCTCCGGCGTCACGAAAAGCTGCTTCTCCTTCAGTACCACGTTGTCGAAGCGCTTCGCGTAGGCCGTGAGCGCCTTGTCGCCTTGTGCCGCCACCGCCGCGATGATCTCGCTCACCAGATCGCGCACGTCGTGCGTCGGCAGTGCCCGGCGGCCCAATCGCTTGACGAAGGATCCGTAGTCGGCATCGCGGTATCCGAGGATTTTCATGGGAAGGATATCACTGATAGTAGGGCTTCAACATCAGATAGCAGATCGGCCCGGTCGCGGCGACGTAGAGCCACAGGGGAAAGACCCATTTCGCCAGGCGGCGGTGAGCCGCGAAGCGGTTGGTCCATCCGGCGATGAAGGTGAAGAGGATGAAAGGCAGGCTGATCCCGGCGAGCGAAATGTGACTGATGAGCAGGATAAGATAGACGCTGCGCATGCCTCCCGTGGCCGCCTTTTCCGCCGCATCCACCGCGCCGTCGCCATTCAGGTCGCCGTAGAGGGTCTCCACATTGGTAAAATGATAGGCCACATAGCACAGCAGGAAGGCCATGGAGAGCCCCATTGCGGCGAAGATGGCATTCCGGTGCAGCGTCAGCTTCCCCTGCTTTACCGCCACCAAGGCCACCACGAGGGCGATGGCCACCAGCGAATTCAGCACCGCATGGACGGGCGGGAGGAACGCGAAAGAAACGCCCTCCGGCAGGGGGATGCGAAGCTCCGGCCGGCGCATCAGCCCGACGAGGATCAACACCAGCGCGGTGGCTACCCAGGCCGCGATGCCGAGCTTCCTCGACAGCGCCTCCTGCGGCTGCCGGGACAGCCATTCCTTCCTTTCGCTAGTCATTGCGGGTAGATGCCACCATCCTGCTTCTATCGTTCCCCGGCCTCGCCCGCCGCCGGTTGCCCGGGATCGAGGCCCTCGGCTCCCGCGGTTTCGTTCTTCTCCAGTTCCTCTTCGATCTTCTTCCAGAGGTCCTGCTTCAGCTTTTCATAGAGCTGCGGGTCGCGGCGGCGGCCTTCCTCGGACTTCGCGTCGTAGAGAGGCCACTTGCCGATGACGTTCCACTCGCGGTCCACCAGCATGATCCCCATGTCGTGCGCGAAGCGGCCGTTGGCGTCGCGGTCCAGCGGGTCGGTGCGCTCGCGGACCTTGAAGAACCCGAGCGTCTTCTCCAGATAATCGTGCGTCTCCTGCTGGTCGGGATGGGTCACGAACCACCAGTCCGCAGGGTCGGCACCGAGCGCCTTGCCGTAGGCTTCCAGCTTGTCGTGGGTGTCGGTTTCCGGATCCACGGAAACGCAGACCATGTGGAAATCGGGGTGGTCCTTGAATTCCTCGTAGATCGATTTCAGCTCCTGACCGTTGCGTACCGCGCAATGCGGGCACACGGCGAAGAATTCGGACACGATCCAGACTTTTCCCTTCAAGTCGGAGAGTTTGACATCCTTGCCGGCCTGGTTCACCCCGGCGAAGTCGGACTTGATGGCGAACAGCGTCTCCTCCTTCGGAGTGCCCACGTTGCTGTAGTCCGGCAGCGGCTGTTCGGGCACCTGGCGGCTCAGGTAGATGCCCCCGGCGATCAGAGCCGCGGAAATGACCGCCACCCCGCCGTAGATCATCGCGATTGTTCCCCTGTCGTTCATGATTTCGTTACAGGTTTGGCCAGCACGTGATCGATCACCTGGATGAGCAGGCCTTCCAAATCCCGCGAGACGCGATGCGGATCGCCGGGCGTGGGTTGCTCGAGATCCCATTTGGCCGCGGCTTCAAAATCGAAAGGCGCATCCATGCGAGCCCGCTTATCGGTGCGCACAGTCCCTTTGCGGATGTGGCGGTCGCGATCGACGACCACGAGCGTGCCATCATAGATCCACTCGCCGTCCTTCCTGTGAGGGATGGTCTCCATCTTCAGGATGTTCTTGAGGAACTTGTGGACGCTTTCTTCCCGTGTCGCGCCCAGCCACCACTGCGGCAGCTCGGCCCCGAGCTCCTTCGCATACTCCGCCAGCTTCTCCGGCGGCTCGCCTTCAGGATCGACAGTCAGGCACACGATGTGGAAATCGTCCCGCCCGGCATAGCGCTTGGAGAGCCGTTCCAGCACTCCTCGGGTGTGTTTCCAGCGATCCGGCTCGCTGAAAAGAACCGGCGCAATCACATAAACTTCACCCTCCATTTCAGCGAGATTTCCCTCGCTGCCGTCCTGTTTCCAGAGCTTGAAGTTCTTTTCGATGCGGCCTTTGAAGGAAGGCGTTTCATCCGCCGCCTGGCGTTCCGCCAATTTCATGTAGGCGAGATAGACGCCGACCGCACTGACGATCATGAAGACCGTCAGGATCAAGCCGGTGCGCCGCAGCTTGCGGGGATCTCGCACGGCGGGTTCGAACGGCTCGGCAGGCATCCTCATGGGGCGGCGGAAACTAAACTAGCGCCACGCAATGGCAAGCAATCCAAGCTCAAGGGGCAGGTAGAGCAGGGTGAAAAGGAAAAGCTTCCGGAACGAGGTACGCTCGCCGTCCCGCATGAAACGTCCGGCGAAAGCCGCCATGATCAGCCCTGCCACCACCCCGCCGCAGAGCGCGACGAGGCCCGGGAGCCCGGGGGTCCAGCCGGCGAACCACGGCCACACCGGTAGCACGGCCAGCATGAGTGCGAAAACCGCGGCGAGCAGGCCGCTGCGCCGCCCGCTGACATCGCCATCCGACCACATCTGGTACCCGGCGCTCTCGTATTCCTCCCGGCAGAGCCAGTTGATCGCGACGAAATGCGGGAGCTGCCACAGGAAGAGCAGCGCGAAAAGGAACCACGCGGCGGCATCCACCGGCCCGCCCGCGGCCGTCCAGCCGATCACCGGGGGAATCGCCCCGGGTATGGCACCGACCAGCGTATTGGTGCTGCTGAAGCGCTTCAGCGGCGTGTAAATGAAAACGTAGATGGCAACGGTCGCCGCGGCCAACCATGCGGGCCAGGAGCCTACTTTCGCTGCCAGGTGGATGATCCCCGCGGCCGAGAGCACCCAGCCGACGGCAAAGGCGAACAGCGGATCCATCCGGCGCGCGGGCAAGGGCCTATTCGCCGTGCGCTTCATCCGCGCATCGAGATCCACCTCCATCACCTGGTTGAAAGCCGCCGAACCGAAGGCCGCCGCCGCGGTGCCGAGGATCGTGTGGATCAGCAGCATCAGATCGAAGCTCCGCCCGCCGGAGCGGGAGGCGAGCAGGAAGCCGAAAAAAGTGGTGAGGAGGACGAAGACATTCAGCCGCATCTTCGTGAGCACCAGCAGGTCCCTCCGGAATCCCGGTTCCTCATCCGGGACCGCCGTGCCGCCAACCGCCGTCGCGGCCGCGTCGTCCGTCCGGGGAAGGGCGGCCTGCTCGGCGGGATTCGCGGTCTCAGCTTCCTCGTTCATCGGCGGGACGGGGAAAGAGAACCCCGGACACCGGGCAAGGCACGTAAAATATAGTGCAATATGAGATCCCGCCCTGCGGGCCGGAGGCCCGCGCTCCCGGGAAGATCACATCTCCAGCATCAGGCGCGTCGGATTCTCGATGCAGTCCTTGATGCGGATCAGGAAGGTCACGGCTTCCTTGCCGTCCACCATCCGGTGATCGTAGCTCAGGGCGAGATACATCATCGGACGGATGACGACCTGTCCGTTCACGGCCATCGGCCGTTGCTGGATGGCGTGCATGCCAAGGATGCCGCTCTGGGGCGGGTTCAGGATCGGGGTGCTAAGCAGCGAGCCGTAGGTGCCGCCATTCGAGATCGTGAAAACGCCGCCTTGCAGGTCTTCGATGGCGATCTTTCCTTCCTTCGACTTTTTCGCGTAGTCCAGGATGTCCTGTTCGATCTCCGCGAAACCCTTCTTGTCCGCATCGCGGATCACCGGGACGATCAGCCCTTTCTCGGTGCCGATGGCCACGCCGATATCGTAGAAGTGGTTCTCCACGACCTCGTTGCCGTCGATCATGCCGTTGACCTGGGGCACGTCCTTGAGCGCCTGGACCACGGCCTTCACGAAGAAGGACATGAAGCCGAGCTTCACGCCATGCTTCTTGAGGAAGTCTTCCTGGACCGCCTTGCGGAGATCCATGATGGCCCCCATGTCGGCCTCGTTGAAGGTGGTGAGGATCGCCGCGGTCTGCTGGGCGTTCACGAGGTGCGTCGCGATCTTGCGGCGCAGCATGCTCATCTTCTTCCGCGTGGTGCGGCCGTTGGAAACAGGGGCGGAGGCTTCCCTCGGCGCGGGAGCGGCCAGCGCGGAGAAATCCGGCTTCGGTTTGGCGGCTTCCGCCGGGGCGGCAGGGGCCGGAGCAGGCGCTTGCTTCGCCGGAGCCGGCGCGGGAGTTGCCGCTGCAGGTGCAGGGGCGGGAGTCGCCGCGGATGCGGCAGGGGCATCGCCCACGGTGATCCGTGCCACCACGGTGCCGATCGCCACTTCATTCCCCTCCGGGATGAGGATCTTCAGCGTGCCGGAGGCCTCTGCTTCCAATTCGGTGGAAACCTTGTCCGTTTCCAGAGTCAGCAGCACTTCGCCCTTGGCAACCGCCGAGCCGTCGCCCTTGTGCCAGCGAGCGACATTGGCGGAAGTGATCGATTCACCGGCAGCCGGAACCTTGACGTCCACGACCTGACCGCTGGCGGCCGGGGCTGGCGTTGCCGCGGCCGGAGATGGCGCTCCCGGCGCAGAGGCCGGAGCGGACGCCGGGGCAGCCGCACCTTCCTCGATGCTGGCGATCACCGTTCCGATCGCCACTTCCTCGCCCTCCCCGACGATGATGTGTAGCGTCCCGTCCGCGGCGGCTTCGAGTTCGGTGGAGACCTTGTCGGTCTCCAGCGTCACGAGGGCCTCGCCCTTGCGGACGCTTTCACCTTCCTGCTTATGCCAGCGGGCGACGTTGGCGGAGGTGATGGATTCACCGGCGGCGGGTACTTTGACTTCGAGGGACATTGGAGAGGAATGGACGGATGGCTATTCGGGTGTGGCGCGGACCTTTTTCAGAGCTGGAAGGCAGCCTCGATAAGACTTTTCTGTTCCTTGTAGCTCTGTGCCTTGGACCCGGCGGCGGGGCTGGAGGCACGGTCGCGGCCGGCATAGCGCACGCGGCGGTCGAGCACCTTCTCCAAGCGCGGGAAAATATAAGACCATGCTCCCATGTTGAGCGGCTCCTCCTGGCACCAGATGAATTTCGAGGCACCCGGATATTGGCTCACCAGCGCCGACACGAGCTCGTCATGGAAAGGATAAAGCTGCTCCATCCGGAAGATCGCGGTGTTCTTGATATCGTGCTCCTGGCGGTACGCGGCGAGGTCGTAGAACACCTTGCCGGTGCAGAAGACGATGCGGTTCACCTGCATCGGATCCTCGAAATGGATCGGGTCCGGCAGCACCTCTTGGAAGCAGGAGCCTTCCAGGAAATCCGCCTCCGCGGAAATCGCCTCGGGGCGAGTCAGCAGGCTCTTCGGCGTCATCAGCACCAGCGGCTTGCGGAAGGGCCGCATCTTCTGGCGCCGCAGCGCGTGGAAGTATTGGGCCGGGGTGGTGAAATTGCCCACGATCATGTTTTTCCCGGCACAAAGCTGCAGGAAGCGTTCCAAGCGCGCGCTGGAGTGCTCGGGGCCCATGCCCTCGTAGCCGTGCGGCAGCAGCAGCACGAGGTCGGTCGGCGTCTGCCACTTCGACTCGGCGGAAGCAATGAACTGGTCGATGATGACCTGCGCGCCGTTCGAGAAATCGCCGAACTGGGCTTCCCACATGGTTAGCATGTTCGGCGCGCCGATGGAATAGCCGTAATCGAAACCGAGCACGGCGAATTCGGAGAGCAGGGAATTGTAAACGCAGAACTTCGCCTGCGTGGCATTCACGTGCTCGAGCGGGATGTAGCGGTCGCGCGTCTCCGAATCATAAAAGACGGCATGACGTTGGGAAAAGGTGCCGCGGCGGCAGTCTTGCCCGGACAGGCGCACCTGGTGGCCTTCCGTGAGCAATGCGCCCCAAGCGAGGGATTCGGCAAAGGCCCAGTCGATCGGCCCGCCGTTCTGGAGCGCCTCCTGGCGGCGCGGGATGAAACGCTTGGCGAGCGTCGGGTGGAGATTGAAGCCCTCCGGGACGGTCGTCAGCACCTTGCCCACGTGCTGCAGGAGATCCCGGGAAATACCCGTCGGCACCGGCGCGTGGTTGTAGTCCATCTGCTCCACCGCGGTGGAGCCGCTGAAAATGCTGCGGTCGCCGGTGGCTTGGAACTCGAGCATTTTGGCATGCCCGGCCTCGAAGCGGTCCCAGATTTCCTTTTCGATCTGATCCGCTTGTTCCTGGGTCAGCGCGCCTTCGGCCACCAGTTGCTTCTTGTAGATCTGGCCGATCGTCTCGCGGTTCTGGATCAGCTTGTAGATGTGCGGCTGGGTAAACGCGGCCTGGTCGGTCTCGTTGTGGCCCTGGCGGCGGTAGCAATACATGTCGATCACCACGTCGCGGCCGAATTTCTGGCGGAATTCCAGGGCGAACTGAGCCGCCCAGAAAAGTTCCATCGGCTCCTCGCCGTTCACGTGCAGGATCGGGGCCTCGATCATCTTCGCCACGTCGGTCGCATAGGCGGAAGAGCGGGCGTCGGCCGGCATCGTAGTGAAGCCGATCTGGTTGTTGACGATCAGGTGGATCGTGCCGCCCGTGCGGTAGCCGGGAAGCTGGGAAAGATTCAGGACCTCCGCGACGGAACCTTGGCCGGCGAAGGCGGCATCCCCGTGCAGCAGGATCGGCAGCACCCGCTTGCGGTCGGTCTTCACGCCATCGTCGCCGATCAGGCGCTGGCGGGCGCGGGCCTTGCCCTCGACCACCGCGTTCACGGCTTCCAGGTGGCTGGGGTTGGCTGCCAGGCTCACGCGGACCTTGCCGTCCGGCAAATCGCGGACGCTCTCGTAGCCGAGGTGGTATTTCACGTCGCCATCCCCCGCCACGAGGTCGGGCATGTAGTTCGGCGTGAATTCGTAGAGAATTGTCGTCAGGGACTTGCGGACGAAGTTCGCCAGCACGTTGAGCCGGCCGCGGTGGGCCATCCCCATCTCAATCTCCAGCACTCCGGCGGAGGGGCATTTCTCAAGGATGGCGTTCAGCACCACCATTGCGCCTTCGCCGCCCTCCAACGAGAAGCGCTTCTCGCCGAGGAATTTCTTCCCGAGGAAGTTCTCGAAGCTGTCCGCTTCGATCAGCCAGGCGAGCGCGCGCGCCTTCCGGTCGGCCGGGTCGGGCTCGCGCAGCGCGTGCTGTTCGATGTGGCGGCGCACCCAGTGGCGCACCGTGGTGTTGTGAATGTGGGTGAACTCGAAGCCGATGAAGCCTGAGTAGGTCGCCTCCAAGGCCGCCACCATGTCGCGCAGCTTCATTTTCGCCCCGTCCCGGAAAAGCGGATTGGACGCCTCCTTGTCCAGATCCTCCGCGGTGAACCCGAATTGCTCCAGATTCAGGCGCGGATTGCGCTCCGGCCCGCTCAGCGGGTTGATATGCGCCTGGGTGTGGCCCAGGGTGCGGAAATTATAAACCAAGCTCACCACCCGGCCGTAGAAGGCCAGATCGTTTTCGGATGGGGCCGCGGAAGGAGCTGCCGCGGCCGCAGGGGCAGCCGCCGCCTCGCCGGAACGCGGCTTGAGCTGCGCCACCCCCAGCTCGAAACCCTCGAAGAAGGCCGCCCATGTAGGATCGACCGAGCGGGAATCAGCGCTCCACAGCGCGTATTGTTCCTCCAGCAAGTCCGCATTGAAGCGGGCGGAAACCGACGATTTCATGAGCGGTAGATTCGGGTGCCGGCGGGAGATCGCGGAAATTCCCGCTTGGCCCCTCGCGCGCAGCGCTTAGGTAAGAGGCAGTCCCGGACGCGTCAACGCACAAGGCCGGTTTTTCCGGGGAAATCCTGCTCCCTATCCCTTTCCATGATCGAAGTCCGGAACCTGACCAAGAGCTTTGCCCGCCATACCGCCGTGCGCGGCATCGATTTCAACGTCGAAAGGGGCGAAATCGTCGGCTTCCTCGGTCCGAACGGTGCCGGCAAGACCACGACCCTCCGGATGCTCACCGGCTACCTCCCGCCGACCTCCGGCAGCGCCCGGGTCGCCGGGTACGACATCTTCCGCCAATCCATCGACGCCCGCCGCTGTATCGGCTACATGCCGGAGAACGTGCCGCTCTACGACGACATGCGCGTCCGGGAGTACCTGAAATACCGAGCCAACCTGAAAGGCCTGACCGGCAGCGAGGCGCGCCGCCGGGTGAACGAGGTGATTGACACCTGCGGCTTGGAAGGAGTGCGCCGGAAGATGATCAAGGTGCTTTCCAAGGGCTACCGCCAGCGCGTGGGTCTGGCCGACGCCCTGGTCCACCAGCCGGAGCTCCTGATCCTCGACGAGCCTACCAACGGACTGGACCCCAACCAGATCCGCCAGATCCGGGACCTCATCAAACGGCTCTCCGAACGGCACACCATCCTCCTTTCCACCCACATTCTCCATGAGGTGGAGATGACCTGCAGCCGGGTGATCATCATCGATAGCGGCCAGATCAAGGCCCAGGACACCCCGCAGAACCTCGTCTCGGGCATGCGCGCCGCGGGCCGGGTGCACGCGGAGATTTCCGGGGATCCCGAGGTGATCTCCCCCGCCCTCCAGCGCCTGGACCACGTCAAGCGCGTGACCCCCGAGCGGCTGGACGAGGACTGGGTGCACTACGAAATCCTCGTCGATTCCGGCACGGACGCCCGCGAGCGCATCCACGAGCTCGCCTCCCAGTACGGCTGGCCGCTGCGCAGCCTGCACCGGAAGGACGCCACCCTCGAGGATGTCTTCGTGGAACTGACCCGGCGGGACTAGGCGGCGCTAGCCGATCGCCGGCACGTCCACCCAGCAGCCCTTGCGGTGGCTTTCCCAGCTCAGCTCGGCGAGCTGCACGCCCTTCGCACCCTCGCGCAGGGTCCAGCGGAAGGGCTCGTCGTTCACGACGTGCTTGAGGAAAAGCTCCCACTGGATCTTGAAGGCGTTCTCGAATGCCAGTTGATCCGGCACTTCGGTCCAGCGGTCGTAGTAGTTGATCGGGCTGTCGATATCCGGATTCCACACCGGGCGCGGGGTGACGCTCTGGTGCTGGGCCCAGCATTTCCGGAGGCCGACGATGGCCGAGCCCTCCGTGCCGTCCACCTGCATGGTCAGGAGGTCATCGCGACGCACGCGGACGTTCCACGATGAGTTGAACTGGCAGGTGATGCCGGTATCCGTCTCGAAGATCGCGTAGGCGGAATCATCCGCCGTGCATTTGAAGGCCTTGCCGCTCTCATCCCGGCGCTCCTCGATGTGCGTGGCCGCCTTGCAGAAGACGCGCGTGACGTTGCCGAAGAGGTTGTCGATCACGTAGCGCCAGTGGCAGTGCATGTCGATGATCATGCCGCCGCCGTCTTCCTCGCGGTAGTTCCAGCTCGGGCGCTGGATCGGCTGGCCCTGGTGCTCGCCGGTGAAGACCCAGTAGCCGAATTCGCCGCGCACGCTGAGGATTTTCCCGAAGAAGCCCTGCTCCTTCAAAAGCTGATATTTGCGCAAGCCGGGAAGCCATAGCTTGTCCTGCACCGCGCCGTTTTTCACGCCCGCCTTCTCGGCGACTTCGGCGATGCGCAGGGCCTCATCGAAAGAAACAGCGGTCGGCTTCTCGCAATAAACGTGCTTGCCCGCGGCAATCGCCTTCTCAAGGAAGCCGATACGGTAGGGCGTGCCGGAAGCATCGAAGAAAATCTCGTTGTAGGAATCCGCCAAGGCGGCATCGAGATCCGTGGTGAAGCGCTCCACGCCGTACTTGGCGGCGAGCTCGCGGATCTTATCCTCGTTCCGGCCGGTGAGGATGGGATCCGGAACGACCAGGGTATCGCCGCACATCACGCCGCCCTGCTCGCGGATCGCGAGGATGGAGCGCACGAGGTGTTGGTTGGTGCCCATGCGTCCGGTGACGCCGTTGAGGATGATGCCGAGTTTGCGAGTATTCATGAATCTTGGAATAGTGACTGGAAGAAAATGGTCGCACATCTCGCCCACGGATTTTTGTTAGCCGAATAATGCGGCATCCCATTTTGGGACCCCTTGGCCCAAGCGGCCGCCGCACCCAAAAAAGATTCTATCGTGCCATTCTCCCAGCCGCTCGCGCCCGGTCCAAAGGGAGAACTCGGTTTCTGCGCTTCGATCTGAACTTCCTCTTCACGGTCACCCCCAAGAGCAATGAGAAAGGCGATGAAGCTGTCCTCATCGCACACCTGTTCACTTAATGTTTGAAGATCGAGCTTCATAGCGGCGTGCAGGATTCAACGATCTTCTCCAGGAAGTCGTGCTGGTTCTCCGCCCAGTACTTGCGGGAGAAAATTTCCACTTCGGTCAGCCCGGTGAAGCCCGCTGCCTGCACCATCTTCGCGATGCGGGCGGAGGCATTCACGCCCTCCCCCGGCAGCCCGCGGTCGAGCAGCACGTGGTCGAAGTCCGGCTTGAACTCACAGACGTGGAAGGCGAAGAGGCGGTCCGCTGCCGCGCAGCGGTGGATCTGCGCCTCCAGCCCGCTTTCCCACCAGACGTGGAAGACATCGAGCGCCACGCCGACGAGCGGGTGATCGATCGATTCGGCGAGTTCGTTCGCGTCCCGCATCGAGGCTACCGCGGAGCGATCCCCGGCATACATGGGGTGCAGCGGCTCGATGGCCAGCTTGATGCCGGTGCTCTCCGCCTGCGGGATCAGGGCTGAAATCCCATCCCGGATCTGGTCGAGATTCTCCTCCGGCGTCTGGCCGAGGGTGGCGCCACAGACGAGCACGATCATCGGCAGGCCCAGCGCCTCCGCTTCACGCAGGGCCTCGCGGTTTGTCGCGATCGCCGCCTCCCTGGAAGACAGGTCTTTCCCGGTGAAAAAGCCCCCCCGCACCAAGCTCACCGGGGTGAGCCCGCTGTCGTCGAGATGCTTCTTCACCGCCTTCAAATCCTGTCCGGCCACGGTTTCCCGCCAGATCGAGACACCGCCGATGCCCCGGCGCGCGTAGTTCTCCAGGCACTCGTGGATCGACCACGGCTTGTTCGTGAAAGTGTGGATCGCGAGGCGCTCGGGACTCATGGGGTGGATTCTCCGGGAATCAGGTGGCCGGTCACCCGCAGCAGCGCCGCCGGGCCCGCGTTCTCGATGATTTCCGCCTGCAGGCGCGTGGCCGCATAGCGGGCCAGCTCCTCCACCGGCAGGCTCACCGTGGTGAGCAGCGGGCGGGACAAGCGGCGCACCGGCGAGTCATCGAAACCCGTCACCGCCATCTGCTCCGGCACGCGGACGCCGAGCCGGTCGAGTTCACTGAGGACTACGGTTCCCACGATGTCGTTCACGCAGATCAGAACATTCGCGCCCTTCGCCGCCGCGGCCACACCGGCCGTTTGAATCGAGGAAATATCCGGGAAGATCACGGAGTGCCGCTCGCGATCAAAGGGGACGCCGCGGCGGTGGCACGCTTGCTCGAAGCCATCGAGCCGCTCTTCGTGCACCTGGCCGAGCCCCTCGATCGAGACGAAACGGGGCCGGATTTCCGGCATCCGGCCGCGGAGGTGATCCAGCAGATCCAGCATGCCCGCCGCATGATCAGACCCGACGCAGGGCAGTCCTGGAATCGATCGGTTCAGCACCACGAAGGGCGTCCCGTGCTCCCGCAGGCTGTTCAACGCCTGTTGACCGGGGCGCTGGAACGCGAAGACGAAAGCATCGATATCCCCGCCCTTCTTGTGCGGATAGGGCTCGAAATCCGGCGAGTTCACCTCGCACAGGAGATTCAGGCCGCAGAGCGTGAAACCCCGCCGCAGCCCTTCGATCAGCGCGGCGAAATCATAGAACAGCGCCCGCTCCGGCTCCGCATGACGCGGCAGGACCAGTTTCACGCTCAGGATGGCGCGGCCCCGGTGGCGGCGGATCTGCCGCTTCTCGTAGCCGAGCCGCTTCGCCGCCAGCGCCACCCGCTCCCGAACCTCCCCGCTCACCAGCCGCGAGCCGTTGAGCGCCCGCGAGACAGTGGCCGAGGAAATGCCGAGTTGCCGGGCGATGTCGTCGATGGTGGGCATGGGCGGTTTTCTCAGAGATAACCGAGGCGTTTGGCGCAGTCTTCCATGATTCCCGCCTCCCACTCCGGGCGGCGCGGGCAGAGCTTGTGCGGCTCCGGAGTCGGAACGCGGCCGATCAGATGCTGGAACACCGCGCAGCTATGCTTGTAGGCGGGCACCGCAGCCCGGAAGCCGACATTGCCGAGGTATTGCAGGGCGTCGGTGAGTTCAGCATACCGCTCGTCCCCTTCCAGCCAGTATTGATCCCGCAGCGCGAATTTTTCCGGGCAAAAGGTGGCGAGACCCAGCAGGTAGTCGGATCCGTATTCGACCATATCGATGCCCAGATCGTTGCCGGTGAAGATCATGAATTCCGGCCGCGTCTCATCCCGGATCTCCAGGCGGCGCAGCTCCTTCCCCCGGTCCAAGGAAGAATGTTTGATCCCCTTTAGGGCGGGAATGGTCATCAGCCCGCGGATGGTCTCCTCGTCGTAGATCATCCCGTTCGGCGCGAACATCTTGCCGAGCTCGAAACCGAAGACGGACTCGTGCCCCTCGCACACCTTTGCGTAGAGATCGATGATCTGCGCCGGTGCCCATTCGTGAAAGCGGGTGGTCTGGAACAGGATGGGAGTGCCGCCGAAGGACACGATCTCATCCATCTGCCGGCGATAAAGGTCAACGAGATCCCCTACTAGCCCCTCGACGAAAACCCCGGCCACGAAATCCCGCCGACCTGCGATCACTTCCTTCGTCAGCCCCAGGATCTCCGTCCTCTCGGCGGCGGTCAGGTAATTCGCGTAGCCGGTGTCCATATTGACCGCACAGCCGAGGCCCGCATCGGTGGTGCGCGCCACGGCTTCCTGAAAGTCCGTCCGCGCGATTCCGCCGTCGGCCTCGAAGGGCAACAGGCACGCGGCATACCCGGTGATCTTGCGGCGGAAGCGTTTCGAGGCGTGGCGGGTTTCGAGCGACATGACGCGAGATTATTTGCATGCAAATTTATTCAACGCAAGCATTTCCACCCCTACCCACCCGAGGCATTGCGTCATGAGAGCCGCTGCCCTTTCCTCTTTATCCATGCGTTACGCGATCTGCAATGAAACCTTCGGCGACGTTCCCCTGGCGAAAGCCGCCGAAATCGCCGCCCGGCTGGGCTACACCGGCTTGGAGATCGCGCCCTTCACCCTGGCGGAGGATGTCGAGATGCTCACCGCCGCCGACGGCGAGAGC
>CAMPGU010000057.1 GCA_946885645.1 uncultured Haloferula sp.
CATCATGGCCGATTTTGCGCGTGTTAGAATAACGCGATCACGTAGTCCGGGGAACACCCGGCCGCGGTGCGACACCAAGAGGTGGGGAGGACCCGGAAAAAAAAGGCGCGTCCGTCATCAGTGGTCCATGCGGAGAGGACAGGGAAGATGGGCCCGGGAGGCTCGGGACCGTCACCGGCAGGACCGGCGGGAGGGGCGTGCACAGCAGGGGGACCGCCGGAGGGGAGATAGGTCCCCGGACACTAGAGGGGGGAACCTTTCCAGTGTCCGGGGGCCGTTTCCCTTTTTTGGGGGGCTGTGCAACTATCCCTTACGCCGCCCACCATGACCGGTTTTGCCCCCGTTGCAAGTACGCGATCGCGTGAAAACGGGTGCTGGACCCGGAAACGAAAGGTCCCCGGACACCAGAGGGGAACCATTCCAGTGTTCTGGAACTCTTTTGTTGGGGGCCGTGCAGCTCCCTTGCAGAGATGGGTCCTGTCCGCTTTTCCCCCATGATGACCGGCAGATGATGTATGCTTCCCCGTCCCTCCGTTTTCGTAACACGTGTCGGGACAGAAGGCTGCGGGAGATCGTACGGCGCTTAACCCCGCGGCGCGGGACTGCCTTAAAATGCCGGATGGCAGGGAGCTTTCGGAGGGTTTAGACCGGGGACATAGGTAACAGACGTGCACGGACATGGGTTACACATTTGGGTTTGGTTCATGAGCTGGCGCATCCGTGATCTGATGAAGGCGAGGTGGTGGCACTGCGCCCCGGGGGGACCGGCTGCCGTGACGTGTACTATTGCTGGAGGGAGCTGGGCACAGTCGATCCGGCACGGGCGACCAAGGACAAGCCACCAGAACCGGCTGATCGAGGGCTGAAAAGTGTTACCCATGTCCCCGGCCTTTACATGGAGAAAGGTCCCTGCCTTCCGGCACTTTCGGGCAACCTCTGACGGGGACCTCCGCGATCTTTCCTGCCGCCTCCTCTAATCCGCCGCTCCGGTGCAGGCGGAGACGGAGCATCGTTCCTCCGCGTGGCAGCCCGTGTGCATCTCTTTGAACAGCATCAGCAGGACGAGGCCGAGAACGCCCGCGAGGATCCGGCGCCGTTGTTTATGGATCGGGTGCATGACTTTCCTGGAGGAGAGCACCGGTGTGTGAAGGGCGTGTGAAGGGCTGGCGATTTCCCGCGGGACTGGCTCATTCCCCTTCCGCCTCGTCCGGGGACGGGGAGAATCCCCGGGCCTTCCGGGCGTGCTTGCGGTGGCGTTTCCACTCGTAGGCCCGCGAGATCAGGGCGAGGCCGATGATCGCGGCGAATCCGGTGTGCAGCCTGCCCATCGTGACCAGTGCCAGACCGGAGAGGAAAAGCGGAAGCCATAATAGCCAGAACGTAAGGCTCCCCGGCTCGCGCCAGATCATCCGCTCGAACATCCAGGCGACCCCGCAAAACACCACTGCCGCGGAAATTTCCACCGGATCGAAGACCTGTTCCCGCGGCGGCCTGCCGAGGCTCCAGACCGGCCAATCGAAGGCCGCCGTGCCCGTCTCGGCCAAAGTGGCATCCCGCCACGCGGTCAGGGCAAGGGCCGCGACCGGAGCCAGCGCGCAGGCGAACAGCGGCAGGAGCACCGGATATCGCGGTTTCATCCTCTCCATTCTCGCGCGGGAAGGGAAGCTGCACAAGACCGCAGGCTAGCCCCTCGCGGTCACGATCGTCTCCGCCAGCCGGATATGCTCCGGCAGGTCCGCGAAGATCAGCGGCGCGAAGCCGACCCGGAAGCGCTCGCCAGGGCGGGTGTGCAGGAAGCCGATGCTGCGCTCCTGCCCGGCTCCGTCGGCGCGCTTCATGTTGAAGCGCAGGCCCGCCAGCACCTCCACCGTCTCCGTGCCGCCGGTCACTTGCATCTGGTGCGTCGCCATGAAAACGTCGATCGACTCGAAGGCGCCGAAAGGCACCTCGTGCACCGCCGCCTCGTCCATCGGGCGGGAGTCGGGATTCTCCGGCCGCAGGAAGCGGTATTCGAAGTGTTCGTCCTGCGCGGGCTCCCGGACGACATCTCCGCCTTCCTCATACTCCCAGGCTCCGTGGCGGACCACGGAGGTGCGGTGGTCGGAGGTGCCGAACTGCATCGTGCCGCCGCCGACGCTGGCGAATTGGATGGCGTGGCACTGTGTCACGCCCGTCAGGGGATTAAAGGATGCATTCCAGACCCACATGCCGGGCAGCAGCCAGCCTTGGGAAAGCGGGGAGAGAGAGCGGGGGAGGGCGTCCATGTGCTATCGCGACATATCAAATGCCCGCGTTCGCGGAAGCCGACATTGCGGCATGCCCCGTTGTTACCCCGGTACCGGTGAGAGAATGTTAGAGAGGCTGTCCCTGCCGAACTTTCCATCGAACCGGGAAAGGGCGCGAAGGGACGCGAAATTCGAAAAGGCGGGAAGAGAGGAGGCTGTCGTTGATTTCGCGATCTTTCGCGCGATTCGCGGTTAGGCATCGCCCCGCTCCGGCCCTCACGGGTTCTCCACGTCTTCCGGCTCCGCGGCTTCTTTTTGCTCTCCCGCACGCAGGCGCGCGGCTTTCAGGGCGGCGTCCTCCGCCCTCATGGAGCGGATCTCCGCGCGCTCGCGCTCGATTTCCCGGGCGAGCTCTTCCTTCTCCCGCTCGTAATCCTCGCGGACTTTCGCGGGCCGGCCCATGGCCCGGTCGATGGTGCTCTGGCCTTTCCGCAGCGCCGCGCCGACGGAGAGGGTCTGGCGGGTATCCATTTCGAAGGAGCCTCGCAGCGTCTCGATCTTCTCGCCCAGCACCGCTTTTACCCGCTGACCCCGCGGTTCCGCCGTCGCCGGCCGGGCGTCCGCCTCCGCAGCCGCCGCCTGCACGAACTTGGTGGCCCAGGTGGCAAAGAGGGCCGAGGGGATCATCAGGACGGCGAGGATGGTTTTCATCCCTTCTCTGTACCATCCCGGCGGCAGGCGTCAAAAAACCTTTCCGGAAAAGCGGTGCGTCCCGCGGCGGCAGGGCCGGATCGCCCTTGCGCGCGGGCGGCCACCCGGGCAAGGTCCCGGGGTGGCGGAGACGGCGACAACAGTGCGGCGATGGAACAGCTTCGTGTGCCCGGGATGCAGGTTCATTTTCCGGGTGCCGCAGGATCACGACGGGATGGGCGTGGCATGCCCGGGGTGCAAGGTGATGCTGCGCCTGCCCGGGCCGGACGAGGAGGCGGGCCCCTTGGTGGTTCCCCCTCCGGAGACCGCCGGAGCCGCCTCCGAAGAAGAAGATCACGAAGACCACGAGGAGCACGATCATTCCCATGAGAAGGAAGGCGGCACCGCACGGCTGATCCTGCTGATGACCATCCCGGGGCTGCTGCTGCTGGGCCTCTTTGCTTGGCTGATGATGCCGGGAAAAGACACGCTCGCGGCTCCCCTGCAGGCACCGGCGCTTCCCGCGCCGGGGGCGAAGGATCCCGCCGCCGGGGAGGCTGCACCCCCGCGGAGAGCGAGCGAACTGGTCGTGCTGGAAGAGACGGCGAGGAAATTCATGGAAGCCGCCACCGTGGACGAGGCGCTGGCGCTGGTGTACCGGCCGGAGGCGGTGAGGCCGAAGGCGGAGGCTTGGTACGAGGTGCGGCGCTATGAGCCGCCCGGCTTCAAGGGCACCACGGACGAGAGCAGCGAGGTGGTCATCGGGGGGCTCCGGGTCGTCCAGCTCGGCGTCCGCACGGGAGACTTCGAGAAGAAGGAGCTCGCGCTGGTCGAGACGCCGGAAGGCTTCCGCGTCGTTTGGGAGGCGTGGGCCGGTTGGTCCGAAATGGACTGGGAAGATTTCCAGAAGCAGAAGCCTACGGAAGGGAAGCTCTTCCGGGTCATCTGCTCGCCGTCGGATTACTACAATTTCGGCTTCAAGGATGAAACGGAGTGGATCTCTTTCCGGCTGGATGCGGCCGATGGCGAGCATTCCGTTTACGGCTATGTCCCGGCGGGCAGCCCGCTGGCCGCGCAGCTCCGGCCGCTGGACGGGGTGGAAAGGCGTGCGGTGATCCTGGCCCTGAAGTACCCGCCGGATAGCACCGCCGACAATCAGGTGATCATCGAGAAGATCACCGGCTCCGGCTGGGTGGACCTGCTTGCCGAACCCTGAAGCTCCCGAGCCCATGCCCACTACCTTCGACAAGGCCCAGGAGCTGAACCTGGACCAAGGGATCTACGGGACCTTCGCCGAGATCGGCGCGGGACAAGAGACCGCCAATTGGTTTTTCCGCGCCAGCGGCTCTGCCGGCATGGTGGCGAAATCCATCTCCGCGTATGACATGACGATGAGCGATGCCATCTACGGCAAGAGCGCCCGCTATGTCTCGCGCCAGCGCCTGCGGCAGATGCTCGACCACGAGTATGGCATCCTGATCGAGCGGCTGGGGGCACAGCGCGGCGGGAGCACCACCTTTTTCGCCTTTTGCAATACGGTGCGCGCCCGCGGCTATCTGGATACGGGCGAGTGCCACGGCTGGCTGGGGCTGCGCTTCCAGCTGAAGCCCGGCGATCCGCCCTCCGATATCTACGCGCACGTGCGCCTGCTAGACGCGACGAATGCCGAGCAGGCGGAGGCGCTGGGAATCGCGGGCGTGAACCTGATCCATGCCGCCTTCCGCCACCGCGGGCACCTGGGAGCCTTCGTGGCCTCCCTGGTGGAGAACCTGCGGCCGTACCGGGTGGAGGTGGACATGTTGAAATTCCACGGGCATGGCTACGGGTTCTTCGACAACCGGCTGTGCTCGCTGGCGCTGGTGGAGGCGGGGCTGACGGAAGCGGCTATGTTTCTGCCGGACGGCGAGGTGGTGCAAGCGGCGGAGGCCCTCTACAAGCGGCCGATCCTGCTGCTGCGCGGGAGCTTCGATCCCGTGACGCGGCTGCATTTGCAGATGATGGCGGAGGCGCGCGGGGTTTTCACCACCAGTCTGGAGCCGGGCGAGGAGCCGCGCACGATCGAGCTGTGCGAGATGACGATGGCGAACCTGTTGCGCGGCTCGGCGGTAGATCACGTGGATTTCATCGACCGTTGCGATGCGCTACAGGCGCTGGGGAAGACGGTGCTGGTGTCCCGCCACGCGGAATTCCACCGGATCGCCGCGTACGTGAGCCGCTCGACGGAGCGGCCGATCGGCATCGTCCTGAGCATCGGCCTGCTGAACGAGCTCTTCAAAGCGAAGTGGTCGGAGAATCTGGCGGGCGGCCTGCTGGAGTCCTTCGGCCGGCTCTTCAAGAACCAGGTGACGCTCTACGTGTATCCCTGGCGGAACCGCAAGACGGGCGAACTGGTGGATGCGAAGAGCTTCGTGCCGCCGGAGGATTCGCGCAGCCTCTACAAGTATTTCCTGGAGACGGGGCGCGTGCGCGCGGTGCCCGTGGGGGACGAAAGCCTGCTGCAATTCACCGGCCGTGACATCCAGGGGATGATCTCCGCCGGGGGCGAGGAGTGGAAAAAATATGTTCCCTCCGAAGCACACCGCTCGGCGATGCACTTGCACGAGTGAGCCCGCCGGTTTCGTCTTGAGAGGAAGGGGGCTAACTGCATAGGATGAGGTAATGGCGATCCGCCCGACTCTCCCGCAACTCCTGCGCACGGCGGTGTGGGCGGAGATCGTGCTGTTCATCGTGTATCTCGCGGTGCCCTCGGCAATGGTGGATGAGCGCGACGGATCGACCTTCGGCTATTTCTGGTTCGGGCTGGGCCTGCTGCTATTCCCGCTGTGGATCGCGGGCTGGATCGCGGTGCTCCGACACTGGAGGCGAGCTTTCGAAATCTATGCGGCCGGGTGGGTCGCCGCGGTGCTCTACTCCTTCCTGAGCGGTCCTTCCGCCTATAGCCAGATGGAGGGATTGCTGGGGGATTTGATGGCTCTCGCAGGGAATGCCGTCCTGCTGCTGAGCTGGCTCCGGAAGCGCGGGATGGGCGATTGGGCAGAGGAGGAGAAGGTGCCGCGGCTTCCGGTGGTCTCCCCGCCGGTGGAGTGATCAGGGCCGATCGAATATTGCCGGCAGGAATGTGACTTCAGCGCATATCTTTTTTTCGATAGACGTCTGTTTACCCCTCCTGGAATTGCCACCTCTGGTAGGAGGGATCTGATCATGCGTTGCCTGGAACTGATCCGGCAGGCATGAGACAGCCGCGCTAAGTTCGGCCGCGGCCTATGGCTGGAGGACGATCCGATAGAACTGCGTCGAGGGTCCCGCCGTCACCGTGTGGCTCGTAGTCGTCGCGGGCGAATCGGCGGCGGGGACGGTCGCAAGCAAATCCCAACCGAGGCTGAATGACCCCGTGGACTGTATCTGATAGGAGTTCCCCGGAATGCTTGGCCAGGTGAGCAAGAACTGGCTCGCATTGAGCGGTGTGATCGTGGCGGCGAAGCGCGACGCGCCGCTGTTGGGAAGCGTGCCAGCAAGCAGTTCGGCGGAGTTGTTTTGTCCGTCTCCGTCCGGGTCGTCTGCCGGTCCTTGGGTGAGATTGCCGAAGTTCGAGACTTCCCATGAGTCCGGCAGGCCATCCTCATCGGTGTCGTCAATCACGAGGTCGACCCGCCCCGTCACGGCGGTGGATAGATGGGCGGCGGGCCCGTCGGGATTTTCTGCTAGAGTCGCAGTTCCGCTCAGGGTCCCGCCGTAGGTGAAGAGCGGGTAGCGCCCGAAGCCGCTGCCGGGTGCGAGGCTGACCTGCAAGGTGCCGCCTAGCGCGAGGTCACCGGTGACTGCGACGAGGTCCGACGAAGCGCCGCCGCGCAAGCGCGTGAGGGAGGTGCCGCCGAGGAACATGCTGCCCTGCACCGTGAGCGTTCCCGGTGTCCCGGTGACAAAGCCGCGGCCGTCGGTGGTGCCGTCGGAGATGAAGTCGGAAGCTACCTTGCCGTAGCCGTAGAAGAAGGCTCCGCCGGCGATATTCGTGGCATCGGTGGTGAGGCTGCCGCCCTCGATTTTCAATGCGGCTCCGGGGAATACCCGGGTGGCAGTGGCGCTGGTGAAATTGCCGCTGAGCCGGAGCGTGCCTTGCTCGACATTGGTGCCGCCATTCCAGGCGCCGGATCCGCTGAGGGTCCAGGTGCCGGTACCGGTCTTGATGTAGGTCGTGGCGGTTGCCGTGTTCTGTTCCGCTATCGTCCCGGCGAAGGTCGCATCGGTGTTTTTTCCTCCGATGCGATACGTTAGCGCCCTGCCGCCCGTAGCCCCGCCTTGGAGCAAAGAGAGGGCAGTGCCCGAGACAGCGCCGATCGGAATGGCGGTGCCTGCTCCTTCGGCGAGGATGCCAGTGTAATAGGCCGAGACCTTGTCCGTGAGGGCTATCGCTGCCTGCGGAAAGCCGGGAAAGCTATAGCTGGTGCCCATCCGGAAGTCGCCGCCTCCTGCATCAGTGAGAACGTTGATCGTCCCGGTAAAGGCCGACCAATCGGCGAAGAGCGTGGTGCGCACCCACGGCACGTAGAAATTCAACGTGCCGGCACCCGCGAGAGTGCCATGCACGTCCACGCGCGAGTCGGCATTGATGCTCGCGGTGGCTGCTGCGGGCACCACGAGGGCGGCGGTGAAGCTGTTGAAGGAGTTGTCCTCATCGAACATCGAAAGCACGCCGGCGTTGAGGGTGACCGGACCGGTGCCGAGCGCGCCGGCATTCGCGGTGTCGTTGGCAAGGGCGATGGTTCCGGCGTTGAGGGTGAGGCCGCCGGAAAAGGTGTTCGCCGTGGTGTTGGCGAAGGTCAAGGTGCCGCTACCGTTCTTGGTCAGAGCGGCGTTTCCGCCCAGCGACCCGGTCCCGCCGATGGTGTAGCCGAGCGCCGTCGTTACTGCTGCGGTGCGCGGGGCGACGGTGCCGGAAAGCGTCACATTCCGGGTGGCGGCGGTGTCGTCCAGTGACACGTCGTCGTTGTTGTAAAACTTGTCGGGTGTCGCGCCGGTCCAATTGTTCGCGGTCACGGTATCCCAGGTGCCGTTGGCGGCACCGGTCCAGGTGAGCGTGGCGGGATTGCCGGTCACGGTGAGCCAGACCTTCGAGGGATTCGATCCCGCGGGGCTGCGGCCGAGTGCGAAGGTTTGGCGCGAGTCGTTGGGGAGATTGTGGGTGAGCGAGACGCCGTTGATCGTGCTATTGGTCGCGCCGGTAATCAGGTCGTAGGTTCCGGCCTGGAGCGGGCCTTGCAGCAGCAGGAACTGGAAATGCTGCGTGCCCGTCATCGCCAGCGTCCCGCTCATGGTGATGGCGTCGTTGCCTGCGCCGGGCGTGTTCGCCATGTCGAAGTAGAGCGTGTTCCCGCCGAGCGTCAGGCCATTGTTGGCCACCAGCGTGGCACCGGTGAAGGGCACGGTGCCCGGGGAAAGGAAGGCGCCGGCATTCGCGGTGATCGGCCCGGCGAAGCTGCCATCGCCGCCGAGCAGTGCGCCACTGGCGACGGTGACGGCCGTATTTCCGAGGCTGCCATCGACGAGCAAGCCCCCTTGGCTGACCGCGGTCGCGCCGGTGTGGCTGCCGGTGCCGCCGAGCGTGAGGGTGCCTGCACCCGTCTTCGTGATCGAGGTGGTGCCGCCGCCATTGGTGATGCTCCCGGAGAAGACGGTGGAGCTACCGTTGCCGCCGATCTGATAGTGGGTCGTGGTGGTATTGCCGCCGCCGGATGCGCCGGAAAGCGTGGTCCCCGCTCCGCCGGCAAGTCCACCGAGAGGGATGGCTGACGTAATGTTGCTGCGCTTCGATAACGAGGTGGTGCCGTTGCCGAGATGGAAGGTGGCAGCCGCGCTGCCGGCGCTGCCGAAGATGCGCACGGCGCTGTTTCCTGTGAAGGTGACCGTGCCGGAGTAGCCGCTCATGTCGCCCTCCAGGTCGAAGACATTAGTCTGCTGGATGGTCAGGGGCGCGCTGCCGGTGAGCACGCCGAGGCCATGCGCGCCGCCGCCATCGCCGCCGGTAATGGTGGCCGGTCCGGCGATAGTGGTGGCATTGCCGGGATCGGTGGCTCCCATGTTCAGGGTGCCCCTTTCGATACGCAAGGGGCCGTTGCCGATGGAGGAACTATTGCCGAGCGTGAGCGCACCGCTTTCCAAGGTGACCGCGGAGAAGGAATTGGCACCGCTATTGGCGAGAGTGAGCGTGCCGGTGCCGCGCTTGACCAGCGGGCCGCTGCTGGCGATCGAGCCGGTGCCGGTGGTGCTGTAATTGCCGGCAGCATCGACGTCCACCGATGCGGGCGAGACGGTGCCGGTCACATTGATGGCCGGCGTTTTCGAACCGCTGTCATCGAAGGCCACGCGATCGCCGAAGCTGAAGGCGGTGGCGGCGCCATTGCGCGACCAGTTATTCGTCGCGCTGTCCCAGGCGTTCGACGCGAGGCCCCCTACCCATTTCAAGTCGCGGGGCAGGCCGGCATTGGTCACCAGCAGCGCGCAGGTTTGCGTCCACGAATGCCCGGCGGCATCGGTCACGGTGAAGTCGAAGCGGGCGCGGCCGACGTGATTCAGCGTAGGCGTGAAGGTGACGAGGTGATTGCCCGGGCCGCTCTGGGCAATGCCGCCGCCGGAGATATTGGAGACGCTGAAGGCCGGCGAGACCTGGAAGCCGGAGGTGAATTTCTGCAAGTCCACCTGCACGCTGGTGGGCTCGCTGGCGGTGTTCTTGGCCACGGTGCCGTGCGGGATCGCGAGGAAGTGCAGGTACTCCTCCAACCGCGTGTAGCCGGCAGGCGTGGCCGCGGGCATGAAGGTGGTGCCGGTGAGGAAACCGCCGCTATTCGCCAAGACCGCATTGTGATCCTGTGCGGCGGGATTCCAACCGAGCGCGGACTCATAGTAGTCCGGCATGCCATCGAGATCGATATCGAGCGGCGCGGCGGTGGCGTTGAGCGTGCCAATTCCGCCATTGCTGACGCCCGCGAGGTCGGACTCCCGCGTGATGTGGTTGGCAGTCTGGTTCACGAGGTTCTGGACCAGGCGGGTGTCCACTTCATCGCGCAGCGGCTTGGCGGGATCGATATCAAGCCGCAGCGCGCCGGACTTCGAGACGACTTTCTTGAAGGCGAGCAGCGGATCATCGGTGGTGACCGGGATCGAGCCGGTATTCGCGAAGGGCGCGAGCGCCTTCACGTAGCGGTTGGCCCCCACCGGATCACCGGCCTGGAATTCCGATCCGGCGACGATGGAGTAGCCCTTGTCGGTACCGTTGAGAATGCCGTCGCCATCGCTGTCGTGACGGTTGTTGGAAAGATGGACGGAGAAGTTCGGGTTGCCATTGCGATCCACCGTGGCTTTTTCCAGCGCTTTAGAGCGGGTATTGCCGGGCGGGCTGAGGAAATAGTTCCCGATCACGTTCGCCTTCCAGGAGGCGGGCGTTTCCGAGTCGCCCATGATGAAGCCGATGTCCCAGTCGAAGGTTACGTTATTGGTCCATTCCAGCAAACCGGACGGTCGTGCTTTCGGATTGCGGGTGTGATTGTGCGCCCACAGCGAGTGATGGCAGGTGGCGTGGTTCTGGTCCCACAGGCCTCCGCACGAGTGGGACTCGAGGCCCCACGCGTTGAGCGACCATTGCATGGTCAGGTTCTCCGGCGGGCTGTTGAAACTGGAGAAATTCTCATCGGTCGAGAACTGCATCGAAACCGAGTCGAGCACGCTGTTGATCGAGCCGCTGTCGAGATTCACGCAATCGCCGCCGCTGCCGGTCTTGCGATGGCGGAAGCGCAGGTGACGCACCACCACGTCGTCGCCGGAAATGCGGAAAGTACCATCGACCAGGCCGACGCCGTCACCCGGCGCGGTTTGGCCCGCGATGGTGACATTCGAGCCCACCAGACGTAGGCCATTAATGTGGATGTGGCCGCTGACCGCGAAAACGATGGTACGGCCGGCCGCGGGCACGGTTTCGATCCCATAGCGAAAGGATCCCGGGATGGAGGAGCCGCTCAGGTTGGTCACGATGTACACGTCGCCGCCGCGTCCGCCCTTCGAGTAGCCGCCATACCCTTCCGCCCCGGGAAACGCGGGGATCTGTGCGGCGGCTGGAAGAACGGCGCATAAACAAGACAGGGATAAGCGGCGGATCATGGGGTCGTGCGGGGCGGGGCTTCGGGAGCCGCCCGAGATTATTCAAAATGGTGCCCGGCGGCTTGTCGGTGCGAGCCGGCGAACTTGGGCCGGAGCTAGGACTGAGGAACTCGGAGCGATAATGCTCTCGCTCCAGCTCCAGGCCCAAGCGAACTTACCGTCGTTACCGGTGATCGCAAATTGCTGAACTGCGCGTTTCTTTGCGATGAGGCCGCCCCCGGTGTGGAGAATCGCGAGTGATTTGGAGACGGGGAACTGTAACGGCATGGATTCCGATGATTGAACGAAAGTTCCGTGCCCGCCAGTACCACGAAGGAGGTAGCCGCGGCCTCTTTTGAGGGGTTCATTGCACTTCTTCCTCTCTCGGCATTCCGGGAGGAACTTCCGGCGTCCGGTCGGGGGAGCCTTTTGCCCGGGGAACCTTCGTGGAATAAAGAAAGGTGTAACGAAAGCCCCGGCTGCCGTTACATCATCATGATGAGATCGAAACCCACGCCCCCGGACGAGGTCCTTCCGGACGCCGGACTAATCGAGCGCGCCCGACAGGGAGAGGAGGCTGCTTGTTCGGAATTGGTGGCGCGCCATCTGGCACCGGTGCGGGCGTTCGTGGCGATGCGCTTGCCGATCGGCCATGTGGTGGATGAAATCACTCACGAGACCTTCGTATTCGCCTTCACCCACCTTGCGGAATTCGAGCTGCGCGAATCGTTCCGGGCCTGGCTGCGTTCCATCGCCTTCAATCTCGTCCGCCGCGAGCTGCTGCGATTCGCGCGCGAGCGGCAGAATCTCTCGAATTTCGAGAGACTGCAGCTCTCGGAGCTTGCGGACAATGCTGACCAAACCGGCTTGCGCGATGAGGTGGTATTTCTCGAGGAATGCATGGGTCGCCTGCCGGATACGATGCGGCAATTGCTTGAAGACCGCTATCATCGCGGTCTCACGGGGGTCCAAATTGCGGCAAGCCGGGGCCGCACCGAGGAATGGGTGCGGGTGACGCTGTTGCGGATCCGCCGCCAATTGCGGGACTGCATCGATCACAAGATGACGGGAGGGGCGCATGCTGTCTGACGAGAAATTGGCGGAGTATCTGAGCGGGGTGCTACCGCGGCAGGAGCGGCTCCAGGCCGAGGAGCAATTGCTATCCGATCCGGACGCGCGCCGGGAAATCCTGAACCAGCAACGGATCAGCGCAGCCCTGAAAGCATTGCACGCGACAGACCGTGCCCGGATGACCGACGCGATTCTCGCGGCGACACGAGGGACGCGGGAGGCCCCGCAAGTGAGGAGGCTCCGGAAGGTCCGCTCGCTGTGGTCGATACGGGCCTTGGCGGTGGCGGCGGTACTGGTTTTGTGCGCTTCCCTTTACTGGCTCGTGATCCCGCGGGAAGCGGCACGGGTGAGCCGGGAGATTGCCGCGGCGTGGGATGGTGCCGCGCCGGTGGCCGGCAGGCCCTTGCGGCCGGGCTGGCTGAAGCTGCAGAGGGGCGCGGTGGAACTCGAGTTCTCTGGCGGGGCGAAAGTCACGGTGGAGGGACCGGCGGAACTTCAATTGATCTCCGGGAAGGAAGCCTTCCTCCGCAAGGGCAGGTTGCGGGCCATGGTGCCCGCAAGAGCCCGGGGATTCACGATCCGCGGCGAGGGCTTCGCGGCGGTGGATCTGGGCACGGAGTTCGGGGTCATCGCGGGAGATTCGCCGGAGGTGCATGTCTTCACCGGGAGCGTGGAGTTCCGGGGAAGCTCGCGCCGGATGTTGAAGAAGACCGAAGCGGTGCGGATCTCCGGCGGCATTGCGGAGAGCATTCCTGCGCGGCCGGAACTTTTCGCGGATGCGAAGCGGCTGGCGGCGCTGGAGATAGCTGCGGAGCTGGACCGACATTCTTCGGCGATCGCGCACTATGATTTCATCAAGGATGGCGCGCACTTGCATAACCGCGTGAGCGGAGCGGACCTGAAGGAGAAGGTAGTGGGATGCCGCGGCGTGGAAGGCCGCTGGCCGGGAAGCGAGGCCTTGGAATTCGGTAGGGAAGGAGACCACGTGAGCGTGACGCTTCCGGACGAGCTGAAGTCGCTGACGCTGTTGGCATGGGTGCGCGTGGACCGCCTGCCCGAGGTGCAGGGCTCCCTGATGATGGGCAGCACGGAACTTCCCGGCGATGTGCACTGGTATGTGCACCAGAACGGATCCGTAGGCTTCGCGGTGGTCGGCGAGGAGGGCGAATGGCAGCCGCTCCATGGCCCGTCGGTTTTCCACAGGGCGAACCTGGGACAATGGAGGTGCATGGCCGCGAGCTTCGATGGCACCACCGGATTGGTGACCCATTTCCTGGATGGCAAGGCCATCGCCTCGCAGCCGATCGGAACGAGAGGCCCCTTGAAGCCCGGCATCGTGCAGGTGGGGAATTGGGCCCTGCGAGAGGGAGATCGGCTGCTTGCATCGAGGGAGAAAACGAGTCCCAAGGATTTCCGGCGCGCCTTGCAAGGTCGCATCGACGAGCTGGCGATTTTCTCCAGCGCGCTGAGCGCTGCGGAGATCCGGCGTCTGTCGGAAGCAGGTAAACCCTGAGGCAGCACGCGTGCCCCGGGGAGGTGTCGGTCCCGGTGAGAGGGGATCTTGCCGGATTCTCATCGACCGATAGCCCTAAAATCGGGAACCGATGAGCGGTGCTTGCTGCAAGCGGTTGACGGCAGCGGTAGTGGCAGGGCGACGCGCCAAACCGCTTGTCGAACCACGCGGTGTAGCGACGGAATCTTGAGCGACGAGGCGATATGCACTCGCCGTCGGGGCGATCTGCAACCGGCCCGTGGAGGCCATCGGGCGGGAGGCTCGGCGTTACCAACGTTCGGCCGGAATGAGGCCGGTGGTGTGGTGCCTGCTGGGAGGGGCGGCTCGCCGGGAGGGCAGGAGGACAGCGCGCCAACGACTGTTTCACGCCCTTCCCGCGAGAAACACCAAAAACACACCGAAATGAAGACAAAGAAGCTGTTGATCCAAGCACTCCTCGCCACAGCGGTCCTCCCGTTGCAGGCGGAGATCCTGAAATTCGACATCTCGCCCGCCGGCAGTAGTCCCGCTACCGGCTTGAGCCCCGCCAACGAAGTCCCCGCTGCCACGGGGACCGGAAGCGGAGGAGAGATCCTGGCCGGCATCACCTACGATACGGATAGTAATCTGCTCTCGCTACCGATCGGCTACGGCTCGTTCGGGGGCTTTACCAACCTGAGCGGACCTGCCACGGCCGCGCATATCCACGGTCCCGCCCCGGCGACGGGGACTGCTGGTCCGATCCATGATTTTTTCACCGCCGTCCAGCATCTGGCCGCACCGATCCCGGGGGACGGCGGAGTGATCATCGGCTCCGTAGCGCTCAGCGACGCCGACGAAGCGAGCCTGTTGGCCGGGCAGCTGTACGTGAACGTGCACACCGCTGCCAATCCCGACGGGGAAATCCGCGGCCAACTGGTCCAGGCTAGCGGCGAGCCCACGGTGACCTGCCCCGAGGAAACGACGGTGGAGTGTACCTCCCACGAAGAAACGCCGGTGGAGCTGGTCGCCCGGGTGGAGGACGCCGAGGGTGACTCCCTGGTGGTGGTCTGGACGATCGACGGAGTGGCCCAGCCCGAAATCGAAGTTCCTTCCGGCGGCACTACCACCAGCGAGGAAGTCCCCTTGGAGGTGGACCTGGGGCTTGGCGAGCACACGGTATCCGTTTCGGTCTCCGACGGGACCAACGTCGCGGTGAGCTGTGAAACTACCGTCACCGTGGAAGACACGGTAGCGCCCGAGATCAAGAGCATCGAGGCTGACCCCGCGACCCTCTGGCCGCCGAATGGGAAGATGAAGACCGTGAACCTGACGGTGGAAGCCGAGGATGCCTGCGGCGAAGTAACCACGGAGATCGTCTCCGTTACCTCGAGCGACGGTGGAACCACGGATTCCGTAATCGTTGATGAAGATACGGTCCAACTGCGGGCGAAACGCGCCGGCAACAGGGAACGCACTTACACGATCACCGTGGAGGCAACGGATGAATCCGGCAACACGGCCACCGACACCGTGGAAGTGAAGGTGCCGAAGTCCAGAGGCAAGAAGCGCCGCTGAGTCCCCCCCTCTAAGCACACTTGGCCACCGGTCCCCAGCGGGCCGGTGGCTTTTCTTTAAGTAACTCATCGGAATAGTGCAGATTCAAATCGCGCCGGAGTCGTTCTGAGATAGCCTTGAGACATTCGCAATGAAGAGGTCGGGACTGCGGATCTCCTAGATCTGAGCTCCGGCTCCCTGAGCGGGAGCGCCGCGCATCGGGCTGAAGGATGCACCCTGATTTCGGCTGCGGCGAGAAGTTGTGGATCTGCCGAATCAGGCTAAGGTGGCGAGATGATGAAGAGAATTTCCCTTCTTCGCTCCTTGGTCGCGCTTGTCCTTTCGATCGCAGGTGTTTCGTTGTCGCAGGCTGCGGACCCCGGCAGGGAGGAAGCGCGGATCGAAGGCCTGATTGCGCATGTGAAAAACCTGCAAGACGCGGCCTTCGTCCGTAACGGCAAGGAGTACGATGCTGCGACGGCCGCCAAGTTCCTGCGCGGGAAGTGGAACGCCAACCGGGACGATATTCACACGGCGGAGGATTTCATCGCAAAGGCGGCCACGAAGTCCTCCACCACCGGCAAGGCCTATATGATCCGGTTCAAGGATGGCAAGGAAGTGGCCTGCGGGCCTTACCTCGCCGGGCGTTTGAAGAAGAAGTAACGGCGCACTTCCGGGAGCCGGCACGCGGGGTCATCCGAAATCCGTTTGACGCGTCCGCATCGACCGGCGATGCGTTAGAATGCTTGCCTTCAAGGTGCTACTGCTGACCGCGGCCCTCGCTCTGGTCCCTTCTTGCGGCGACCTGACGCGCAATTACCGCTACCCGTCGGGACTCCGCAAACCGGAGGCCGGCAAGGGGATGCCCATGATGAAGTTCGGCTCCAGCCTGGCGCGCGGCACCGTTCTCAGCCTGGCGCGGCGGCCGGGGAGCACGGTCCGCATCGGCGGGGTGGTGCTATGGCAGCGGCCGCGGCAGCTCATTGCGGGGAATTTCCCCGGGGCACGCGAGTTCCGCTACGCGCCGGAGCAGGCGCCCGGGGGCGATGGATTCGAGATGCTGCTCGACGAAAAACGCCTGCCTGCGCCGGTGCCGGGAAAGGTGACCTGGCTGGTGGATGGAAAGCGTTTCTTCCCGGAGTTCCAGCGGCAGATCGCCGCGGCCCGCCGCTCGATCGACGCACAGGTCTACATATACGACAACGACGACATCGCCGTGCGCTATGCGGACATCTTGAAGAAGCGCTCCGCGGAAGTGGACGTAAGGGTGATCTTCGACGACCTCGGCAGCTCCACCTCCGCAGCCTTGCCGCCGGAAACGCCTTTCCCGCCGGGCTTTTCGCCGCCGCCGAGCATGAGCCGTTATTTCCGCGACGGGTCGGGCGTGGAGGTCCGCTCGATGCTGAATCCATGGCTCGTCTGCGATCATACCAAACTCCATGTCTTCGACGGGCAGATCGCGCTGATGGGCTGCATGAACATCGGCCGCGAATATTACAGCGAGTGGCATGACCTCATGTTCCGCGTGGAAGGCCCGGCGGTCGCAAAGCTTCAGGAGGACTACAACCATACCTGGCGCCGCGCGGATCCGCTGGGCTTCTTCGGGGTTTTCCAAAAGAAGCCGGTCGTGGAGCCGGTACCCGCAGTCCCTGGCGAGGTGCCTCTCCGGATCCTGCGCACCGATCCTGCGGCAGGCCGCTACGAGATTCGCAAGGCCATGCTGCTTGGCATCCGCGCCGCGCGGAAGCGGATCTGGATCGAAGACCCCTACGTCGCCTACGACGACATCACGGAAGCGCTTCAGGATGCCGCACGCCGCGGTGTGGATGTGCGGCTCGTCTATCCCGGTCGCAACGATTCCAAGATCATGGATCTCGCCAACCGTGCCTTTGCGGACAAACTCGTGAAGGCCGGCGGCAAGGCCTACGCCTACCCGGGGATGACCCATCTGAAGGTGATGATCTGTGACGGCTGGGCCTGCGTGGGTTCCGCCAATCTCGACACCCTGAGCATGCGCATCAATCGCGAGCTCAACCTGTGCTTCCGCGACCGCGGCCTGGTGGACGGACTCATCCGGCAGGTGTTCGCGCCCGACTTTGCACGGGCGAAGCCGCACGCCAGCGGACGTGCCGCCCTCGCGCCGATCGCCGAGGCGATAGCGGACCAGCTCTAGAAGCTATCTCAAAAGGGCATTGAGGAGAATGACGGCACAGGCGAGTTCCAC